>NZ_JBEWSZ010000001.1:0-300278 GCF_040537815.1 Mesorhizobium shangrilense
GTAACCTCAGGTGGTACGGGCGACTTCGCCAAGCCAAGGTCCGGGCGGCCGCCCGGACCTTGGCTCAATCGCTTCAATCCCACGAAATCTCTCTCGTGTAGATACAAGGTGGCTCGGCGAAGCCGAGACGGAGAGCGCCCTATGTGATTGACTGTCCGAGCCGCCAGTTGGGCTTGTGCGGCGGGCTGCTTGCTCGTCAGTGTCAATCACACGTAGCCGCCGTCTTCAGCGCCTGGGCACGCGAAGGCTGGGGCAGGGCTGCGATCCGGCGAACGGCGGCATAGAACCTCGGATAATCGCCTCCGCACAGGTCGTAGAGGCGAAGGAACGCCGGAACCTGTTCGCCGTAGACGGCGGTCGCGGCGAGCTTTGCGTTGTTGATGGGGCTGTCGAACCAGCCGTCATATCCGCGATATCCGCCCCAGCGCGTGTCGCGCATGTGCCGGTAGCGCGCGCGCAGCCTGTCGATCGCGGCTGCCTTCGCGGCCGCCATCTTCTCCGCGCTGGGGGGACTGCCATAGACCTGGCCCAACTCGTCGCGCGTTTTCGCCACCAGCGCGAGAAAATCCGCGCTGCGCTGACGGTCGGCCTCGTAGCGGCGCAACCCGGCGCGGTTTCCCGTGGCGCGCAACCATTTCCTCGTGCCGCTGGTTTCAACGGAAACCGCGAACGCCTCGTTGAACGCGGAATCGCCGTTCACATAGATCTTCTGATGCGCCAGCTCATGGAAGATGAGGCTGGCGATATAGGTGTCGTCCTGGCGCAGCATGGTGCTGAGCAGCGGGTCGCTGAACCAGCCCAGCGTGGAGTAGGCGGTGACGCCCGACCCATAGACGTCCAGCCCCTTTCCACGCAGTTCGGCAGCACTTTCGGCCGCGGCTTTCAGCGAAAAGTAACCCCGGTAGGGGACGCAGCCGAAGACCGGAAAGCACCATGTTACCGGCGCGAGAGAGAATTGCGGCGCGGCAAAGACGGCATAGGTCACATCGTCCCGGCCGACATCGACATAGGAGCGGTAGCTTGAGTTGTCGGGCAGCGCCAGCTCATCCGTGGCAAAGCGGCGTATGGCGCTGGCCGACGTCAGCTTGGCGCGCAACGCCTTGGGCGTCGAAGGATCGTTGATCAGCCCCCCGACATTCTTCCGCGCCGCCATGAGCTGCACATGGCCCTCTATCGACTGCGCGTAATAGGAAACGCTGGTGCAACCGGTGAGGGCGGATGCCAGGATGATGGCGGCGAGCAAGTGAAAGAAGCGCTTCAAAGGTTGGCCATCGCCGGCTCATCTCCCCACAGAGCAAATGTCCGCATTCGCTCCAGTCTCAAACAGGCGCGCGGATTTTCGTCAAGGGTTGGTGGGATGGCAGGCATCGGCTTTGCTCCCTATGCTGGTCATTTCGCGGCGCCAAATGGCTTCTCAAAAGCAGCCATTCCTTCGGCGGGTCCCTCGACCATCTAGAACGAAAGTGTCATCGCTCTCAACAGCCGCGCGAGCAGCCGTGTTGGAACGTAACTTCGGCGCCCTTCTCGGCGAGAAAACAGATCGAAAACGCCAATCGCCCTCGGTAACTTCGTTTGTCGTCCCGATTACTGCCATGATCGGTTTCGACTCGCTCCCGCGCATCGCATCAGGAACTCAGTCCGCATGCCTCTTTCTCACGAGCTTAGTTCTTTGCGTTGAGCGCCTCAGACAGATAGTCGCTGAACGCCCGCGCCTTCCGCGACGGCTGCCGTCCAGACGAAAATACGACGTAGGCGTCAATCCGCTCAAGCGTGTAGTCGGCGAGAATTCTCACGAGCCGGCCATCTTCCAGCTCCTCTGCGCACATCCATGTCGACGCGACTGCAATTCCTAGCCCGGCGACGGCGCAAGCGATGACACCCGAACCGGAGCCAGTGCGAACACCCACGTCGATCGCAACATCTTCGCGCTTTTCGCCGTGTCGGAACGACCAGACCTCCCGCCCGGCGTCTACGGGGCCGCCGAGGCAGTCGTGTTCGCCAAGTTCGTCGAGATCTGCGGGAACGCCTCGGCGCGTCAAATATGTGGGAGAGGCAACGACGATCCTGTCTGTTGTAGCCAGCTTGCGCGTCAGAAAGGCTGAGTCCGGCTGATTGCCAAGACGAAGCGCGAGATCAGCGCCTTCGGCGACGAGATCGTCGAAACGGTCGGACATCATGAGCTCGATCTTGAGTTCCGGCTGCAGCGCGAGGAAGCCTGGGAGGCGTGGAATGACCTGGCGCACGCCATAGGCCACAGGCATGCTGACGCGCAAAACCCCCGACAGCCTGTCTGCGCCGCGTGCTTCATTCTCCGCCTCCTCAATCGCGGCCAAGGCTTCGCGGGCGCTCATCGCCAGGGCCTGACCTACGTCGGTCGTGGCAAGACGGCGCGTCGTGCGTTGAAGAAGCGTGACGCCGAGCCTGGCCTCCAGGGATGCTACCGCTCTTGAGACCGAGGGCTGGGAAAGCCCAAATTCGCGCGCGGCCTTCGAAAAACTGCCCGTCTCGACGGTACGGACGAAAAGCGAAAGCTGATTGAGGCGATCATTCATACGATAGAAGTATATATATTATCCAAAACGAGGCAATACCGCAGGAATTTTGCATCAATTATCTCTGGTGGCGAGAGCTCGTCCCGATTGGGGCGCTCCAGCATCAAAGGAGATTTCCATGAAAGAACTGAGCGGAAAAGTCGCCGTCGTTACGGGTGCCTCCAAAGGAATCGGCGCACAGATCGCCAGGCAATTGGCCGGCAACGGAGCCTCGGTCGTCGTCAATTACGCCTCTAGCAAAAGCGGTGCCGACAAGGTCGTCGCGGCGATCGTGAAAGACGGCGGCAAGGCGGTTGCGGTCCAGGCCGACGTCGGCAAGAGCGCGGATGTAAAGCGCCTGTTCGAGGTGACCAAGGACGCCTTTGGCCGGCTGGACATCCTCGTCAACAATGCCGGCGTCTTCAACTTCACCGCTTTGGAGCAGGTGACCAGAGAGGATTTCCACCGGCAATTTGACGCCAACGTCCTCGGAACGATCCTCGCCATCCGCGAAGCGATTTCCTATTTCGGCGAGGAAGGCGGAAGCGTCGTCAATCTAAGCTCGATCTCCAGCATCAATCCCGTTCCCAACTCGGTGGTCTATTCCGCCTCAAAGAGCGCGGTCGACGCCGTGACGAAGGCGCTCGCCAGCGAGCTTGCCGGACGCAAAATCCGTGTCAACGCGATAGCGCCGGGCATGACCGCAACCGAGGGCTTGGCCGGTTTGGGCGTCGACGATGCTGCCGCAGAAACCATCGGCGCCGGACTGCCAATGGGGAGGATAGGCAGACCCAACGACATCGCTGAGGTCGCCGTCTTTCTTGCCTCCGATCGTTCGGCCTGGGTGACCGGTGAAAGGATCAGTGTGTCCGGGGGCCAGCGCTGAACTGTTCGAAGTGCCTGCCGAATTCGAAAGTCCGAACGAGGTCTGCATCCTTCGTGAAGTCCGAAGCCGGAGCTACGAGCTATTGAGCTATCGGTAGTCCAATAATGATCTACCGTTCCGAACAACTGATGAGGGACGCGCGGCAGCATCCCATCGGATGTCTGCCTGCGCATCCTCCCACCCGCAACCTGCCAGTCCGCTTGCGGCTCCAATTAGGTCATTCGTTGACGCGCGTCTGATTTGGGTGGTGCTGACGCGGAACGATCAGCCACATCGTCCGGCGGCTGAAACACGTTGCGGGACGCGAATTCAGATGATCTTGCGAACGTCCTGCTCGAAACTGAGGACGTGATGCAGTGCAATGCGCTCGGCTGTTTCGCCATCTCCTCGGCAAACCGCCTCGAGCATCTGGGTCTGCTCCTGCAGAACCTTGTCGAGGCCCGACATGAGCTCCGGAAACCGCCGCGTCGCCACATGCAGGATCCTGAGTGACAGGTTGTGGTAGTGGTCGAGCGTGTCGAACAGGTAGGAATTCTTGGCGGCGCGATAGATGAAGCGGTGGATGCGGCGATCGAGCGCAAGCAGGGGTTCGAGTTCTGGAGGGTTCGCAAAGGCGGCGAGTTCGGCGATCAGGCCCTGGGCTTCGCGGCGCTCGGGCTCGCGCAGACGTTCGGCGGCCAGCCGCGTCGCCCAGGATTCAATTCTCGCGCGAGCCTCATAGATCGCGGATAGATCGCTGATGTCGATCGTACTGACGGAGGTTCCGCGGCGGCCATTGACATCGACGAAGCCATCGCGCTGCAGCCGTAGCAGCGCCTCGCGCACTGGGGTGCGCCCCACGTCAAGCCGCCGCATGAGGTCCGTTTCACGAAGCAGCGTACCGGGCGCCAGCTTAACCGTGATGATGTCCTCCCGTAGCTGCAGATAGGTGCGCTCGGCCAATGTCGAGCCAGCCTCGACGTTGTCGGCATCCTCTTCCGGCATCCGCGCGTCCATCCAACTCACCCTTCTACGGTCCCGAATGATCGAATCCGATCGCCAGGGAATCACTTGACAACGGATTCATATAATATATTGATATCAATATATCACAAGTATATTGATCCGAGGACAGGGAGGTTTCGGTGATGGAAAAGGGTGTTTTGTCGCGCTCGCAACTCAAGGTTGGCATTGCCGCCTTGCTGGGTGTTGGGATTGGATTGCTGGCCACGGTGGCGCGTGCGGACGGATTAGAGACGCTGAAGCCGGGCGTCCTGCAGGTCACGATCGAGCCCTATATGCCCTACACGGCGATGAAGGATGACAAGCTGGTCGGGTTGGACAGCGACATCCTCGCCGCGGTCGCCGAAAAGCTGGGCCTCAAGACGGACGTCAGCGTCACCGACTTTCCCGGCATGCTGGCATCGGTGCAATCGCGGCGTGCCGATATCACGATCGGCGGTATCGCCTGGTCGGACGCGCGCCAGAAGGTCGGTCTCTTCACCGACCCGCCCTACTATTCGCCACCGGCGATGGCGGTGCAGGGCACGGCAGACTATCCGGACGTCAATAGCCTGGAAGGCAAGGATCTCGGGACAGTCACCGGCTATGTCTGGGCGAAATCGATCAAGCAAGTGCCCAATGCCAACCCGCACACCTATCCGTCGGCAGACAGTGTCTTCCAGGATCTCTCA
The DNA here is from genome assembly GCF_040537815.1 of Mesorhizobium shangrilense. Taxonomy (NCBI): domain Bacteria; kingdom Pseudomonadati; phylum Pseudomonadota; class Alphaproteobacteria; order Hyphomicrobiales; family Phyllobacteriaceae; genus Mesorhizobium; species Mesorhizobium shangrilense. The sequence continues at coordinate 5,091 of NZ_JBEWSZ010000001.1, forward strand.
TCGGGTAGGCTGGATGTCGGCTTTCTTGACCCGCTGCTGATCATCTACCAGCAGAAGGAGCGTCCGGACATGAAGTTCCGGGTCGCATACCTGGCGCCGCCGACCGCCGACGAGGTCAAGGCCCACCCTGATTACCAATATTTCCAGCCGTACATGACCGGCTTCTACCTGCCGAAAGAGGCGCCGAAACTAGCCAAGGCGGTCTCTGACCAGATCGATGCGATGTACAAGGACGGTTCGCTTGCCGCACTCGTCACCAAATGGGGCGGTGATCCGAAGCAGTTCCTGGTTCCTTCGCCGGAGATGGCGGCTCAGCGCCGTGGCGTGGACCGTCCGGCGGACTGGTCGCCGCCCTCGATCGCGCCTTGAGCGCCGGGGGCAAGCACATGTCCCTTTTCCACACTCTCACCGAGTTCTTCCAGGTTCCCTGGAGCGACTATGCAAGCAATCTCGGCTGGGGTCTGCTCAGGACCCTGGCCTACACCACCGCCAGTTTTGTCGGCGCTGCAACCCTCGGCCTCGTGCTGGCGCTGATGCGCCTTAATCGCTTGCGTTTGGTGCGTCTGCCGGCTGCTCTGTACACGGAGATATTCAAGAACGTCCCGCTGCTCGCGATTATCTTCGTCACATATTTCGGCCTGCCGTCGGTGGGCATCAAGCTCAGTGTCTTCGTCGCCGGCGTGCTAAGCCTCGTCTTGTTTTATGCGGCCTATCTGTCGGAAATCTTCCGGGCGGCTATCGCCGGCATCCATTCCGGCCAGAACGAGGCGGCCCAGGCGCTGGGTCTTGGCCGCGGCACTACCTTCGGCCATGTCATACTGCCTCAAGCGCTGCGGCTGGCGCTGCCGGGCACCAACACGATGTTCGTCGACCTTTTGAAATCGACGTCGCTGCTGGTGACGATCTCGGCGGCTGAACTGATGACCCAGGCGCAGCTGATCGCCTCTGAAACGTTTCGGGCGCTCGAAGTCTATCTGGTGATCGCTGCGATCTATTTCGCCGTCTGCTATCCGGTCTCGCAATGCCTGCTCTGGCTGGAGCGGACGATACAGGCGGGCGTGCCACTGTCGCTTGGGCGCCGGCGGCGGCTGAGGCTGGCGAAGACACTGCTTGCAAGCGGAGCCTAGATCGATGCCACACGAGACACTCAATATGGCACGTGGCGCGATGGCGTCCGGAGCCAGACCTGCGGTCACCATCCGTGGCCTGCGGAAATCCTTCGATGGAAGGCAGGTGCTGGGCGGCATCGATCTCGACGTCCCATCCGGCCGGATCGTCAGCATCATCGGCCAGAGCGGCGGCGGCAAGACGACGCTGATGCGCTGCGTCAACCTGCTCGAGCAGCCCGACGATGGCGTCATCGAAGTCGATGGCGAGCCGATCTGCGCCAAGGGCGCGGTGACCTGCAGGAGCCTTGCCAAGCTGCGCCAGCGCGTCGGCATGGTGTTTCAGCGCTTCAACCTCTTTCCGCATCTTACGGCAGTTGAAAATGTCGTTCTCACCCAGATGCACGCCGCGGGAATAAGCGAGCGCGAAGCCGTCGAGCGCGCGGTGCGCCTGCTGACGCGCGTCGGTCTCGCGCATCGGGCAACGGCCTATCCGGAACGCATGTCGGGCGGCGAGCAGCAGCGCGTGGCGATCGCGCGGGCGCTCGCCCTCGGTCCCACCGTGCTTTTGTTCGACGAGCCGACCTCCGCGCTCGATCCGGAATCGACCGGCGAGGTACTGCGTGTGATGCGAGAACTTGCGAAGGACGGCATGACGATGATTCTCGTTACCCACGAACTGCCCTTCGCCCGTGAAGTGTCGGACTGGGTCGTCTTCATCGACGGCGGCCGGATCATCGAGCAAGGAACGGCGATGGACGTGCTCGACAAGCCGCGTGAAGCACGAACGGCTGCCTATGTCGCGCGTTACGCCGCGCCTGCGTGAGCCGCCAACTCGGCCAGCAGCCCGACCAAGACCCATCATTGGCGCATAGTGCGATAGGGGCCATGCGGCGCGCCGCAATCGCCGCTTCGCCCGCTCCTTGGCCGCGCCATCGACCATATTTGACCCAGCGCATGTGGACCAGATGAGCAGGATCTCGACCGACATTGCCGTGATCGGCGGCGGCGTCATAGGTTTGGCGATTGCGCTCAGGCTTCGTTCCGAGGGGCGCGAGGTCGTCGTGATCGAGCCGAACGAGCCCGGCAGTGGCGCATCTTATGGCAATGCCGGGAGCATCGCGGACTACGCGATCATGCCCGTGGGCACGCCCTCGGTTCTCCGCAACCTGCTCTCCCTGCTCCTTGATGCGGACAGTCCCCTGTCGATCCGCACATCCGCCTTGCCAACATTGTTTCCCTGGCTGGCGCGGTTTGCTTACGAATCCCTGCCGCACAGATATCGGGAGAATGCCGGCCGGATCGCCGACCTCGTTTCGGACGCATCGGTTCAATGGAAGGAATTCGCAACCCAGATCGGCGCATCGGATTTGTTATCCGCAAAAGGCTGCCTCTATCTCTATGAGACGCGTAAGGCGTTCAAGGCAGCGGCCGCGGATATTGAGCTGCGCCGCAGCCACGGCGTCGCTCAGGAACTGCTTTCGGCCGATGAGGTGCTCAAGCTCGAGCCTCGGCTGCCGCCTCTCGAAGGAGGCGGCCTGTTCTTTCCAAACGCCACCAATCTTCGCGATCCGGGTGAGGTGATGCGTCGCTTGACCGTGGCGGTTCAGAGGGCGGGCGTGGAATTCATTCGGGCCTCCGCACAAACGATCGCCCGTGAGTCCAATGGAATTCGGGTCGTGGCCGCGCCATTCGAGATTTGCGCGCGCACCACAATTCTGTCCGCTGGCGCCCATTCGCGCAAATTGGCCGACCAGATAGGAGACCGCCTGCCGCTTGATACGGAGCGCGGCTATCATGTGGAGTTCGACATGGCCGAACCGCTGGTCGAACGGCCGGTCTGTCCGACCGCGAACGGTTTCTATATGTGCCCGATGCAGGGGCGGATGCGCGTTGCCGGGCTGGTGGAACTCGGCGGTCTGGCCGCGCCCGCCAACCCGCGGCTGGTCGAGGCGCTGGTGGTGAATTCGCGGCGGTTTTTCCCGGACCTCGGGGAGCCGAGCCGCACCTGGCTCGGATTCCGTCCTTCGATGCCCGATTCCGTCCCCGTTATCAGGCCATCGAGAGGAGGGCGCGATGTCATCCTTGCTTTCGGCCATGGACACGTAGGGTTGACCCTCGCGCCGCGCACCGCCCAACTGGTGAGCAGGGTTCTCGCCGCCTAGTCGCAGATCGCCCTTCGACCGTCCTTCCGGCAGGGCTGGTCAAGTGAAGAAATGTTCAGGCCGCTTCCGCGAGATCCATCATTTTGAACGCTGGTTCAAGCGCTCGGCGTTAACTACCCCGCAATGGCGGCCCGCAGGATGATCCGCAGCTTCTCGCGGTCGAGCTTGATGGGGTTGCCGCCGGCGCTGGGGTCGGTCTCGCCCATCGTGGCGACGCGCTCTTCGTCGATGTCGGTCAGGCCGATGCCCGGCAGGGTGGCGGGGATGTTGAGCTGCTTGCGCAGGTCGATGATCCAGTCGACCACCGCCGCTGAATCGTGGCTGGGAAGATCGAGGAAGCGCGCGAGCAGGCTGAGCTTTTCTTCCAGCACCGAGGCGTTGAACCCGACGACATAGGGCATCAGTACGGCATTGAGCAGGCCGTGATGGGTGTCGTACAGCGCGCCCAGCGGATGGGCGAGCGCGTGGATGGCGCCTAGGCCCTTTTGCAGGGCGACGCAGCCCATGCCGGATGCGATCAGCATCTGCGCGCGGGCCTCAATGTTCTTGCCATCCTCCACGGCGAGGGGCAGCCAGGTCTTGATCAGTTGCAGGGCGTTGAGCGCGATGCCCTCGGCCATGGGGTGGAAGCTCGGCGCGCAATAGGCTTCGAGCGCGTGCGACAGCGCGTCCATGCCGGTGGCCGCGGTGATGTGGGCGGGCAGGCCGGTGGTCAGTTCCGGGTCCATCAGCACGACGTCCGGCATCATGCGCGGGTGGAAGACGATGACCTTGCGCTTCTCCTGCTCGTTGGTGATGACCGAGGCGCGGCCGAGTTCCGAGCCGGTGCCGGCGGTGGTCGGTATGGCGATGACGGGAATGAGATTGGAGGTGTCGGCGCGTTTCCAGTTGTCGCCGATGTCCTCGAGATCCCACATCGGGATCGACTGCGTCGCCATCAGCGCGATCGCCTTGGCGGCGTCGAGCGCGCTGCCGCCGCCGATGGCGATGACGAGATCGTGCTGGCCCAGCTTCAGGAAGGCCACGCCATCGTCGACATTGCCGCCGGTCGGGTTCGGCTTGACGTTGTGGAAGAAGCCGGCGTCCAGCCCGCCCGCCTTCAGCACTTCCAGCGTTCGTTGCACCGGAAAGAGCGTCTTCAGGCCATCGTCGGTGACGACCAGCGGCCGCTTCGCGCCGAGTTCGCGGACGATATCAGCCAGTTCGCCGATGCGGCCATTGCCGAAGCGCACGGAGGTCGGAAAGCTCCAGTTGGCGGAGACGGCCGGGGTGAAAGCGGTCATGGGATCATTACCTTGGATTGGCTGAGGAATGGCTTGGGAAGTGTCTGGAAATCAGGCTGTCGCCAGCTTCTGTCGTTTGAGCGCCCGGCGCCGCAGGAAATCGGCCAGGAACACCAGGACCAGGGCGGGGATGAAGTTAAGCGTGGCCAGCGCCGGATAGATCGGCGAGGAGCCGACGGCGATGCCGCTGTAGACGAAGATCGGCAGCGTGCGCGCCGTGCCGGCCAGCGAGTAGGAGACGTAGAAATTTCCCCAGGACAGCAGGAACGCAAAGGTCGCGGCGGAGAGGATGCCGGGCCACAGCAGCGGGAAGGTGATTTCACGGAAGACTTCCCAGCCGCTGGCGCCGGCATCGCGCGCGGCGTCCTCCAGCGTTTCGTCGAAGCCATGGACCTGCACGGCCACGATCACCAGCGCGAAGGGGGTGATGTAGACGATATGGCCGATGATCACCGTCGCCAGGCCGGTCGAGAAGCCCAGCCAGTTGCCGAGCACCGAGAACCACAGCAGCATCACCACGCCGAGCAGCAGTTGGGGAAACAGCAACGGCAGGAAGCTGATGGCCCGGAAGATGTTCTGGAAGCGGAAGCGATAGCGGATCCAGGCCACCGCGCCGGCCGAGCCGAGCACGGTGGCGAAGACCGTCGAGATGACTGCCACGATCGCGGAATTCGTCACCGCCGGCAGGAAGTCGGGCTTGCGGAACAGCTCGCCATACCATTCGAGCGAAAAACCTTCGATCGGGAAGGTCAGCACGCGGCTGCTGGTGAAGGAGAACACCACCAGCGTCAGGATCGGCACGTAGAAGAACAGGATCAGCAGCGCCACGGTGCCAACGAGGAAGACGTCGACGAACCTGTCCTTCAGCCGTTCCGGGATCATTGGACAGCCCTCCCGCGGTTGCCGCGCATCAGCACGGCGGCGGCGAGCGCCAGCGACAGGGCGCCGATGACGATCAGCACCAGGGTCAGCGCCGCGCCCAGCGGCCAGTTGACCCGCGTCTCGAAGCTCTGGCGGATCAGTTCCGAAGCCAGGGGCGCGGTGCCGCCGCCCAGGACCTTCGGCTCGAGGAAGGCGCCGAGGCTGAGCACGAAGACCAGCACCGCGCCGCAATAGAGGCCGGGGCGGGCGAGCGGCAGGGTCACCTCGAAGAAGGCGCGCAGCCGCGACGCGCCGGAATCATAGGCGGCCAGAACGAGGTCGCGATCGATGCGCGCCAGCGACAGATAGATGGTGAACATCGGATAGACGACCAGGCCATAGACCATGCCGATGATGGTGCCGGTGGGCGTGAACAGGAGGTTGAGCGCTTCGGGACCAAGGCCCAGATGCGCCAGCAGCCAGTTGGCGACGCCGCTCTTGTCCAGCACCAGGATCCAGCCGAAGGTTTTCAGCACCGCGTCGGTCAGGAAGGCGAAGATGATCAGGATCTGGATCTGCGCGTTGTAGGCCCGGAGCCGCGTCGCCAGCGCATAGGCGGCCGGAAAGGCGATGAGCACGCAGACGACCACGCAGACCAGCGCCATGGCGACGGTGCGCGCCATGATCGTCCAGTAATGCGGCTTGGAGAACACCTCAGTCCAGATTTTCAGGTCCCAGGTCCAGGACAGGCGGTAGAATTGCGTCGTCTGGAATGACAGCACCACGGTCATGACCAGCGGAATGATGAAGAACAGCAGCATGACGATGCCAAGCGGCGCCACCGTTGCCACCAGAACCGGATCACCCCAGCGTTTGCTATCGGTTCGCACGGCTCACTCCGAAAGCAGGAAGCAGCGGGTGGGATGAAAGCCGATCCTGACGCTGTCGGACACCTTAGCCGGCAGTTCGAGCGAGCCGGCGAGATCCATGACCACAGCCTTGTCCAGGCCGGGCACGCGCACGCGATACTGCGTCGAGGAGCCCTTGATGAAATATTCCTCGACGGTGCCGTTCAGAATCCATTCGCCGGGTTCGGCCGCGCCGGTGACGAAACGGATGGTTTCGGGACGCACCAGCAGGGCGGTCTGGTTGCTGCCCAGGAAGGGAGAGACCTGCTCGCCGGCTATCACCGCGAAGTCTCCGCCTATGAGAGGCGAGGTGACCTTTGCCTCGCTGCCGTCGCGTGAGACGGCGACCGGGAGGAAATTGGTTTCGCCGATGAAGCCGGCGACGAACATGTTGGCCGGCCGGTAGTAGATGTCGGATGGCGTGCCCAGTTGCACGACTTCGCCGGCGCGCATGACGCAGATGCGGTCGGCCAGCATCATGGCTTCCTCCAGGTCATGGGTGACGAGGACGAAGCTGGTGCCGAGTTCGCGATGCAGTTTCTTCAGCTCGGCCTGCAGCGATTTCTTCAGCTTGGCATCGAGCGCGCTCATCGGTTCGTCGAGCAAAAGCACGCTCGGGCGCGAAATCAGCGCGCGGGCCAGCGCCACGCGCTGCTGCTCGCCGCCGGAAAGCTGGACGGGATAGCGCGTCAGGTATTCGCGCTTGAGATGCATGAGATCGAGCATGGCGGCGATGCGCTGATCCATCTCGGCCTTGGCCACCTTCTGCAGCTTGAGCGGAAAGCCGATATTGTCGGACACGGTCTTGTGGGGGAACAGCGCCAGCTTCTGGAACACCATGCGCGTCGGCCGCTTGGCGGCCGGAACCCCTTGCATGTTCTCGCCCTGGATTTCCAGCACGCCGGCGGTCGGGTCCTCGAAGCCGGCAAGGATCTTCAGAAGCGTGGTCTTGCCGCAGCCGGACGGGCCGACAAGCGCCACGAATTCGCCCGCGCCGATGTCGAGGGACACGCCGTGCAGGGCTCGCATGGAGCCATAGTCCTTGACGATGCCAGATGCATTGATGATTGGCGCATTGATGATTGGCGCGTTGATGATTGCGGTTGTCAAAACTCGCCCGCCCTGAATGTGGGTGAAACTATCATGGAGCCCGCGCGCCGGAACGCGCGGGCCTTGAAGGCGGCGCTTTAGCGCGCGGCCAGTTCTTCCTGCCAGATCGCCAGCATGTCGTCGATGTTCGGCGCGACCGTGTGGAAATGGCTGTTGTCCCAGGCCGTCCACATGTAGTCCATCTGCAGCGCCTTCTTCTCGGCGTCCGAGAACAGCGCTTCGGCCTTGGCATTCGGCACGAGGTTACAAGTGGCCTCGGTGATCGACAGCTGCTTGGCCACTTCCGGCGAGACGATGTATTTCAGGAAGTCGGCGGCGACCTTGGAGTCGCGGCCGTTTGCGATCAGGCCCGTCGCCTCCATCCAGATGATGCCCTGCTTGAGGCCATTCTTCGGCTCGGGAACGATCGACTGGATGTAGTCGTGGCCCTTCATGCGCAACGAAGAGGTGGCGTAGGTACCGCCGCCGATCAGCGCCCGGAACGAGCCGTCGATCAGGCCCTTCTGGGCGATCGCCAGGTCGGCGACGATAGCGCGGGTGTTCTTGAAGGCGGCGCGCAGCACCTTGCGCACTTCATCGAGCGCCGCCTGGTCCAGCGAAACATAGGGGTCGACGCCGGCATAGAGCGCCAGCGGCATGATCGGCCAGTCACCCCAGTCGAGCAGGCAGATCTTGTCCTTGTAAGCCGCATCGAACACCGGCGCGTAGCTCGACCATGTCTCGAGCTTGTCGAACTTGGTGTTAACCGTCGGGCCGACCCAGCCCCAGCGGGTCGGCAGACCGGTTGCCTTGCCTTCGAACTGCAGCGGCGTGAAAGGCGCCCGGAACTGCGGGTAGAATTCGGCGTATTGCTCGGCGAAATCCTTGTCGTCGATGTAGCGGCAGATGCCGGCCGGCCCCATGCGCGCGATCCACGGGCTGTCGGACGAAACGAGGTCGAAATCCTTCGACGCGCCGGCGGCGAGCTTGGCGAAGCCGCCAGCGGAATCGGTGATCAGGTCGACGGAAATCGAGACGTCCTTCTGCTTCTGGAACGGGTCCAGGATCGACGGTGCGTTATAACCTTCCCAGCACATGTAGTTGAGGCTCTCGGCGGCGGATGCGCCCTTCGGCATGCCGAAGATGCCGGCGCCGGCGGCCGCCAGCCCAAGGCCGCCCATGCCCTTCAGCACTGAGCGGCGATCAACGCCTGCCCGTGCTCCAATGTCTGATGCCTGTTTTTTCATTTGCCTGTTCCCTTTCTATTTTTTCAGTCCAAAATTCCCCGATCAGACGATGCCGAGGTATCGCCGGATCTCCCATTCGCTGACCTGTTTCTGGTACTCGCCGAATTCGAAGCGCCGTCCGGTGACGAAGCTGTCGATGAAGTCGTCGCCGAAGATTTCGCGGGCGACAGCGCTTGCGTTGAGCCGCTCCGTCGCCTGGCCGAGATCGGACGGAAAGACGGCCTCCGGCGAGGGTGTCGCTGCATAGAAGTTCTCGCCACTGCCGGCCGGCGGCTCGATCTGGTTGCGGATGCCATAAAGGCCGGCGCCGATGCAGAGCGCCAGCGCCAGATAGGGATTGGCATCGGCCGAGGGCACGCGAAACTCGACGCGGGTGGATTCCGGCTCATCATTGATGACGCGCACCGCCGCCGTGCGGTTCTGGACGCCCCAATTGGCTGAAGTCGGCGCCCAGGCGCCAGGCACCAGCCGCTTGTAGGCGTTGACGGTGTGGGCGCACATTGCCAGCAGTTCCGGCATCAGCTTCACCAGGCCGCCAATGAAATGGCGCCCGAGCTGGCTCAGTCCGTCCTCGGCGCCGGGATCGGCGAACACCGCATTGCCCTGCTTGTCGCGCATAGAGACATGCAGGTGGCCGGACTGGCCCGGCAGCGCCGGCGACAGTTTTGACATGAACCCGGCGGTCAGGTCGTGGCGGGAGAAATACCCCTTGGCAAAATTCTTGAACAAGGCCGCATCATCAGGGGATTTCAGGCCCTTGGCGTAAGTCAGCGGCGCCTCGAAGCATCCGGGACCAAGCTCGGTGTGGATGGCATCGAGGCCGATCCCCATCGTCGTCATGGTGTCGTGCAGGCCCTGCAGCAGGTCGCCATGGATGGCTGAAGTCTGCAGCGAATAGGTGCGGTTCCCCTGCGCGAAGTAGGTGAGGTCGCGATAGTCCTTGGCGCGCAGGCTTTCCGGCGTCTCGTCGAACAGGAAGAACTCGTATTCGAAGGCCGAGAACACGTCGAAGCCCAGGTCGGCGGCCTCTGCGATCAGCCGCTGGCAAAGATTGCGCGGCGAGCGCTTGCCGAAATCGCCGGAGAAATCCGCGATGCAGAGTGCGGCATCCTCGGCGAACGGATATTTGCGCAGGCTGGAAGCATCGAGGACTGCCGGCCGGTCGATGAAGGCGCCGTCGATGAAGGTCTTTTCGGCGATGTCCCAGAAATACAGGACCTCGCAGAACGGATAACCCTTGGCGGCCAGCTTGACCGCCTTGTCGGCGGAGACCAGCTTGTCGCGAAATTCGCCGGCCGGGTCCATCATGCCGATATGCACGGCCTTGGCACCGAGCTTTTCCAGGCCCGCCGCGAAGCTCGCCCCGGTATCATTGACTGTCGACATATAGGACCGCCCCAGTATTTTCGCCCTGAGGCTAGGCTTGGGCTTCACGCAACAAAATATCCCGTTAGGGACAGATGGGCAGGAAAATTGCTATGGCCCTGGCAAGGCGCGCAAAGTGCTACCAGAGGAACGGAGGATCGTGGTGACGACAGGCTTCGCGCCATGGAACAGGAAGATTGCAGCGGCCATCCAGGAGGTCGGCACGCCGGACTTCCCGCAGCGCATCGAGGAGGCGCTGAAGGCGATCATCGACCTCGATATCGTGATGATCTTCGCCTATTCCGGCACGGAAAAGCCTGTTTGCCTCTACCACAATATCGATCCCGTACGCGCGGCGGTCGTGATCACCGCCTATGCGAATGGACCCTACCTGCTCGACCCCTTCTATCGCGCGGCGACGGACCTCAAGGCCATCGGGGTCAGGCAATTGCGAAGAATGGCGCCGGACCAGTTCTACAGTTCGGAATATTTCCGCAGGCATTACGGCCTGACCAAAATCCGCGACGAGGTCGGCATCGTCTGCCGGCCGGCGGGCAGTGCGGCCATCGTCATCAGCTTCACCCGCCCCATGGAATCGCCCGCCTTCGGGCGGCGCGACCTCAAGATTATCCACGACGCCGAACCGGTGATCCGCCTGCTGGTCGAACGCAACTGGAGCCATGCGCGCCTTGGCTCCGGCGAGACCGAAGGCGAACCGGTCGATCCGATGAACGCGACGCTGAACAGGATGACGGGCGGCGTGCTGACGCCGCGCGAAATCGAGATCACATCGCTGATCCTGCGCGGACATTCGAGCGCGGCCATCGCCGACGCGCTGAACATCGCCGAGGGGACGGTGAAGAACCACCGCAAGAACATCCACCAGAAGCTTCGGATATCCAGCCAGTCCGAGCTGTTCTCGATGTTTATTTTCCACCTTTCGAAGCAATGATGGCCCGGTGTGTCCGATGAACGATGGCATGAAGATTAGCCGGCAAAAGGCGCCCATGGCGCTGACGGAGGAACTGGTCGCGCGCACGCTGCGCGTCGTCGAGGATGCCGGGCCGACGCCGGGCATGATCCACATGACCGACGCCGATTATGTCCGCGTGCGCGACGAGGTGCTGGCCTCGGCGCCGGTGGGGCCGCTGAAACTGTTCGCTTATGGCTCGCTGCTGTGGAATCCGGTTGGCGAGGTTCGTGGTGGCGAAAGGGCGGTGGCTACGGGCTGGCACCGGTCGTTCTGCTTCACCGTCAAGCGCTACCGGGGCACGGTCGAGCAGCCCGGCCTGATGATGGCGCTCGATCGCGGCGGCCAGTGCCAGGGCATGGTGTTCGAGATCGCCGAACCACTGGCTGATAATCTCGACGCGCTGCTGCGCCGCGAGATGACCATCCTGCCTGCCGTCAACGTGCCCCGCTGGTTGCAGGTGAGGACAGAAGGCGGCGTGTCGCGGGCGCTGGGTTTCGTCGTCAATCCGGCGAGCCCGCGCTATGTCCGCCTGGACAAGCCGGCGATCGCGGCGACCTTGGCGCATGCCGTCGGGCATTGGGGCTCAGGCGCGCAATACCTGTTCGAGACGATCCGCCACCTCGAAGACCTCGGCATTCGCGACCGCAATCTGTGGCAGTTGCAGGCGCTGGTGGCTGATGAGATCAGGCGGGCGGTTACGATTGAGTAACAAGCGCGCCGGATCTTTGTTGCCCAAGGGATTTTTTACGCCAATCATGTGGGATGAAGAAGTTCCTGGCTCAGCTCACTTCGTTTCTAGCAAAGCAACCGGATGACGCCGTTGAAGCAGGCGCTACAGACATAGCGCTTCCCACCCGTCCAAAGTCCATCGGCAGTAGCAACGAGCACTTCCAACCGATCAACGATCTCGAGTATCTGCTTGTGGAGGCCGCGACGGACCCGTCCAAACGAGACCGGTTCAAGGAAGAATTGCTAGCCACCGACCTCTTTGCCGCGACGCCTGAGGCACCTCAGACCGTGCAACAGCGCACGACAGAGTTCGGGGAGGGCGTAAACATTATGAATGTGGTGGATGCCGACGGAAAGCCGATTCCCGCTATGTTCACATCGGAAGCCAGGATAGTTGAAGTCTTCGGCCCTGGCACCGGGTACATAAGGGTTAATGGCGCGATATTGTTGGGCTTGGTCGTCAAGGATGGCGCTGTTCTTAACCCCGGTTCGAGCTATGGCGTCCGTTGGACAGCCAGCGAGCTTGCCTCATTGCTCGGGGGCCCCGTCCAACGCACGCTCGAAAAAGACACCCAGATGTTTCTGGGGGTTCCCGCAGAACGGCCGGAGCAACTTATCGCGAATCTTCATGCATTCTTGCGCGGCGAGCCGAAAATCAAGGAGGCATGGCTGGCATTGGCGCACTGGCCGGAAACGAACGATTGGTCGTGGTACCTCGACATCCGGTCAGAATTTGCAGCCGACGACATCGCCCATCTGGTTTCGGGTGTGATCAGCAAATCCAGCTTTGGCGCTTATCCCGTCGACGTGGTCGTCAACGTGCCCAATGACACTGTAGGGCAAGGCATTCGGATCAAGCCCTCCGAGACCCACTAAGCCGCCTGTTCTCGCGGATCGGCATCCGGTGAGGCAAGCAACCTATCCCCATCAATTCCTCCCAGGCCCATCGGCTCCTCAGAAAATATTAATCGCTTCCGCGCGATTGTGGCATTGCCGCTCCAAGGAAGGCGGCGACAACAGAGCCTGGACACGCCCCATATGCCGTACAGCCTCAAAGGTCCTGCGCGGCCGAACGCGTCGCGCTTGCGCGGTGGCGTGTCGGACGCCGTCGGTGGCTCGCCTGAGCGCGCCCGCCGGCGTGATGCCGCCACCATCGCGCGGCTCAAGGGTGAACTCGCTGGTCAGGCCGAGCTGATCCGCGAGCAGGGCGTTTCGCTGGCGCACAGCCGCAAGATCTTCGACCGCGCCTCGGCCGCCGCGCGCATAGGCGTGTGGGAATGCAGCCTGCCCGACGAGACGCTGCACTGGACCGATGTGGTCTACGATCTGTTCGACCTGCCGCGCGGCACGCTTCCCGATCGCCAGCGTGCGCTGGCCTGCTATCCGCCGGCGTCGCGCAAGGTGCTGGAGGCGATGCGCGGCCGGGCGATCGAGGAGCGCAGCGGTTTCACGCTTGATACAGAGATAATCACCTTTGCCGGCCGCAGCCGCTGGATCCGCATCACCGCCACCGTCGAATGCGAGGACGGCGTGCCCGTGCGCATCTTCGGCATGAAGCAGGACATCACCGAGGAAAAGCTCCTGTCGGACCGCATGCGCTATCTGGCGGAATTCGACGTCATGACGGGGCTAGCCAATCGCGGCCAGTTCCAGGCGCGACTGTCGCAGGCCGATCAGGCCGGGCAGGGCGCGGTCGGCGCGCTGCTGTTGATAGACCTCGACGGCTTCAAGGCGGTCAACGACACGTTCGGCCATGTCGTCGGCGACGACTGCCTGAAGGAAGCGGCCGCGCGCCTCGGCACTGTCTGCCAGGGAGCCGATCTGGTCGCCCGTGTCGGCGGCGACGAATTCGCGGTGCTGCTTGGGCCGCATCTCGACCGTGGCGCGGTTTCCGGGCTGGCGCGGGGCATTATCGACGCCATGGGTGAGCCGGTGAGCGTCCGTGGCCAACCGCTCAAGCTTGGCGCCTCGGTCGGCGTTGCCTTCGTCGAGACGGGCGCGATGTGCGACCTGTTCATGAAGGCCGATACCGCGCTCTATGCCGCCAAGGCGGCGGGCCGCAATACGTTCCGGATCTTCAAGCCCGATACCGGCAGGAAAGGTCGCCGCGCCGCCGCCTGACGGCAGGTGTGGCGCCGCTGCGGCACGCCATTTTCATTTGGCATGCAAGGCATTCCAGAAAAGGTGTTATGAAGATATCCGGCCTTTCCGGCCTTCTCCTGACATCCGAGGTCTTTCGTGCGTGAGCCGTCGCCGCTGCCTGTATTCGGAAAGCTCGGGCTGAAGGCGCCGATCGTCGTGGCCGCGCCGGCCCGGCCGGGACAGATGGCTGACCGCCTGCGCGACCTTCTCGCCACTCATGGTGGTGCTGCCCTGAAATTCTCCATCGTCGTCTGGACGATCATTGTCCTCGTCGCCGTGTTCTTCATCGTGCGGGCCTGACCTTCAGGGCCGAACCAACCGGAATTCCATCATGCCAAACCGCTATGCACTGCGCAGGGAGCAAGCGCAAAGCTGGACCATCGTCGACGTCTTCACCGGCCAGCCCGCCGTGCTCAAGCAACGGGTCCTGGTTGGCATGAGCACGCGCGATGCCGACGATATGGTGGTGCGGATGAATGTGCTGGATATCAAGCGGCGCGAAAAGGCCGATCGAAAGTCCTGATCCCGACATCAAACCGCAAAACGCGCGCGATCCAGGCCGGCATGTGCCGCTGGAACAGCGCGGTGGCGTGAAACTACAAACAAGAGGATTCCCCGTGCGAGCGAGCCTGAAGGAAAAGATACTGGAGGTCTGCGACCGCAAAATCTCCGAGAAAGGCCCCGGCGTCGGCGTGTCGTTCTATGCGTTCTTCGCAAACAGGAATGACGACCCCGACCTTCTGATGGAAGCCGCCGAATGGTGGATACGAACCCACAAATTCGACCATTTCGAAAAGGCCGTGAAGATACGGGCGATGGTCGAGGAGATGGATTGATTTCATCCGGCTTCGGATGACGGAGATCAGCGTTCGGGCATTGGTCCCGCTTCGGCGGATGCGGCATCGTCGTGGCATGGCGGCGCGTCGCTGCCGGCGCGCGCATTCTCGATGACGGTGCTGCAGCCTGAGCGGCTGAGCTCGGCTGACGGTAGGTGAAATCGTCAGCGAATTTCCGCATCGGCCGTACCAGCATCGTCGATGTCATGGGCGTTCCAGTTCTCGAAAATGCCGCGCCGTGTGCACAATGTGAGCCGACCGGAATGCGATTGGCGGCGGGCTACTCGGTGGTCGCCTCGACATGCCACCACTTCGGCCGTCCGCCCCGGTATGAGTGGTAGGCGGGCATCAATTCCCTGGCCGCTGGCTTGTCGAAGATGCCCAGCAGCAAGGCGATGACGGGCTTGTCGTCGATGGCGCCGATCGTGCTGTCGCAGACCTGACAAAAGGCGCGGCTCGAAAACTCCGATGACCGGTAGACGGACGGAAGGCCGCCGGTCCCGGTCCAGGTCACCTTGTCGCTCGGAAATTCCACCCAGGCGGCGGTCAGGGCGCCGGTGTGGCGCTGGCACATGCGGCATGAGCAGGTATGCGGCGCTTCAGCCGGGCCGATCGCCTCGAAACGCACCGCGCCGCAAAGGCAGCCGCCCGAATAGCGCCTGGGCTTCGCCGCACGCGCCTTGATTGTTGCGGATGTCAATTCCACGGCCCCCTTGAGTTGTAGCGAGTGCTTAGCTCAAGGGGTCGATCGGGCTCTAGGGCCTATTCCATCCCGATGAAATCGGGATGCGGCTCTATCTCTTGTTTGAGCATGATCTTTTCCGAAAACCTGTTCCCATTCTTCGGGATCATGCTCTACCCGAAATCGGCGGCCGTCAGCACATACATGCTCTTGCGCGTGCGGTCATAGGCCTTCGACGCCACATCGCGGATGGCGTTGCTCTCTGTGTCGAATGCGGCGAGGTAGCCGGCTTCGTTGGCCGCGGTGCCCGGTCGCATCTTCGACATGGCATCAGCGGCGACCGAGAAGGAAATCTGGAACATGCCGTCATGGCCGACGAAACGGATACGCTTGCCGGCCTCGTCATAGCTGCGGCTGCGGTTGGGGAAGGTGAGACTCATGTTTTTGCCTCCATTGCGGCGGCCTTCTTGGTGACCCGCTTCTTCTTCGGCGTCGGGTTCAAGGCTTCGGCGACGCGGTCGGCCTCTTCCTTGGCCAGTCGCAATTCCCTCAGCTTCGCCGTCTTGATCTCCCGGGCTTTCGCCTCGGACATGTATTCGGCGGTCGCCTTGTTGCGCTCGGCCGTCTTCTTCTGCTTGTCCACGAAGCGGGCTTCAGCCTTTTCCATGATACTCGGATTGCCTTCGGACATTGGCTAAATCTCCCTTGTGTTTGAAATTGTGAAAACGAACTTGTCCGATAAATAGGGACTCAGCGGAGAAAATTCAATTTTTACAATATTTGGATTTTGGTAAATATCAGGAATCGACCGCGCGCAAAAATACTTTTGAATATTCAAACCCGGTCGTGAATAATTTTTGGCACTCCTATCTATCGAGTGCCAATGCGCCTATATACGAAGGGGCGTGGCCGCCTGTGCCGGCCCCAGGAAAGAAGACCTCATGAAATTTCGGCCACTCCACGACCGCGTCGTCATTCGTCGCGCTGAAGGTGATACCAAATCCAAGGGCGGCATCATCATTCCCGACAATGCCAAGGAAAAGCCGCAGGAAGGCGAAGTGATCGCGGTCGGCCCGGGCGCACGTGACGAAAACGGCGCGCTGGTTCCGCTCGACGTGAAGGCCGGCGACTTCATCCTGTTCGGCAAATGGTCGGGCACCGAGGTCAAGATCGACGGCGAAGACCTTCTGATCATGAAGGAAGCCGACATCATGGGCGTCATCGACAAGACCGTCGAAGCCAAGAAGGCTGCTTGAACCTCTGAGGAGCCGGCCTTCGCCAGGCTCCCGCGAGCGGCCCACTTCCACCACACGAACGGGCCCACCACAAAAACGGGATTGAAAAAACCATGTCTGCCAAGGAAATCAAATTCTCCACCGACGCGCGCGACCGCATGCTGCGCGGCGTCGAGATCCTCACCAACGCGGTGAAGGTCACGCTCGGCCCCAAGGGCCGCAACGTCATCATCGACAAGGCCTATGGCGCGCCGCGCATCACCAAGGACGGCGTCACCGTCGCCAAGGAGATCGAGCTTGCCGACAAGTTCGAGAACATGGGCGCGCAGATGGTGCGCGAAGTGGCCTCGAAGACCAACGACCTCGCCGGTGACGGCACCACCACGGCAACCGTGCTGGCCGCCTCGATCCTGCGCGAAGGCGCCAAGCTCGTTGCCGCCGGCATGAACCCGATGGACCTCAAGCGCGGCATCGACCAGGCCGTCGCCGCCGTCGTCGGCGAAATCAAGGCGAAGGCCAAGAAGGTCAAGTCGTCGGCCGAGATCGCCCAGGTCGGCACCATCGCCGCCAATGGCGACGCCACCGTCGGCGAGATGATCGCCAAGGCGATGGACAAGGTCGGCAATGACGGCGTCATCACCGTCGAGGAAGCCAAGACCGCCGAGACCGAACTCGACGTCGTCGAAGGCATGCAGTTCGACCGTGGCTATCTCTCGCCCTATTTCGTCACCAATGCCGACAAGATGCGCGTCGAGCTGGAAGAGCCCTATGTGCTCATCCACGAGAAGAAGCTCGGCAATCTGCAGGCGATGCTGCCGATCCTCGAAGCCGTGGTGCAGAGCGGCAGGCCGCTGCTGATCATCTCCGAGGACGTCGAAGGCGAGGCCCTGGCCACGCTGGTGGTCAACAAGCTGCGCGGCGGCCTCAAAGTCGCTGCCGTCAAGGCGCCGGGCTTCGGCGATCGCCGCAAGGCGATGCTGGAAGACATCGCCGTGCTGACAGCCGGCCAGATGATCTCCGAGGATCTCGGCATCAAGCTCGACAACGTCACCATCGACATGCTCGGCCGCGCCAAGCGCGTGCTGATCGAGAAGGACACCACCACGATCATCGACGGCGCCGGCACCAAGGCGACCATCCAGGCGCGTGTCGCCCAGATCAAGGGCCAGATCGAGGAGACGACTTCCGATTACGACAAGGAAAAGCTGCAGGAGCGGCTGGCCAAGCTCTCCGGCGGCGTCGCCGTCATCCGCGTCGGCGGCGTCACCGAGTCGGAAGTGAAGGAAAAGAAGGACCGCATCGACGACGCGCTGAATGCGACGCGCGCGGCGGTCGAGGAAGGCATCGTGCCCGGCGGCGGCGTGGCTCTGCTGCGCGCAAGGTCGGCGCTTGCCGGCCTGACCGGCGCCAATGACGATGTCACCGCTGGCATCTCCATCGTGCTGCGCGCGCTGGAAGCGCCGATCCGCCAGATCGCCGAGAATTCCGGCGTCGAAGGCTCGATCGTTGTCGGCAAGCTCACCGACAGCAAGGACCACAATCAGGGTTTTGACGCCCAGAACGAGGTCTATGTCGACATGATCAAGGCAGGCATCGTCGATCCGGCCAAGGTGGTGCGCACCGCACTGCAGGACGCCGGCTCGATCGCGGCCCTGCTGATCACCGCCGAAGCCATGATCACCGACATCCCGGCCAAGGATGCAGCACCTGCCGCCGGTGGCGGCATGGGCGGTTACTGATCGGATTCAGGTGAGGCCGGCCTGCGAAGGCTAGGCGTGACCTGAATCGCAGCGCCTCGGTTCATCTGAGCCGGGCTTTACAAGATCGCCGCCGGGGCAATGTCCCGGCGCGCGGCCACGGCAGACAGTCAGCACGGAGATCGATCCATGAGTGCATTCGTCCCGAAGCCGACACCAAAGACCAAAGTGGCCGAGGAAAGCCGCTTCGAGCGCATCCTGCGCATCGCCGCTGCGCACAAGACCACCGCCACCCCACCGCGCACCCCACGCAAGCTCGGCGACAAGCGCCCGATGTGATCGGGCATCGTTGACGGCACAGCGGTTCTGTTGTCTTTTCCGCCCATGCGCGAACACGAAACCCATATCGGTGCCCGGCGGCCGGCATCCCAACAGGCGGGATGCAGGCGCGCTGGCTTTGGGGCATGATCCCGGTTCGGATCAGACTCGCTTAGGAATAGATTGCGCTTGCAGCCTCGCCGGTAACGGACGAGGTTTTTGGCGTTCCGCCTCGTCCATCCGCGAACCCAAGGGATGAAGACAATGGCACAAAACATCTACGATCAGGCTGATTTCTACGAAGGCTACGGCCAGTTGTCGCGCTCGCTCTACGGGCTGGACGGCGCGGCCGAATGGCCGGCGATCACAGCGCTTTTGCCTGAACTTAAGGGCAAGCGGGTTGTCGATCTCGGCTGCGGCTTCGGCTGGTTCTGCCGCTGGGCAGCGGGGCAGGGCGCAAAGAGCGTTGTTGGCCTCGATCTCTCCGAAAACATGCTGGCGCGGGCGCGGCAGGATACCAACAGTCCCGCCGTATCCTATGCCATCGCGGATCTCGACACGCTGGTGCTGCCCACTGGTGCCTTCGATTTCGCCTACAGCTCGCTGACCTTCCATTATGTCGAGGATTTCGCGCGGCTGATGCGGGTGGTGCATGAGGCGCTGGTGCCCGGCAGCTGCTTCGTCTTCACCATCGAGCATCCGATCTACATGGCGCCGAGCAATCCGGGATGGGCGCTGGACGAGACCGGACGCCAGACCTGGCCGATCGACGGCTATTCGGTCGAGGGCGAGCGCCGCACCGACTGGCTGGCCAAGGGCGTGATCAAGCACCACCGCACCATCGGCACGACGTTGAACACGCTGATCGACACCGGCTTCCGCATCGACCGCCTGGTGGAGTGGCGGCCGACCGAAGAGCAGATCAGGGACCAGCCGGAACTCGATGTCGAGAAGGAGCGGCCGATGATCCTGATCGTGTCCGCGGGCCGGTAGGGGCGCCGATCTGCAGGAGGAATGATCCCTGAGCCGCCGCTCGACGTCTACGTTGCGGACGTCGAACCGGAGCATAATGTTCGACGGGGTGTCGTCGATTGCCTCGATGCAGGCCGTGCGCAGCAAAGGATCATAGCTGGTTCCAACGCTCGCGAGGTGATAGGCGCCTGAGCATCGGTTACTGTCCCTCCGTCCGCCGAAATGGCCTTATCCGCATTTTAACTAATGTAATCCACAGTTCCTGCGTTGGTGTTCTGCGCAGGGGAGTGGAATGACTGATATTATTGATGAGGAAGAGCTTCCGAAGCCCAACCTGGTTCAACGCAGCCGATCAATTGTCCAGGCGACGATGCTATTCGCTTCGCCGATCATATCGATAGGATGTGCGATCATTGTCGGATATTTTACCTATATGGCCGCTAACCAAAAGCCATCCGAAGATATGTTTTCATTGGCCATATCAATACTGAAGTCGAGCGATGCTTCACCGGAGATGCGCTCATGGGCAACGGGCGTGCTTGGGATGCAAACGGGTATTCCAATGCCCGCCAGATTTAGCCAGCAATGAAAGCGGCATAGGCCACCACGGTTCCCCGTTGATGTCGCCACGCTCCAGGTGCTCGACGATACGGCGCGAGACAATGTTCGAGCGGATGTCGTCAATGGCTTCAAGAAAAGCCTGCCGAAGCTGCGGCTCGTACCGACCGGCAAGGATTTCAAATCGCTGCCGGGGCGCTGGATCATGGATGCTTGCGATCCCCGTAGTCGACATCCCCTCGACTACCGTCTAGATGATCCGTTTGGATTTTGGGGTGGAATCATGAAACCGTTATATTTGGCTGCCGCCATCTTGTTGGCTGCTTCTACCGCTGCATTTGCTGGGCCCATCGAAAATTACACGGCGCGTCTGAGCGCAGCCGACCATTTCAACTCGTCAGGCGAACGATTGACCAGCGCGGCCGCCATTATTCGTCAGGATCGCGCTAACCTCTATGTCTACGGCAAAGGGGAAGACGAGGACGAGGGAGACTCTTTCTTTCTCGACAAGGGCAACCGCGCAAAGCTGGAGCGCATGCTGGACAGCGGCACTTTCACAAACGCCGCCAGGCGTGCGATTCTGGATGGCACTCCCCTCATTCACGTCGAGATTTATCGGGACTTCATCAACGTCACCGTCGAAAGCGACTAAGCCCCCACAAAAGCCTTCCACGCCACCACGGTCCCCCGCCGCTGGCGTTAGCCGAAGGCTGGTGATGACGGGCTCTATGGCGCCGTTGATGAGCGTCTGACAGTGCGGGAACGATCGCCGGCATCGCGAACGTCACGATATCACCGGTCTTCACCATTGAGCATCCGAGCTACATGGCGCCGACCAATCCAGGCTGGGCGCTGGACGAGGCCGGGCGCCAGGCCTGGCCGATCGACGGCTATTCGGTGGAGGGCGAGCGCCGCACAGACTGGCTGGCCAAGGGCGCGATCAAGCACCACCGCACCATCGGCACGACGCTGAACATGCTGATCGACACCGGCTTCCGCATCGACCGGGTGATGGTATGGCGGCCGACAGAACAGCAGATCAGGGACCAGCCGGAACTCGATGTGGAGAAGGAACGGCCGATGATCCTCATCGTGTCGAGGGGGCGGCAGGGCGTGTCTCAACCAAAGCGCGTTGGCGATGCGTGCGCAGGTAGACCAGGAATGCAGCGAAGGCCTTGGCGCCCATGCGGGTGCGCAATTCGCTGTTTGTTTGCGCTTCGCCGCAAGCCGCGATCAGCTCGCCATAATGGTCGGCAAGGATTTCCTGGATGGCCGGGTCGGTGAAATAGCGTTGCCGCGAAACGCCGTCGCAGGCAGCGGGTGCGTCCATCAGTGTCCAGAAGGACTGCGGGTGGGTCGCGACAAAATCGCGGGCTCGCGCGGCAAGCGCCTTTATCATGGCCCTTCGATGCGTTGCCGAGCGCTTTGAAGCGGCTACGCCGGTCGTCCTCAGGCCTGAAAGCGACGGTATTTCGCCAAAACGGTTCTTTCCATGAATCCGGTAGGCCGACAGCGGGATGTCGATGCAGGCCGAACCGCCCAGCGCATGCACGAACGGCATGAAGTAGTTGTCGGTCGCTGACGCGTTGACCACATCCAGCATGGGCCGGGCACGCTGCAGATGCGAGCGCCTATACATGTTGGCGGTACCTGGCGACCAATGCCAGCCGGGTTCATGCGGTGCGATGATTGTGGACTGCCGCCACAGCACCCCGCGCTCCTGGCCGACGAGAATGCCGGGCGAAGGTGGAATGTCGGCTTTGTCCAAGGAAGCGCCGACCTTGCCATGCAGGAACCACGCGAAGCTCGGCGATATCGGACATCCCGCCGAGTCCACCTCGAGAACGCCCCCCGACGTTACCGCCACCCGCCCGGGACAGTCGAGGTGCAGTTGGACGTGGAAGGCCGCATAATTTGCAAGGAGGAAGTCGTCGGCATCGACAATGCTGACCAGGTCGCCGGACAGCCTGTCGAGGACATGCAGGAACGCACCCATCTGGTTGAGGTTGGTGTCGAGATATTCCAGCCGAAGCCTGTCGTCGGAATTTTCAACCGCGCGATCACCTCCCGGCTCGTGTCCGTCGAATTGTTGTCGATCACATAGCACTCGAAGTCGGCATAGTCCTGGGACATCACACTCGAAATGGCCTGTTCGACGTAGAGCCCGTAGTTGTAGTTGATGATGACGAAGCTTACTTTCGGACGTTTCTCCATTATTTTTGCTTCGATCTGCGAATGCGATGGCGGCTGGAGATTATCTTCCAGTGATCGCACAGCGTCAGGCGACCGAGACCGGCGCGCAGGATTGCCCTGGCCTGACACCCCGAAAAACGCGCCACCACCTGGCGGCGAAACACCCGGCGGCCGAAGACGGCCACCAGTTTCGGCGCATGGTGCATGAAGAGCTGAAAGGCGCGCTCATCGGCGAAATAGGGACGCAACATCTGCCGTTCCTGACGGGTGACCTGATCCAGAACGGACCAGAAGTCGGTTCCGATGGCCCAGGCGTATCGCTCACATTCCCTCAGCAGGAGATCGATGGTCTCATAGGTGAAATCACGGGATTTCTTCGCAAAAGCCGCCGTTCCGCCCCGCAAGCCATCGATGCTCTCGCTAACCGCATAGTAGTTGCTCGGATGCAACCGGTATCCCGATAGCGGCACATTGACGAGCGCGCTGCCGGCGAATGCGTGGCTGACGACGTTGAAGTAGCCATCGGCGGGGTGCATGTAGGGTTTGCTGCCGTCACCCAGCATGACCAGACGCAGCACCGAAGCACGGAACATGTTCGCTGTGCCCGGCGCCCAAAACCACCCTTGCTGCCATCTTGGAACGCTCGCCGTGTTGTCGGCCAGGAATCTGTAGGTCGAGGCCGAAATGGTCGGCAGCCGAAGCACTGTTTGCGCCGGGCGCAATCCCCGCACAGCGTCCTTTCGCTCGAGCTTGTGGTGCAGGTAGGAGGACGACAGCGCGTTGCCGTCGACATCCATTTCCGCGACATTGGCAGAGGTGAAGGCGACACTTCTGGGCAGTGCCATATGCACCTGGATATGCGTCGAGGCGTAGTTCTCGAAAAGCACGTCGTCGGCATCGATGAAACTGACGAAACCACCTTTGATCTTGTCCAGCGCCCATAGCGCGGCGCCAAGTTGGCCATGGTTTTGGGGCAAGGTTTCGAGCCGGAACCGGCTGTCGCCGTCGATGTGCCTGGCGATGACTTCGGCGCTATCATCCGTCGAGCCATTGTCGATGACGATGCATTCGAAGTGCGGATAATCCTGCTTGCGGATGGAATCGATCGTTGCCCCGACATAGCGGCCGTAGTTCCAGGCGATGACGACGAAGCTGACGAGGGGAGCAACGAGGGCGCCGCCGGCAAGTCCGTCGATGCCACGGCCTCCCAGCGTGATGCCCGAGGCTGCCGCCGGCAGCTTTTTGCGGATGATGACCTGCTCGCCCTTGTGCAGCAGGTCGAAGTCGCCGTCGATCTCTTGAAGGAAGGCGTCGATGCCCGCGGCCGGACGCTCGGTGACCGGATAGTCCAGCTTCCAGCGATAGTCATCCAGGATCATGACGCCGGCATGGTCAAGCAAGGTCCAGCACAGGCTTGCGTCGGCAAAGACCGAGGCGGCACGGTGATCGCCGTCGATATAGACGATGTCGAACACGCGTTCCTCGGTGCGCAGTTGCGGCAGGACATCGATCGAGGCGCCCTTGCGCCTGTCGACCCGTGCAGCGAACGGCTTCATGTTGTGGTCGAACCGGGCCTCGACGTCGGCCATGTCGGCTGCGTGTTCCGACCCCGCGGTGATATGTTCGATACCGCCTTCGAACGTATCGACGCAGATTATCCGCGACTTTGGCAGAAACTGCAGGAAGAAAAGCGCCGATCGGCCCTCGAACGAGCCTACTTCCAGCACCTCGGTGGCGGAGTGGACCTTGTCGCGAAGCAAGCTTTCCCAGACTTCCAGGTGAAAGGAAGTCCAGTCGTGCGTGAGCGAACGCCCTTCGAAATAGTTCATGCCAATATAACCCGCCCTTAGGAGCCGCCGCCCGGTGCGGCGTGGATCGGCCGTCACGCCAAAACTGGCGCCGCCGGCTTCCGCGCTCAACCCACCGAGGGCTTGTGATAGAATTCCGCTACCAAACAAGTTCGATGCGCAGTTCTGCACTGTTCCCAACCCGGCCAAACTCTTGCACCAATACCGGCGCGGGTAAAGCATGTGCCGGATGCAGTCATGCCTGCCTCTTGGCGCCGATCACGGAGATGGATGAATACCTTGTATAGGGTAGGGGGCTATGCTACATCGGCGGCATGACGCACACGATCCGTGAAAAACAGAAGCTTCTGGCGCGCGTGCGCCGCATCAAGGGCCAGGTCGAGGCCATCGAGCGGGCGCTCGACAGCGAGGTTGGCTGCGAGGCGGTCATGCATCTCATCGCCGGCGCACGCGGCGCCATGACCGGGCTGATGAGCGAGGTGATCGAGGACCATGTGCGCACGCATCTCGTCGACGCGGAGCGCCACCCCGGCGCGCTCAACACGGAAGCGGTCGACGAGTTGCTCGATGTCATCCGTACCTATGTGAAGTGAGTTCCGTCATGAGCACAGCCGCCATTCACAGCCATATGTTCCTGGGCGAGGAGCACAGCAAGAGCGAGCGCAAGACCTGGGCGGTGATCTGGCTCTGCGCGGCCATGATGGTGGCCGAGATCGTCGGCGGCCTCTTGTTTGGCTCGATCGCGCTTGTCGCCGACGGGTTGCATATGAGCACGCATGCCGGCGCGCTGCTGTTGGCGGCCCTTGCCTACACCTATGCGCGCCGGCATGCCGCCGACCCGCGCTTCACCTTCGGCACAGGCAAGCTCGGCGATCTCGCCGGGTTCACCAGCGCCATCATCCTGGCCATGATCGCTCTGCTGATCGGCTACGAATCCGTCTCGCGCCTCTATGCGCCCGTGCCCATCCATTTCGCCGAGGCTATCCCCGTCGCCTGCCTTGGCCTTGCCGTCAACATTGCCAGCGCCTGGCTGTTGAGCGGCAGCGGTCATCACGATCATGGCCACAGCCACGGGCATGGCCACAGCCACGCCGATGAGCATGGGCATGACGAAACGCGCATTATCTCCACGGCGGATGGCGATGTGATGCTGGAGGTGTTCGAGGATGGCGTGCCGCCGCGTTTCCGGCTGCGCGCGCAATCCGGGTCGCCGCTCATGGCTTCCACTGTTTCGATCGAAACCGTGCGGCCGGATGGCGCGCGGCAGACCTTCGCCTTCGCCGATCTGGGCGAGGGCCTGGAATCCATCGACGAGATTCCCGAGCCGCATGCCTTCCAGGCCAATGTCACCATCAACGGCCAGAGCCACATGGTCGCCTTCGAGGAGCATGAGCACGCTGAAGGCAAGGCGGTCCGCGACAACAACATGCGCGCCGCCGTGGTTCATGTCGTCGCCGACGCCGCCGTTTCCGTGCTGGTCATCGTCGGGCTGATCCTGGCGCGCGCCTTCGGCTGGCTGTGGATGGATCCGCTGGCCGGCATCGTCGGCGCCGTGGTCATCGCCAGCTGGGCGCTCGGGCTGATCCGCGACACCAGCGCCGTGCTGCTCGACATGAACCCGGACCGTCGCATGGCCGACAATCTTCGCCAGACCATCGAGAGCGAAGGCGACGAGCTGGCCGACCTGCATCTGTGGCGGCTGGGGCCGGGGCATCTCGGCGCCATCGTCTCCGTGGTCACGCCGACACGGCGCGGCGAGGATTATTATCGCGCCAGGTTGACACGGTTCCGTTCCCTGTCGCATCTGACCATCGAGGTCAGGAAGGCTGCGTAAGCCATTGCAACGGCGCGACGTTCCCGGCTTCCATCAGGATTGACGACACCTGCAAAGCCGAGGTTGACAGGCCGCGCGCTCTCAATCATGCCTCCACCGCCGAGAAACGGAGGCAGCCAGTCCTGGCACTCATCACCGGTGTCGGCCGGACGACACCTGGGAGAGGTGTCCCTTGTCCGCTGTCACATCATCATCGATCATCGCGTCCGAGCAGACTTTCAGCACGGCGCGAACATTTCTTCGAATTCCCCATGCGGGAAGTGCGGAAGGCGCCGACGTCGCCTTCCTTGGCATTCCGTTCGATCTGGCCACGTCCAACCGGCCGGGGGCGAGACTGGGGCCGGGCGCCATCCGTGGCGCCTCGGGGCAGCTTGCCGAACTGCCGGCCTATCCCGGCGGGTTCGACCCGCTTCAACATGTCAGGGCTGTCGATCTCGGTGACGTCTATCTCCACTATGGCGATTCCCGCTCAATCCCCGGAGCCATCGAAGCCGCGGCGGCTGCGGCGATCGCCACCGGGGCAACGCTGTTCTGCCTTGGCGGGGATCATTTCATCTCCTACCCCTTGCTGAAGGCGACGGCGGCGCGTCACGGAAAGCTGGCCTTGATCCAGTTCGACGCGCATCCCGACACTTGGCAGGACCCCAAGGCGGCTCCCGGCGAACTGGCCATGGATCACGGCACGATGTTCCGCACCGCCGTCGAGACGGGCATCATCGACCCGGCGCGGTCGATCCAGGTCGGCATCCGCACATGGGTCGATGATCCCTTGGGCATTGCCATCCTCGACAATGTTGCCTGTGACGATGCCACGCCCGAGGGCATTGCGGCGATCATCCGGCAGGTCGTGGGCGAGGGCCCCTGCTACCTGACGGTGGATATAGACTGCCTCGATCCGGCCTATGCGCCGGGAACGGGAACGCCCGTCGTCGGCGGCCTGACGCCGCTCAAGCTGCTGCGCGTCCTGCGGGCGCTTTGCGACCTTGATGTCGTCGGCTGCGATGTCGTCGAGGTATCGCCTCCCTACGATGTGGCCGGGATCACCGCGCTCAACGCAGCGACGATCATGTATGAGCAGCTATGCCGTGTCGCCCGCAAGCAGGGCGCCGTCGACCAGAGCTATCCCCGGTTGTCGCAGCCGTGAGAACAGGGAACGCTGCCATTCGCTGACGAGAATGTGCAGAGCGGCTGCGGCGGCTCGGCCTTATACCCCCTGGAATTCCTGACTGGACCAGGGGGAGATTGGCGCATGGGTTTCAGACCGGGCATTGTGCTGTGGTTGCTGTGGCTGACCTGGGTGGTTTCCTGGCTCGTCGCCGCGCGCTGGTCGAGCGCGGCGACGAGGGTCGAAGGCGGCCGCTTGGTGCTGCTCTACCGGGTCAGCCTTGTCGTCGGGTTTTGTCTGCTCGTTTATCCCTACCGCATTGCCTGGCTGCCGTGCCTGTGGCGGCTGAGCGACTTCGAAGGCTGGCTGGTCGACCTCCTGGCGCTGGCGGGCTTTGCCTTCTGCTGGTGGGCGCGCGTGCATCTTGGCCGCTTGTGGTCGAGCGCGGTGACGATCAAGCCGGACCATCACATCGTCGAAAGCGGCCCCTATGGCCTGGTGCGCCATCCCATCTATACGGGACTGCTGACGGCCATTCTCGCCTCCGTGCTGATGAACGGCACGCTGCTCGGCGTCATCGGCGGCTTGATCATGCTGGCGGGCATGGTGACGAAAGCCAGGCTGGAAGAGGCGTGGCTGCGCCGGCAACTGGGCGAGGGTGCCTATGATGCCTACGCCAACGGGTGTCGATGCTCGTCCCGTTCGCGCGGCTGTAGGCAACGTTGCCATCCTCGATCATCATGCTGAAGCGGATTGACCCTCCAGCCGCGCGATCGTCGCCTCGATCCAGGCGGTGACCGCCGCGATGCGGGCGAGGTGGCGAAGGTCGGGGTGTGTGAGCAGCCACAGTTCGCGCGCCGGAAACGCATGCCCATCCCCCAGCCCGCGCGCGAGGCCGGCGATTGGATCGGCGACGATGCAGGGTAGCAGCGAGCGGCCAAGCCCGGCGAGGACGGCCTGCAGCAGCGCTTCGGCATCGTTGACGAAGACCGGCGCGTAGCCGTCCTTGCGGGCGACGCCGGCAATCCAGCGCGCCTGCGGCAGGTGCGCCATGCCGTCCTCATAGGTCAGCCAGGGGAGGTCGGGCGCGGACAGGCTGCTCATGGCATAGGCGGCGTAGGCGAGCATGCTGATGCGCCTGGCGATCACCCGGCTGCCGGATTCCTCGCCGGGTCGCGCAAGCCGCAGTGCGATGTCGGCCTCGCGCCGGGTCAGGCTGACATCGCGGGATTCCGCGATGAGTTCCACCCGCAATCCGGGATGGCGGGCGGCAAGGTCCGCGATCGCCGGAATAAGCACCCGGTTGATCAGAATCGGCACGGCGGAGACCCGCACCGTGCCGCTGACCTCGCTGTCGGCGCCCTTTACTGCCATCGTCAGGCCGCTGATTTCCGCCTCCACGGCTTCCGCTCGCCGGGCCGCGATCTCGCCAGCCTGCGTCGGCCGCATCTCGCCTTCGGCGCCGCGCTCGAACAGGCGCACGCCGAGTGCGCCTTCGATCGACCGCAGGCGGCGCGCGACCGTTGTCGGATCGAGGCCCAGCCGGCGACCGGCGGCGGCGAAGGAGCCTTCGCGGGCCAGCGCCAGCACGTAGCGTAAATCGTTCCAGTCGATGTCGTGCATTTTTGCAGTGTTAGCCGGCAATCTTTCTTTGCGGAGCTGTAAGAATGCTGCGTTAAGGTCGCCGTGTCCATAACCGGAGACACGCAATGATCCGCGGCGACGATGCCAACGAAATCCGCCGACCAGCGCAGTGGTCCGCGACCGTCGATGCGGGTCGGGCATGAGCATGGCTGATCTGTCGATCGCCGGCCAGTCCGGCAATGCGATCCTCTTCCTTCTGGCGATCGCGTTCATCGCCGGTCTGGCGCGCGGCTTTTCCGGCTTCGGCGCGGCCTTGATCTTCATGCCACTGGCAAGCTCGGTCATCGGGCCGCAAACGACGGCACCACTGCTGTTGATCATCGACGCCGTCGCAGCCCTTGGCCTGCTGCCCAAGGCCTGGCGGCTGGCCGACAGGCGCAGCGTCGGCACGATGACGCTCGGCGCGCTGGTCGGCGTTCCCCTGGGCACCTATGCGCTGACCAGCATGGACCCGCTGGCGCTGCGCTGGGCCATCGTGCTGCTCGTCGCCTTGCTACTCTGCCTTCTGATGTCCGGCTGGCGCTATCACGGCCGCCCCGCCACGCCCCTTACCATCGGCATCGGTGGGTTGTCCGGCTTCTTCTCAGGCGCCGCCCAGGTCGGCGGCCCGCCTGTGGTCGCCTACTGGCTCGGTGGAGGCAACAATGGCGAGGTCGTGCGCGCCAACATCGTCTTGTATTTCGGGGTATCTACCGCGCTGACCATGGCGAGCTATCTGGGCGGCGGCCTGATCACGCGGCCTGTCATCGCCCTGGCGCTGGTGACCGGCCCGCTTTACGGGTTCGGTCTCTATCTGGGATCGCGCCTCTTTGGCCGCACAAGCGAACGCAGCTATCGCTGGGCCTGCTATGGCCTCATCGCCATGGCGTCGATCGTCAGCCTGCCCGTGCTCGATCCCATCCTGCGGGGATGACGGCAATGCCTCGTAGCTGGAAGAGCACGAAGCCAAGGTCCGTGCCTTGCAGAACGCGCTCATTGCCGGCGAGGAATCGGGTGCACCCGCTGCCTTCGACAGCGCTGCTTTCCTGAGCGAGATGCGGGCCAGGCATGCCAGGTAAGAGCCGCCGATGCCGCTTGAGGCCTCGCTGACATCAATCCCGTAAGGCGGGGAACTTACAGATCGGTAAGCTGGCGGTGATGCGCCGGAAAGGTTGAGCCCGCAAAGATGCCGGTCACGGGACCGTGGTTTGTCAGGAACTCGCCGCACGTCCACTGTACACGACGTAGAACCGGACGGACGAGACCAAGCATGATCGCCGACTGGTGCAAGGCCTTCCGAACCCTTCGGGCCATTGTTTTTGGTTCACTCACTCTAGGCGTGGCAGGCGCTTCGGCCGTTGTCGACGCCCTGGCGGCGGGCGCCGCAATTCCGGTAGTTGCCGACGTTGCGCGCCGCGCCGATGTGCCGGTGTTTCTCGTCGGCCTTGGCTCCGTCGCGCCGCTGCGCACGGTGACCGTGACCAGCCGCATCGACGGCCAGCTCATCAAGCTGGACTTCGCCGACGGACAGGACGTGCATGAAGGCGACCTCATCGCCGAGATCGATCCGCAACCACTGCAAGCGGCGCTGGAGCAGGCCCAGGCCACCAGGACGCGCGATGACGTGTCGCTGGCAAATGCCAGGCTGGATCTCGCCCGTGCGCAGACGCTGACCACCAAGGGCGTCGGCTCGACGCAGGTGCTTGACACTGCCAAGGCCGCCGTGGCGCAGCTGGAAGCGACCGTCAAGGTCGACCAGGCCGCCATCGACATACAGCAGATCCAGCTGCGCTTCACGCAGATCCGCTCGCCGCTCGACGGCCGGGCCGGCATCCACATGGTCGATGCCGGCAACATCATCCGCGCCAGCGACACCGGCGGCATCGTGCGGATCAGCCAGATCCATCCGATCGCGGTGGATTTCTCGCTGCCGTCCGCCGATCTCCCACGTATCCAGGCGGTGATGAAGGCCGGCAATGCCCCCGTGGTCGCGCAGGACAATGGCGGCCAGCAACTGGCCACCGGCAGCCTCAGCGTTGTCGACAACCAGATCAATGGCGCCACCGCGACAATCCGGATACGCGCCGTCTTCGACAATGCCGACGACCGGCTGTGGCCCGGACAATTCGTCAATGTCCGCGTCCAGGTGGAATTCCAGCGCGGCGTGGTCACGGTTCCGGTGACGGCGATTGTGCGCGGACCCGACGGGACCTATGCTTTCGTGGTCGGCAAGGACAGGCACATCGTCAAACGGCCGGTGACGGTGGCGTATTCGAATGCCGAGCTTGCCGTCGTAGGCGAAGGCGTCCAGCCCGGCGACACCGTCGTCACCGACGGCCAGTACCGCGTCCAGGAGGGGGACCTGGTCGACGTCACCGGACCGGCCCAGGCGGCACTCGCGCCATGAACATATCAGCGCCCTTCATCGTCCGGCCGATCGCCACCACGCTGCTGGCCATCGGCGTGACGCTGGTCGGCCTTGTGGCGTATTTCCTGCTGCCGATTGCCGGCGTGCCCCAGGTCGACATCCCGACACTGCAGATCTCGGCCAACCTGCCGGGCTCGAGCGCCGAGACGATGGCGACGACGGTTGCGGCACCACTCGAACGGCAGCTGGCGCTGATTTCGGGCGTGACGTCGATCAGTTCGAGCAGCTCGCTCGGGCGCACCTCGATCCAGGTCGAATTCGATCTCGACCGCAGCCTCGACGGCGCCGCGCAGGACGTGCAGACCGCGATCAGCGCCGCCGGCGGCGACCTGCCGAAGGACCTTCCCAGCCCGCCGACCTACGAAAAGGCCAATCCGGCCGACGCGCAGCTGATGTCGATCGCCGTCACCTCCACCGACCTGCCGATCGACAAGGTCAACGACTATGTCGAGAACTACCTGGCCCTGCAGCTGTCGCGCGTTACTGGCGTCGGGCTCGTCGACTTCCATGGCGAGCAGAAATCGGCGGTCCGCATCCAGGTCAACCCGTCCGCGGCCGCCGCACTCGGGCTCAGCCTGGAGGATATCCGCGCCGCGATCGCGACGGCAAGCGTCAATGCTCCGAAGGGCACGCTGAACGGTCCGCGCCAATCGCTGACGCTCGACGCCACTGACCAGCTGTCCAATGCGGCGTCGTTCAATTCGGTGATCATCGCCTACCGCAACGGCGCGCCGGTCCGCGTCAGCGACATCGGCACGGCCATCGACGGCGTCGAGGATATCCGGCAGGCGGCGTGGCTAGGCAGCCAGCGGGCCGTCATCATCGATGTCCACAAGCAGCCGGGCTTCAACATCAACCAGACGGTGCAACTGATCAAGAACGTGCTGCCGGAGCTTCAGCGCACGCTGCCGCCGTCGGTCAAGATGCAGATCCTGGGCGACCGCACGCAGACGATCCGCTCATCCGTCTCCGAGGTGCAGTTCACCATGGCGATCAGCATCGGGCTGGTCGTGCTGGTCATCTTCCTGTTCCTGCGGCATGTGCGCGCGACGCTCATCCCCAGCATCACCATTCCGGTGTCGCTCTTGTGCACCTGCGCGGCGATGTACCTGCTCGGCTACACGATCGACAATGTGTCGCTGATGGCGCTGACCATCGCCGTCGGCTTCATCATCGACGACGCCATCGTCATGGTGGAGAACATCATCCGCCACATCGAGAACGGCGACACGCCGCTGCAGGCGGCACTCAGCGGATCGCGCGAGATCGGCTTCACCATCATCTCGATGACGCTGTCGCTGGTCGCCGTCTTCATCCCGCTGTTGCTGATGAGCGGGCTGATCGGCCGGCTGTTTCGCGAATTCGCGGTCGCCGTCAGCATCGCCATCATGATGTCCGGGCTGATTTCGCTGACGCTGACGCCGATGATGTGCGGCTGGCTGCTGAAGCCGATCGACCACAATGCGCGCGAGAACGTCGTGTCGCGGGCTCTCGAAGCCACTTTCACCGGCATGCTGCATGTCTATGAGGTGGGCTTGCGCTGGGTGCTCCGCCACAAGCCGGTGATGCTGCTGTTCATGGCGGCGACGCTCGGCGCCACCTTCTATCTCTACCAGGTCATCCCCAAGGGATTCTTTCCGCAGCAGGACAACGGCACCATTTCGGGCAGTTCGGAAGCGGCGCAGGACATCTCCTACGACGCCATGGTGCAACGCCAGCACGAACTGGCCAAGGTGGTCACCGCCGATCCCGATGTGCAGACGGTCTATTACTGGGTCGGCGCCAACCCGACCGTGAACAGCGGCCGGCTGATGATCGACCTGAAGCCGCTGAGCGAGCGGCATGCGACGGCGACGCAGGTGATCAATCGCCTGCGCAAGGCGGCGGCCAAGGTCGAGGGCATCGCCCTGTTCGGCCAGGCCCGCCAGGACGTGCAGATCGGCGCGCGGGTCAGCAAGACGCAGTATCAATACACGCTGCAGGATCCCGACGTGAACGAGCTGTTCAAATGGGCGCCGATCATACTGGCCAAATTGCAGACCTTGCCCGAATTGCAGGACGTGACCGGCGACCTGCAGGCGAGCGCGCCCAGGATGACGCTGAAGATCGACCGCGACCTGATCGGGCAGCTCGGCATCACGCCGCAAGCCGTCGACGACACGCTCTATGACGCCTTCGGCCAGCGCCAGGTGGCGACGATCTTCACCCAACTCGACCAGCACCATGTCGTGCTGGAACTGCAGCCGCGCTTCCAGGGGGATGCCTCGGCGCTGGCGCGCCTGTTCGTGCGTTCCAGCACCAGCGGACAGATGGTGCCGCTGTCGACGCTGGCGCATTACGAGACGTCGGTGTCGCCGCTGACGATCAACCACCAGGATCAGTTTCCGGCGGTGACGCTGTCGTTCAACCTGGCGGCCGGCCATTCGCTCGGCGACGCCATCACGGCGATCCAGAAGCTCGAACAGTCGATGATCCTGCCGGCGACGCTGACGGCGCGCTACCAGGGCTCGGCAAAGGTGTTCCAGTCATCGCTGGCCAACCAGCCCTATCTGATCCTGGCGGCGATCATCGCCGTCTATATCGTGCTCGGTATCCTCTATGAGAGCTTCGTGCACCCGATCACCATCCTGTCGACGCTGCCGTCGGCGGGCGTGGGCGCCTTCCTGGCGCTGATGGCGCTCGGCTATGATTTTTCGCTGATCGCGCTGATCGGCGTCATCCTGCTGGTCGGCATCGTCAAGAAGAACGCCATCATGATGATCGACTTCGCGCTGGAGGGCGAGCGACGACGCAACCTGCCGGCGGAAGAAGCGATCTACCAGGCCTGCATCCTGCGCTTCCGGCCGATCATGATGACGACGATGGCGGCACTCTTGGGCGGCCTGCCGCTGGCGCTGGGCAGCGGCGCCGGCTCCGAGCTTCGCCGGCCGCTGGGCATCGCCATTGTCGGTGGCTTGCTGCTGTCGCAGTTCCTGACGCTTTACACCACGCCTGTCGTCTATATCTATCTCAGCCGGTTCAGCCATCTCAGATGGTTCTGGCGCCGCAAGGCCGATTCGGAAATCGTCGTACCCGGCGCCGGCCCCGCACCGGCGGCCGGTCCGCGGCCGGAAGTTCGGCCGGCGGCGCTGCCGCCAAAACTGCACGAAACACCTCAGGCGGCGAAGCGGCGCTGACGGCAGCTCCGCTTCAGAACTTGCGCGGGTCGATGCCCTTGGTTCCCGGCCCGTAGGGGCTGGGGTAGATCTCGCCGATGGTCATCAGTTCGATCTCGCCGTCGAGCGTCGAGCCGATGATCATTACCTCGGGATCATCACAGCAGAACTCCCAGATCACCTGCCGGCATTCGGCGCAGGGCACGCCCGAATAGGGGCCGTGGCAGACGATGGCCTCGATCTGGCGTTCTCCGGCCGCGGCCATCTGCATCACCGCGTTGCGCTCGGCATGCACAGATTGCTGCAGCGTCACCACTTCGACATTGCAGGCGGCGAACAGCCGGCCTGACTTGGTGCGCACGGCCGAGCCGACCTTGTGGTTGGAGTAGGGCGTGTAGGCTTTTTCGCGCGCTTGCGCCGCTGCGGTCACCAGCGCCTTGTCGGCCTGCGAAAGTGCGTCGAAGCTGGTTCTTATCATCGGTGTCTCCGCGCCCCATCCCAAACTGATTCAGGATGGGGCTCTATCTTGTTGTTCGATCTGTGTTTTGACTTCAAGCGGCCTGCCGTTCCGGGCGGGTAACAAGCCCGACGGCGAAGGGGATGGCTGACAGGATGAAGCCGACCAGGGAGGCCGGAATGCCACCGGGCTCGCCCAGCAGCACCAGGATGGCGGTGGAGCCGGCGCCGATGACGATGGTCGACAGCATCGACCACACAGGGATGCGCCAGCCGAAGGTGGCCGACAGCACCGGCAGCAGCAGTCCAGGCACATAGACCGAGAAGCCGAGCATCAGGATGGTGACGATGCCGGGCACGCTGAGCGCCACGACCAGCGCGACGAGGCCAAGGACGAGCAGCAGGATGCGGCTGGTCCACAGCCTTTCCTTGTCGCTGGCGTCGGGCCGGAAACGCGAGATCACGTCGCGCTGCAGCGTCGTCGCGGTGACGAGCAGTGTGGTGCTGGCCGTCGACATCGCCACCGCAAGGAAGGCAGCCACGAGCACGCCGATAACGCCGTGCGGCAAAAGCTGCACCATCAGGTCGGGCATGGCGTTGACCGGGTTGGCGCCGGCGGGCAGCAACGCCTTGGCGGCGACGCCCAGGAAGGTGAGGATGAGGCCGAATACGGCCATGATGACGAAGCCATTGATCATGCCCTTGCGCGCCGTGTCCGGCGAATTGGCGGAAAAGACGCGCTGGAAACCGATCGTGTCGATGAAGCCGGCGGGCAAAAGCAGGAACCAGACGAACAGGGTCGCCGGCGGCACGTTGGCGAAGAGGTTGTAGAAGCCGGGGATGTCCCTGGTCGCTTCATAGACATGCGAGACGCCCGGCCCGAAGACGACAAACAGCGGGGCGACGACACCGATGACGATGAGGAAGATGACGGCCTGCAGCACATCGGTCGCCACCACGGCGAGAAAGCCGCCAAGCATGGTGTAGACGATGACGACCAGGAAGGCGACGATGGCGCCGGTGGTCGGATCCATGCCCGAAAACAGGGTGAACACCATGGAGATGCCGAACACCTGCGCCGCCGCCCAGGCAAGATAGTTCCAGCTGGTGACCAGCGAGGCGGCGATACGCACCGAGTCCGGATAATCCTGCGCGACGATGTCGGGCGTCGTCACATGCATGCGCTGGCGCACGATCTTCGCCAGGAAAATGCCCATCAGCAACAGGCCGATGGGGAAGGTGTACCACCACCATGAGCCGGCGATGCCGTAGCGCACGACCATTTCGGGCGTGCCGAACAGGCCGGCGAGCCCGGTCCACGAGGCGAAGGCCGAAATGGTCAGCCATAGCGGCCCCATGCGCCGGCCGGCGACGATGTAGTCTTCCTCGGTCCTGATCGATCGGGCGAAGAACAGCCCGATGGCGGTGACCGCCACGAGATAGACGGCGACGATCGCGATATCCAGATTTCCCATTTGTACCCCCTTCACATGCAAGTCGATGGCGCTGTTGGCGCCGCGCAATTCTGTTCGCTCGCCCCCCTTCGCGGGGGCTTGACGACCCTCTGCAAGTTTTGTCACATGCAAAAATCTTTTTTGCAAGTGCTGAATCTGGACCATAGCGGAGACATCGAATGACCCACGCCGAGGCAACAACCCGCAATCCGGAACTGGTCGAGCGCGGCCGCGCCCGCATCGCCTGGATCCGCTCGCGCATGGCGATGCTGGCCGCATTGCGCGGGGAATTCCGCCGGACGCAGCCCTTCGCCGGCAAGCGCATCGGCGTGTCCCTGCATGTCGAGCCGAAGACGGCGGTGCTGCTCGAAGTGCTCGCCGAGGGCGGCGCCGAGATCGTCGGCACCGGCAATCACGGCTCGACGCAGGACGATGTCGTCGCCTTCCTGCAGAGCCAGGGCATCGGCATTTTCGGTAGCCGCGCCGACACGCTGGCCGACCATCACGCCAATCTGGCGCGGGTGCTGGATGCCAGGCCGCACATGCTGCTCGATAACGGCGCCGACCTTGCCGCCGGCATCGTCGAGCGGGGGCTCGCATCGTCCATCCTGGGCGGCACCGAGGAGACGACCTCGGGCGGCGACCGGCTGCGCGGCGAACTGGCCGGCAAGGTGCCGTTTCCGTCGATCGTCATCAATGACAGCCCGCTGAAGGCGATCGGCGAGAACAAGCACGCGGTCGGCCAGTCGGTGGTCGAAAGCTTCATGCGCATCACCAATCTGATGATCCCCGGCCGGCGCTTCTGCGTCATCGGCTATGGCTGGTGTGGGCGCGGCATTGCGCAATATCTGCGCGCGCTGGGCGGTCGGGTCGCTGTCGTCGAGGTCGACGAGATCAAGGCGCTGGAGGCCGCGCTCGACGGCTACCGGGTGGCGCCGCTGGCCGACCTCGCACCGTGGGCGCAGGTGTTCATCACCGCCACCGGCCGCGCCGGCGTGCTGCCGGCCGATGCCATCGCCGCCATGGAAGACGGCGCGGTATTGGCCAATTCCGGGCATTTCCCCTGGGAGATCGATACGGAAGGCCTGCGAGCCATCACCTCTGGTGTCACCGATCTCGACGGCACCTTGCAGCGGCTGGACCTCGCCAATGGCCGGCATGTCATCCTTGTCGCGGAAGGCCGCATGTTCAACCTCGCCGGCGTTGAGCCGAAGGGCAATTCGATCGAATCCATGGATATCGGCTTCATGCTGCAGGCGCTGTCGCTGGAGCGGGTGGCGAAGGGCGAGGGGCTTGCGGGCAACCGGCTGACAGCGGGAGCGCAGCCAGTGCCCGACAACATCAACCGGCGGATCGCCCGGCTGATGATGGCTACGATGGGCGCGGCGACGTAACTATACTGCTTCCTGATTCGACCGGGGAAGATGGGCATGGCTGGCAAGGGCGGCGCTGAGGCGCCGGATTATTCGGTTCCGGCCCTGGAGAAGGCGTTCGACATCATCGAACTCCTGGCCAACCAGAAGGACGGGCTAAACCAGGGGCAGATATCCGAGGCGGTCGGGCGCTCGATCCACCAGATCTACCGCGTGCTGCAGGCGCTGGAGCGGCGCGGCTACATCTTTCGCGACCGCCCGGCCGGGCTCTATTTCCTGTCGACGCGCATGTTCGAACTGGCGCACCGGCACGAGCCGCTACGCGGCCTGGTCCAGGCGGCGCTGCCCTCGATGCGGCGGCTGGCCGACGAGATCCAGCAATCCTGCAATCTCGGCGTCCACAATGCCGGCCGGGTGCTGATCCTGGCGCAGGTGGAAAGCCCGGCTTCCTTCGGGTTCCGGGTCCGCGTCGGCGCCGAGTTCCCGCTGTTCGGCACGGCGACCGGGCGCGCGCTGATGGCGTTCCAGCCGCAGGACAGAATCAATCAATGGCTGCAAGCCTCTGGTATCCAAGATGAAAAGGCCGACATGGAGCGCGCGCTGGCGTTGATCCGCACCGCGGGCCATGAGGAGGTTCCCGATGGGCTGCAGCCCGGCGTCACCGATCTCGCCTTTCCGGTGATGGGGCCTTATGGCGACGCCGTCGCGGCGCTGACCGTGCCCTATGTGGCGACGACCTACAGCATGCTCGACCTCGCCACCGTGCGCCGCCATGCCGCCCAGGCCGCCGCCGAGATCGGCGCGCTGCTGGCGCCCGGCGAACTGGACACGCGCTGAGAAGATCGAACGCCAGAATTGACGCGGCTTTACAGGCCCCTGCGGAGGCTGTATCTAAACATCCATAAATCCAAGGATTCGGATATATGGATAAGAAGAGCACCTTGAACGCGCTGGCCGCCCTGGGGCAGGAGACACGGCTGGATGTCTTCCGGCTACTTGTGCGCGCCGGGCCGCCGGGCGTTCCGGCGGGTGAGATCGCGACCCGGCTGGATACGGTGCAGAACACCATGTCGGCGCATCTCAAGGTGCTTGTCCATGCCGGGCTGATCCGGCCCGAGCGCGACGGCAGGATCGTGCGCTATGTCGCTGATATGACCGGCTTTCGCGACCTCCTGTCCTACCTGATGGAAGACTGCTGCAACGGCGCGCCGGAGCTCTGCCGTCCGGTGATCGATGCCGTGACCTGCAAGTGCTGCTGAGACGTAACGAGCGGGGAAAGCCATCATGACC
Organism: Mesorhizobium shangrilense; assembly: GCF_040537815.1. NCBI lineage: Bacteria > Pseudomonadati > Pseudomonadota > Alphaproteobacteria > Hyphomicrobiales > Phyllobacteriaceae > Mesorhizobium > Mesorhizobium shangrilense. The sequence continues at coordinate 43,976 of NZ_JBEWSZ010000001.1, forward strand.
GATCACGCTCTGAACGCGAACGAAGCGGCGCGGCCCGGCATCGGCTTCGTCGAGAAATACCTGACGCTGTGGGTAGCGCTGTGCATCGTCGCCGGCGTTACGCTCGGCCATCTGCTGCCGAGCGTGTTCGGCGCCATCGCCTCGGCCGAGATCGCCAGGGTCAACATTCCCGTCGCGGTGCTGATCTGGCTGATGATCGTGCCGATGCTGCTGCGCGTCGATTTCGCGTCGCTGGTCGCGGTCGGCACCTACTGGCGCGGCATCGGCGTGACGCTGTTCATCAACTGGGCGGTAAAACCGTTTTCGATGGCGCTGCTGGCCTGGCTCTTCGTCGGCTTTCTGTTTCGGCCCTGGCTGCCCGCCGCACAGATCGAGTCCTACATTGCCGGGCTGATCATCCTTGCCGCGGCACCCTGCACGGCGATGGTGTTCGTCTGGTCGAACCTGACGCGTGGCGAACCAAACTTCACCCTGTCGCAAGTGGCGCTCAACGACGCGATCATGATCGTCGCCTTCGCCCCCATCGTCGGCCTGCTGCTCGGCCTGTCGGCCATCACCGTGCCATGGGGCACGCTGGTTCTGTCGGTCGCGCTCTATATCGTCCTGCCGGTGATCGTCGCGCAGTTGGTTCGCGCCCGGCTGCTGGCGGTGAAAGGGCAGGCCGGGCTCGATGCGCTGCTGGCCGCCATGCAGCCTTTGTCGCTGTTTGCCCTGCTGGCGACGCTGGTGCTGTTGTTCGGCTTCCAGGGCGAGCAGATCATCGCGCAGCCGCTGGTGATCGCGCTGCTGGCGGTGCCGATCCTGATCCAGGTCTATTTCAACTCCGGCCTTGCCTATCTGCTCAACCGCTTGTCCGGCGAACGGCACTGCGTCGCCGGGCCATCGGCTCTGATCGGCGCGTCGAACTTCTTCGAGCTTGCGGTGGCCGCCGCGATCGCGCTGTTCGGGCTGAATTCGGGCGCCGCACTCGCCACCGTCGTCGGCGTCCTCATCGAGGTGCCGGTGATGTTGTCGGTGGTGTGGATCGTCAACCGCAGCCGGGGCTGGTACGAGCAGGGCGCCGCCGTCAAGAAAACCGTGTCGACAGAAAGGGCCGCGCAATGACCATCACCATCTATCACAACCCGGCCTGCGGCACCTCGCGCAACACGCTGGCGATGATCAGGCAATCGGGCGAGGAGCCGCAGGTGATCGAATATCTGAAGACGCCGCCGTCGCGCGAAAGACTGGTCGAACTGATCGCGGCGATGGGGATGGCGCCACGCGACCTGCTGCGCGAGAAGGGGACGCCCTATGCCGAACTCGGCCTTGACGACCCGAAATGGAGCGACGACCAGATCCTCGACTTCATGCTGGCGCATCCGATCCTGATCAACCGGCCGATCGTGGTCAGCCCGCTCGGCGTCGTCCTGGCGCGGCCGTCGGAGAAGGTGCTGGACATCCTGCCCAACCCGCAGATCGGGGCCTTCGCCAAGGAGGACGGCGAGATGGTTCACGCGCCGGGCAAGCGCGCCGACTGATCATATTTCCACATTCTTCGAAATTTTGTTGACGACGCGAAAAGTAGCGCGTATCCCTATTTCCATGAAACTCGAACAAGCAGCCTCCCAGCTCGAAGCGCTCGGCAACCCGACGCGGCTTCAGCTTTACCGCATCCTGGTGCGCGCCGGCGATGACGGGCTTCCCGTCGGCAGCGTCCAGGGCAAGCTCGATATCCCGTCGTCGACGCTGTCGCATCACCTCAAGCGGCTGGTCGATGCCGGCCTTGTCAGCCAGGAGCGGCAGGCGACGACGCTGATCTGCCGCGCCAACTATCCCGGCATGAATGCGCTGATCGGCTATCTCGCCGACGAGTGCTGCGCGGACGCTACTTGTGCTCCCGTCGTGGGCAAGGCGATCGCCTGATTTTTTTTGCTTTCTTAATTCGAAAATACTAGAAGGATCGAATATATGGACATGATGGCAGAACTTCCCGTCGCGGTGATTGGTGCAGGCCCGGTCGGCCTGGCCGCCGCCGCGCATCTCGTCCAACGCGGCATTCGCCCGCTCATCCTTGAACGCGGCGAAAGCGTTGGCGCGGCACTGCTCGAATGGGGCCATGTGCGGGTGTTCTCGCCCTGGGAGTACAATATCGACGCAGCGGCGCGGACACTGCTCGAGCGCTCCGGCTGGAAAGCGCCAGACGAACAGGGGCTGCCGACCGGCGGCGAGATCGTCAGCGATTATCTGGCGCCGCTCTCCGCCCTTCCGGCGATCGCCGCCAATCTGAAGCTCGGCGTCGAGGTCACCGCCATCACGCGCCACGGACACAACAAGGTCGCCAATGAAGGGCGCAAGAACGCGCCCTTCGTCATCCGTTGCCGCGATGCGGACGGCGAGCACCGCGTTCTCGCCCGCGCCGTCATCGACGCTTCGGGAACGTGGTCGCGGCCGAACCCGATCGGCGTCGACGGGCTGCCGGTGCCCGGCGAAGGCGAGGCCTCGGGTCGCATCGCCTATGGCATTCCCGACGTGGTCGGCAAGGCGAGGGAGGATTATGCGGGCAAACGCATTCTCGTCATCGGCGGCGGGCACTCGGCCATCAACGTCGCCCTGGCGCTCATGGAACTGCAGGACGCGGTATCCGGCACCGAGATATTCTGGGCGCTGCGCCATGGCAGCGTCGACAGGCTGCTTGGCGGCGGGCTGAACGACCAGTTGCCGGAACGCGGTGCGCTTGGGCTGGCCGCCAAGCAGGCGATGGCGGACGGCAGGCTGAACATGCTGGCGCCTTTCGCCGTCAACCGCATCGCGCCGCAAGGCGAGGGGCTCACGGTCGACGCCAGCCTGGCCGGCAAGCCGTTCAACCTCGCCGTCGACCGCATCGTCGTGACCACAGGGTTTCGGCCTGATCTGTCGTTCCTTGGCGAGATCCGCATTGCGCTCGATCCCGTTGTCGAAGCGCCGCCGGCGCTGGCGCCGCTGATCGATCCGAATTTTCACTCCTGCGGCACAGTTCCCGCGCATGGCATCGTGGAACTCGCCCATCCCGAACCCGGCTTCACCATCGTCGGCTCGAAATCCTATGGCCGCGCGCCGACCTTCCTGATGGCGACCGGCTACGAACAGGTCCGCTCGGTGGTTGCCGACATTGCCGGAGATCATGTCGCGGCCCACGAGGTGCGGCTGGTGTTGCCGGAGACCGGCGTGTGCAGCGCCGACCGCGTGACGGGATCGGACGATGCAGGGTGCTGCGGTGGGCCTGCTCCTGCCGATGCCAACGCCTGCTGCGTCGAGGACGCCGACGCAAAGGCAAAGGGCGCAGCGGGTTGCGGCTGTGGAGCCGGTACGCAGACGAGAAGAGCCGTGGCGACCAGCGTCGATGCCTGACCGGTCTCTCCTGCGCAAGGCGATCTGGGCGCTCGGGCTGACCCAGATCGTCGGCTATGGCACGCTCTATTACAGCTTCTCGATCCTGGCGCCGGCGATGGCCGAAGAATTCGGCCTCACGCAAGGTTGGGTGTTCGGCGCGCTGTCCGTGTCGCTGTTTGCCGGCAGCCTGTTCGCACCGACGGCCGGGCGTTGGGCCGACCGGTTCGGCGCCGGACGCATCATGACCATCGGTTCGGTGGCGGCGGCCATGGCGCTGGCTCTGTGCGCCGTCGCGCCCGGGCGGGTGACCTTCGTTCTCGCGCTGCTGGCGATGGAACTCGCCTCCAGCTTCGTCCTCTACAGCACCGCCTTCGTGGCGATCGTGCAGATCGGGGTTCCCTGGCCGCAACGCAGCATCACCCACCTGACGCTCATCGCGGGGTTTGCCTCTACCCTGTTCTGGCCACTCACCTCGATGCTGCATGCCCATCTGACATGGCGCGAGGTCTATCTGGTGTTCGCCGCGCTCAATCTCGGGCTCTGCCTGCCGCTCCATGCCTGGCTGATGCGCCTGTCGCGCCGCCACGCCACGGCCACGCTGCAAGGCGAGGGGCGCGGCTTGATCCATGAAGCGGAAGCCCCGCTTGATGCCCGTCGCGGGCGGGCCGCGTTCGTCTTGATGCTGGTGGGGTTCGCCGCCGAGGGTTTTGTGCTGTCGGCCATTCTCATCCACATGGTGCCGCTGACGGCGGCTCTTGGGCTGGGCACCGCCGGCCTCTTCGTTTCGACCCTGTTCGGTCCTTCGCAGGTCGCTAGCCGGCTCATCAACATGCTGTTTGGCGGGCGGCTTGCGCAAACGCATCTCGCCGTCATTGCCGCATCATTGCTCGCAGTCGGGCTGTGCACGCTATTGCTAACCACGCCATGGCTGCCCGGCGCGTTCCTGTTTGTGTTCCTGTTCGGCCTCGGTTCCGGGCTCACCAGCATCGTCGGCGGTACCTTGCCGCTCGAACTCTTCGGCCGCGAGGGCTATGGCGCGCGGCTGGGGTGGGCGAGCGCTGCCCGCCAGTTCACCTCGGCCTTCGCGCCGTTCGCGCTGGCCTTCATGATGGCGCGGACATCCGTCGCCAATTCGTTGTGGGTGCTGGTGGTCGTGGCGGCGAGCGGTGTGGGCGCCTTCCTTGCCATCGCGTTGCTCAGGCGGCGCGACGGCCGGCTTGCGTTTGTGGTTCAGGGGAATCCGGGAGAAGCGACCTAGCCGGGCTCGTCAATGCCGCAAAATCTTGCTCAGAAAGGCGCGGCTGCGGTCGGTCTTGGGGTGGGAGAAGAATTCCTCCGGCGTGCCGCTCTCGACGATGGCGCCGGCGTCCATGAACACCACGCGCTGGGCGACCTTGCGGGCAAAGCCCATCTCGTGCGTCACCACCATCATGGTCATGCCTTCCTCGGCGACCGCCACCATGACGTCGAGCACTTCGGAAATCATCTCGGGGTCGAGCGCGGAAGTCGGCTCGTCGAACAGCATGATCTTGGGCCGCATGCCCAGGCAACGCGCGATCGCCACGCGTTGCTGCTGGCCGCCGGAGAGTTGCGCTGGGTAGGCATTGACCTTGTCGGCGAGGCCGACCTTGGCCAGCAATTCGCGTCCGGCCTGCTCGGCCTCGGTGCGCGGGATCTTGCGCACATGGATGGGGGCAAGCGTCACGTTCTCGAGCGCGGTCTTGTGCGGATAGAGGTTGAACGACTGGAAGACGAAACCGATTTCGGTGCGCAGCAGCGTCATGTTGGTGGCGGGGTCGCCGAGGCGCTGGCCGTCGACGGTGAGATCGCCGTCGCGGATCGTCTCCAGCCCGTTGATGCAGCGGATCAGCGTGCTCTTGCCAGAGCCGCTGGGTCCGCAGACGACGACCACCTCGCGCGGCTCGACGCTCAGCGTGATGTCCTTCAGCACATTGAGCGCGCCGAACCATTTGTTGACACCGCGAAAATCGATCATGCCCGTTTTGATCAGGCTTGTTCTGGTCATATTTGCCGGACCTTTGGGGTTCGATGTCACAATTGCACCTCGCCATGCGCCGCGCCCATGCGGCGCTCCAGCCGGCGTGCCAGCATGATCAGCGGATAGCAGACGATGAAGTAGCCGACGCCGACGAGGAAGAAGACCAGCAAGCCGTTGGGCACGCGCTGCACCACCAGCCAGCCGACGCGGGTGAGGTCGGTCAGCCCGATGGCCGAGACGACGGAAGAGTCCTTGATCAGCAGCACATATTGCCCGACCAGCGGCGGCAGCACGATGCGCATCGCTTGCGGCAGCACCACCTGGCGCATGCGTTGCCAGCGCGACAGGCCGGACGCCAGTGCTGCCTCGACCTGGCCGGTCGGCACGGAACGGATGCCGGCGGCGACGATCTCGCAGATGAAGCAGGCGGCCAGGTTGGTCAGCGCGATGATGCCGGCGGTGAAGGCATCGAGCTCGATGCCGAACTCCGGCAGGATGAAGAAGATCAGGAAGATCTGCACCAGGAAGGGCGTTCCCCGGATCAGGTCGACCCAGGCGCCGATCACCGTGCTGATCAGCCGGTTGCCGCCGGTTCGCAATATGCCGAGGCCAAAGCCGAGCAGGGTGCCCAGCACCAGGCTGATCAGCGACAGCACCACGGTCATGCCGAGGCCGCGCAGTGCCAGCGGATAGCTGCCGGCGAGGCTTTGGAGCTGTTGCCAGATCATGTGCGCGCCCTCGCCGAGCCGAGCCAGCGCGTGGACAGGCCAGCCAGCCCCTTCAGGCAATAGTAGAGGAGCAGATAGAAGGCGGCGATGGTGAGAAAACCTTCCGCCGGCATGAAGCGGTCGGACGCCAGCAGTTGCCCGGCGCGCGTCAGCTCGGCGACCGAGATCAGCGACAGAAGTGCTGAATCCTTGACCAGCACGATCGCCTGTCCGAGCAGCGGCGGGATCGTCACCTTGAAGGCCTGCGGCAGGACGACCAGGCGCATGCGCTGGACATAGGTCATGCCGGAGGCGACGCTGGCTTCGACCTGGCCGCGCGGGATCGACAGGATGCCGGCGCGAATGATTTCAGCGATGTAGGCGCCGCTGTTCAGCGACAGAGCGAGGATGCCGACGACGAGCTCGGGCAGGACGAAGCCGAGGCGGGGCAGGCCGAAATAGAGGAAATAGAGTTGCGCCAGCAAGGGCGTGGCGCGCACGGCGTCGATATAGGCCTTGGCCGGCGCGCGAAACAGCCAGCCGCGCTGCAAATTCATGGCGCACAGCACGATGCCGACGACCAGCGCGCCGACAAAGGACAGTGCCGACAGCCAGACGGTCGTGACCAGGCCCTGCCCGAACAGGGGCAGGTATTCGACGATGGTGCGGAAACTGAAGTTCTCGAGCATGAGCACGCGGCGGTGAATGGTGAATAGTAAGTAGGGAGTAGGGAGTAGGGAAGCATGTCGGAACGGCCGTTCACCGGTCCCTACTCACCTACTCCCTAATTCCTCAGTGGTCTTTCTTCCAGGCGTCGGAATTGACCCAGTAGTCGAGGTTCTTCTGCAGGCGGCCGTCGATGGTGACCTGGTTGAGGAACAGGTTCATCCAGACAAGCAGGTCCGGCTCGTCATAGCGGGTGGCGAAGGCAAGCGGCTCCTTCGACAACAGCTCCGGCATGATGGTGAAGCTGCCGGCCGGATAGGCTGTCGACTGGCCCTTGACCGCCGAGACGTCGTTGACGCCGCAATCGGCCTGGCCGTTGTTGACGGCGTCGAGCAGCAGTGGACCGCCGCCCTTGTAGCTCTTGATGTCGGCATCGGGGAAGGCGGCCTTGGCTTCCTTCTCGCCGGTGGCGCCGAGCAGCACGGCGATCTTGGTGCCCTTGGCCTTGCAGTCCTCGGTGGTCTTGAACTTGCCGTCGGCCTTGGTGAAGACGGTGCTGCCCGTATACATGTAAGGCGTGGTGAAGGCGACCTTCATGCCGCGCGCCAGCGTCGGTGTCATGTCGGCCACCAGAAGGTCGGCCTTGCCCGACAACAGCGCCGGGATCAGGCCGTCCCAGTCGAAGTCGAGGAAGGTGATCTTCACACCCATTTCCTTGGCCATCAGCTCGGCCAGTTCAACCGAACTGCCGGTGCGTTCGCCATTGGCGCCGACCAGCGAGAAGGGCGGTCCTTGCGTCTGCACGGCGACGCGCAATTCGCCGCGCTTGGTGATCTCGTCGAGCGTTCCGGCACTGGCAGCGGTGGTGAGCCCGGCGAGCGCGAGTCCGGCGATGAAAAGTCTGGCAGTCTTCATTTTGTATTCCTCCCTGTTGTCGTTGTTATTTTGCCCGCGGATTCCCTTGGGCGCTTTTTTGAGCGGCAGCGCCGTTTGCCGGCGGCGGCCACCGTTCGAAAATCTGTCTCCTCAGTTCCAGGCCACCGTCTCGGCAACCTTGATGCCGCGCCTGGCCAATGCGTCGAAGAAGGGTTCGTCGGGCACATGCAGGAGCGGGTTCAAAAGGCCAGGTGTGGTGATCTCGCGCCGCGCGAGCATCTGCGCCACGATGCTGGCGGGGTAGCCGACGCCGAGGCTCATGCCGAACAGGCCTGAAGCCAGGTCGCGCTCGATGATCAGGTCCGACGTCACCGTCTTGGCGCGGCCGCCTTGGGTGCCGGAAAAGACGTTGCGCATCACGCAGAGGTCTTTTTCGCCGGGGCCATATTGCAGTTGCGGCCCGAGCAGCCGGCCGAGGAATTCGCGCGGGCTGGCGCCGATGCCCGAAACCTTGTCTTCGGACAGGAAGCCGAGTTCCTTGAGCGGCGCCCAGAACGCCGACCAGCCCGGCCACCGCAGCGTGTAGCGGCCGGAGCGGCGCAGCCCCTTCGCGGCGGCCAGCATCTCGACATAGTGCAGCGCATCGCCATTGGGAAAGGCTTCCAACTGGCCGAGGCCCGCGACTTCGATCTCGTGGATGAAAGGATTGTCGTGCTGCTGGCCGGCCGGCACCGCGACGCGTTCACCGTCCTCGATCATGACGCTGTCGCGGTTCTGGCTGACCAGAACCATGTCGAAGTTCCAACTCACCTTGTAGCAAAGCGGCTTGGCCATCGCCTTCGGCTCGGGGATGCCGCCGCAATAGGAATCGATCGCGGTGATCGCGTCGAACTGCCGGGCGGCGCGCGCATAGAGCACAAGGTCGATGCCGGGGTCGAGCCCGCATTCGGTCATGATCGAGACGCCGGCCTGTTCCGCTGCCGGGGCGAGATCGGCGATGGCCTTGCCGTAATTGGTGGTGACCAGCGGCGTGCCGGTTGCGATCGCCGCCAGCACGGCCTCGCGCATCAGCGGTTGCGGCAACAGGTCGATGGCGGCGTCGACTTCGGCGAGCACGTTGCCGAGCACCGAGGCGATGGCGCCCTCAGGCACGACGAAACGCACGCGGGAGAGGTCGGTCAGGCCGCCAAGCCGGGCCGCTCCGTCCGTGACGGTGTCGACGCAGACGACTTCCTCGACACCCTCGCTGGCGACGAGATCGGCGATCGCCGCTCGACCTTGCAGGCCAAGCCCACCCAGAACCGCGATCTTCATGGCATTTCCTTGCGCGCCGGCGTTTCGTCCGACCAGCAGCCTTCCGGCAGGCTGACCCATTTGTTGCAGGAGGCCATGACGACGAAGGTCTCGCTGCGCACCACCTCGCCAGGCACGCCGGCGCCGGGGATCAGCTCGCTGGTGATGCGATAGAGGTCGGCGACATCGCCGGCCACGGTGACGTCGACAATGATGTCGAAGCGCCCGGTGACCACCGAGGCCGAGTTGACGAAGGGCAATTCGGCAATGCGCTCAGCCAGTTGACGCGCCTGGCCGCGTCCCTGGGCGTTGATGCCGACGATGGCCGAGATCAGTTCCGGGCGCTCGGTCAGGTTCAGCAGCCCGACGATTTTCAGCAGGTTGCGGTCGATCAGGTTGCGCAGCCGCGAGCGCACCGTCGGCACCGATATCGCCATCTTCTCGGCAAGCCGGTTGACGCCGAGCTGCGCGTCCTGGGACAGCAGCTTCACCAGCCGCCTGTCAGTCTGATCGAGATGTTCCCGCAAGGCTCATGCTTTCATATATGAGAAAAATAACGTACAATTTCTTCTTTATATGAAAAGAGACTACGAGAAATTTTTCATAACTGCAAGCGCTGCGTTGCGAGGAACAATCAAGCCTGTGCGGTGGGTCGAATGACGATCTCGCTCACATCGACCTCGGCCGGTTGCTCGATCGCGAAGGCGATGGCGCGGCTGATAGCATTGGGGGAGATCGCGATTTCGCCCATGCGTTTTTCGATCTCCGCCTTGATCTCCGGATTGGTCATCGAGTCCGCGAAGTTCGTCTGGACGAAGCCCGGCGATATGTTTGTCACGCGTAGCGTGGGGCCGGCTTCAAGTCGCAAACCTTCGGCGATCGCCCGAACCGCGTTCTTTGTTCCCGCATAGACCGCCATTGTCGGCTTGATGATCGGCCCCGCCGTCGAGAGAATGTTGACGAAGTGGCCAAAGCCCTGGCGGCGAAACACCGGCAAAGCCGCTGCGATGCCGTAGAGCGGCCCCTTTATGTTGATGTCGATCATCTCTTCCCAATCCTCGACGCGCAGGTCATCGAGCAGGGAGTTCGGGCCAATACCGGCATTGTTGATCAGAACATCGATCTTGCCGAACCTGTCGCAGGCAAGAGCAACGAGCTTTGCAAGGTCCTCACGGTTCTTCACGTCCATGGCAAGACAGACTGCCTCGCCGCCCGCGCTCACGATGGTGCTGACGAGCGCGTCAAGACGATCGGCGCGCCGAGCTCCGAGCACAACCCTGGCTCCTCGTTCGGCAAGCAAGAGCGCCGTTGCCTCCCCGATGCCGCTGCTGGCACCAGTGATCGCGATGACTTTTCCCTTTATTCCAGACATGATTGTCTCCTTTCACGATCTAATGTTGTGAAGGGCCCGTGGATTATCTATGCTCAAAGCTCCATCGTTTCGTCGCGATCGTCCAATCTTGCCATGATCGATCCCTTATCCGATGTGCTTTCGCTTCTGGACATCCGGAGCGCGCGTTGCACGCGTCTCGAAGCGAGCGGGCGATGGTCGTTCCGCTTTCCCGCAAAGCCAGCGTTGAAGTTCGCGGCCGTTCTTCGTGGTCAATGCTGGATCACGTTGCCGGACGAGCGGCCCTTCGCACTTGGCTCCGGCGATACCTTTCTGCTGGCCAACGCCCCCGCCTATGTGATCGCCAATGATCTTTCCCTGAAGCCCGAAGACGGGATCTCGTCCTTCGACTGGGAGCATTCGAATGTCGCTCGGCACGGGGGTGATGAGACGGCTTTGGTCGGGGGAAGCTTCGTCTTCGTGGGCGGCAATGCGCAGTTCCTGCTCGATGCCCTTCCCAGGTTCATGCACATCCCGGAAGGCGACCGGGCAGCGACGATCCTGCGCGGCTCGCTGGCGGTGCTCGACGAAGAACTCGATGCGGCGTTGATGGGCTCGACACTGATGACACGTCGCATGGGAGACATCCTGCTCGTGCAGGCGTTGCGAGCTTACGTCGCCAGGGAAGGCATCGGCAGCACAGGCTGGGTCGGCGCGTTGACCGACCGACGCATCGGCTCTGCCCTCAGCCTGATCCACAATGATCCCGGCCATGGCTGGACGGTAAAAGAGCTTGCCATCGCTGTCGGCATGTCGCGTTCAGGCTTTGCGCGCCGCTTCAAGGAGCTGGTCGACCAGGCACCGCTCGACTACCTGACGCGCTGGCGGATGCACCGCGCCCGGGAGGCCATGCGTCGATCCGGGACATCGGTTGGTGGTCTGGCACAATCACTTGGCTACGCGTCCGAAAGCGCTTTCGGCAATGCGTTCAAACGTGTGTTTGGGCGTTCTCCGAAGCGACTCCTGCAGGGTGAAAACGCCGAGTAGCTATCGCGGCGCGCCTGGAACGATCACGGGCCGTCTCGTTCAAGTCGCGGCTCGGCTTCACAGTGCTGCCTGGAAAGTATAGCGACCGCCGTTGGCACCAGCATCGACGCGATGGCGGTCGGCGTGTCGATGGCTTTTCTCGACGTCAGCATCGTCGTGATCGCGCTTGCCATCGGGGCGGCGACCATGCTGATGTCGACCGGCGGCGTGCTTGCCGGGCGCTTTCTCGGCGCCCGCTTCGGGCGCTACGCGGAAATTCTCGGCGGCCTCGCGCTGATCGGCCTTGGCAGTTCCATCCTCTACGAACACCTGACGGCCTGACGCCGGCTGCGCCATCCGGCCGGTTCATCGCCGGACCTTTCGCGGCGCGGCGCGGACCGCTACAGCTTGGTCGGACAGATAGCAGCGAAAGGCCGGCAATGAGCAGCGTGCTTCCACAAATCCATCTGGTTCGGCATGGCGAGACGGCATGGAGCCTGTCTGGCCAGCACACCGGCCGCACCGACATGCCTTTGACGCAAGCCGGGGAGGCGGCCGCGCGTGGCGTGGCGGATCGGTTGAAAGGCCTGTCGTTCTCCGCGGTGTGGTCGAGCCCGTCGCAGCGCGCCTACAACACCAGCGTCCTCGCCGGCTTCGGTGGGGAGAGCGTCAGGAAGGACGACCTGCAGGAATGGGACTATGGCGCCTATGAAGGGCTGACGACCAGGCAGATCCTGGCCGAGCGGCCCGGTTGGAACGTGTTTCGCGACGGCTGCCCGAAGGGCGAGAGCGCCGCCGACGTTGGCGCGCGGGCGGACAGGATTGTCCGGCAGCTGCGCGAAACCGGTGGCAACATCCTGATCTTTTCCAGCGCGCATTTCCTGCGCGTGCTTGGCGCGCGCTGGGTCGGCCTGCGGCCGGAAGGGGGCGCGCTGCTGGTGCTCGATACGACCAGCGTCAGTGTGCTCGGCTATGAGCATGATCCGGGCGAGCCGGTCATTCGCAAGTGGAACCAGAGATAGGGGGCAGCAGCGCGGATCGAGACGCCGAAACGACGCCGCACCATTCCAGATAGACCGGATTTTCTGCAACCCTGCGTTGTTTGCCAACGATCAGGGGGAGGCATACGGTTGAGTGCCCATCATCGGAATGCTGGGCGAAACGAGAAAAACAGCCTGGGAGGAATGGAATATGACGACGTTGTTCGTGCGGCATACCGTGTCCGACTACAAGGCCTGGCGCAAAGTCTACGACGCCTTTGGTCCCACGCAAAAAGCCAAGGGCGTGAAGGCCGAGAGTGTTTATCAGGCGGCCGACAATCCCAACGACGTGACCGTGACCCATGATTTCCCCAGCGTCGCGGACGCGCAGGCTTTCATCAAAAGCCCGGATCTGAAAAAGGCGATGGAGGGCGCCGGCGTGGTCGGGGCACCAACCATGTGGATCACCAACAAGGCCTGAGTGGCCGTTCCTTCGTCATAGCCATGCAGGCGGCAGGCCGAAGGCTCCGAACAGATCGGGGCCGAGCGGGCCGACATAGATCGTCAGCGAGGCGATGCCGCCGTCGGCTGGCTCGATGACATGCAGCGAGTGGGCGCGCCATTCGGGCTCTTGATGACGGCGCGCATAGACGGCGACCGCGGGCTGGCCGTTGGCGCGGGTGGCGACCGGACGGTAGCCGGCGAAATTGCCCCAGACGGTCTTGAAGAAATCGTGGATCGCGTCGCGTCCCCTGTACCAGTCGCGCCATGGCGGCATATGATAAATGGCATCCTCGCGCAGCAGTTCGACGAGGTCGTCAAGATTGGCGGCCTGCCAGGCCTGCATATAGCGTTCGAGCAGCAGGCCCTCTTCGCGGTTGGGCCGCGAGCGCTCCACGGGACGCCCCTGCGGATAGCGCATCGCCAGCGTCGCGCGGGCGCGCTGCAGGGCGCTGTTGATCGAGGCGGTCGTGCCGCCCAGCAATTGCGCGGTCTCAAGCGCCGACCAGCCCAGCACGTCGCACAGCAGAAGGGATGCGCGCTGCCGGGGCGGTAGCAGCTGGATCGCGGCGACGAAGGCAAGCCGCACGGCTTCGCTTGTTTCGTAGCGCGCTTCAGGACCGGGCTCGCCATCGGCGAGGTCTGGCAGTTCCGAGTCCGGGTAGGGCTCCAGCCAGGCGAGTTCGGCGGCCGGCCCGCCGGTAGCCCGCCCCTCGGTCGGCAGCCGTCCGGGTTGCTCGAGGATGCGATGCGCTGAAGACCTTGCCTTGATGGCGTTGAGGCAGCTGTTGGTGGCGATGGTGTAGAGCCAGCCGCGCGGCGAGCCGCGTCCGTCGAATTGCGAACGACCGCGCCATGCCTTGAGAAAAGTGTCCTGCACAAGGTCGTCGGCCTCGTGCAGTGAGCCCATCATCCTGTAGCAATGCAGCTTGAGTTCGCGGCGGTGCGCTTGTGTCAGCCGTTCGAAGGCCAGCCGATCGAGGATCGGCTGGCCCGTCGAGCCCTGGGGCTCGGAAGCGCCGGGAGCGTCCGTCATGGCGAGCCTACCGTGGTGAATCCGCCGGCATCCTGCGCGCCTCATGCCGTCGCGGCAAGGCCGCTGCCGCTGACCGTGAAGGAGATGCCTTGAGCTTGACAGGAGGCGAGTGCGACCACGGCGCGTCCGACATCGGCGTGCGTCTGCACATCGGTCATGCTGGCGAGGAAATCCGCCGGGCTGATGCCGAGATAGGCCGAAACGCCAGCAATGCCGCCCTGGCCGACGCCCGTGCCGGCCATGATGCGCATCGGCGCCAGCGCCATGAAGCGCAGGCCGAGGCCAAGCCGATCCGACTCCTTCTGGCTGTGGGCGGCGAGGAACATCTGCATGCGCTTGGCGCCGGCATAGCCGCCGGAATTCGGCGGGCCGCCGCTGAGCGCGGCGCCGCTGGAGATCAGCACCACCCGGCTCCCCGGCTTCAACCCCCCTTGCAGTGCAGCCTTGCAGAACAGGAACGACGCCTTGACGTCCATCTCCCAGTTCGCGGAGAAATCCTCCCAGTTCTGGTCCTGCACGGGTGCTGATGGGGCCAGCGCGCCGGCTGACATCACCAGCACATCCGGCCGCAGCGCGGCGAAGACCGCATCGGGAGCGGCCTCCCGCGTGGCGTCGGCGACAAGCGTTTTTACCCTGGGCCGCTCCCAGGCGAGCTGTTTCAAATCGGCAGCGCCCCGGGCGACGGCAAGCACCGTCGCGCCCTCGCTCAACACGGTTTCGACGATCGCGCGCCCGACACCCCGGCTGCCTCCGACCACGACGATATTGTGACCTTGCAACGATCCCATGGATCACCTCGCTGTTCCGGCCCGGACCATTCCGGTGCCTGATGATGAGGACAGCGGATGTGGGCGGAAATCATCGGTGAGGGGCAAAAAACCTTCAGGCGATAGGCTTGGCTCGATCAAGCGGGCGCCATCCGGCGGGCTCCACCCCGTGGTGAGGAAGTTTTCCTGGGCGTCAAGAACAGCTTCTTGGCCAGTGCAATCCAGATTTTGGAACGGCGAACTGTATTTCGATAACTAGAAATTGATGAGTAAGTCTGTCCCTAGACTGGCGACTTGCTTGAGGCTGTCATAAAACCACCAGACGGGGAAAAATCAATCGGTCACAAGGTAGCTGAGAAATGATCTGCCGTACGACAGGTGTCATGACTGCGCTTGCACTCCTAGCACTTACGGCCTCTCCGGCCGCCGCGTTTACGCACTCATCAAGCGTTGAAAAGAAAGCACTCTCAGGACAGGAGATTTATCTCTACGGAGGCTCGACACTTAATCCAGACTGTTCGAAGGCAGGTAATGACGATGTAAGGGCAACTTCGGGGCCAAGTCATGGAAAAATCAAGATCGTGCATGGAAAGACTTTTGCGTTCTATCCCAAGAAGGATCAGCGCTCAAAATGTAATTCCCGGAAAGTTGACGGGATCAGGATTCTATACAGATCAAACGCCGGATTTAAGGGGCGGGATCAGGTAAATCTGTCCATTCATACATATACGGGGAATTCTTTCAGCACCGTCATATATATCAGCGTCGAATAGGCTTTCAGATGATGGACCAGGGTGCGTTGCGTCTGGCCAGTCACGCCATCGGCGTCGGATGGTGGACAAGCCTGCTTCAAGGGGTGGTGGCTTGCCCGAAGGTTCGCAAATCCACCAATGAAAACTCAAAAAGGGGAGCTGAAATGATCCGCCGTACGACAGGTGTCATAACCGCGCTTGCGCTTCTTACGGCCTCTCCGGCCGCCGCGTTTGGCAACTCGACAAGTTATGAAAAGACAGCACTGTCCGGACAAGAGATTTACGTCTTCATGAACGCGACCCTGAACCCGGACTGTTCAAGCATGGGCAAGGACGAGGTAAGGGCGGTTTCCGGCCCAAGTCACGGCAACTTCCGGCTTGTCTCCGGGAAGATATATCCCAGCTTCTCCAAGGGGAATGTGCGGTACAAATGTAACGTTCGACAAGTTCAGGGAGTGAGGGGGCTTTACAGGTCAAAGCCCGGATTCAAAGGGCATGATCAGGTGACCTTATCGATCCATACATTCACGGGTAATGCTCGCACGGTGGTCGTAAGCATTAACGTCGAATAGCAGCGACGCGTCGCTCAGTCACCCAGCAGCGCCATCTCCTCCGGCGTCAGGTGCCGCGCCGTGCCCTTGGCGAGGTCGCCCAGCTCAAGGCGGCCGATGGCGATGCGGATGAGGCGCTTGACCTTGATGTCGTGAGCGGCGAGCAGGCGACGGATGTGGCGGTTGCGGCCTTCGTCGAGCACGATCTCCAGCCATGCGGTGCGGCCGCCGCTGCGCAAAAGCGCGATCGAATTGGCGGTCAGTGTCTCGCCGTCGACCGTCGTGCCGGCGCGCAGCTTGTCCAACATCGTCTCATCCGGCACAGTGTCGACCTGCACATGATAGGTCTTGGGCAAATGCGAGGCCGGGTCCATCAACCGGTTGGCGAAGCGCGTGTCGTTGGTCATCAGCAGCAGGCCTTCGCTCGCCTTGTCGAGCCGGCCAACCGGCGAGACGAAGGGCAGGTCGAGCTCTTCCAGGCAGGCATAGACCGTGTCGCGCTGCTGCGGGTCGTCGCGGGTGGTGACCAGCCCGCGCGGCTTGTTGAGCATCAGGTAGACCTTGCGCTCGGCAACCACCGGCCTGTCGTCGACGACGATACGGTCGCGGTTGAGGTCGACGCGGGCGGAGGCGTTGCCGGTCACCTTGCCGTTAACGCGCACACGCCCCTCGGCGATCAGCACTTCGGCCTGCGTGCGCGAGCACAGGCCGAGTTTTGACAGAGCGCGATTGAGGCTGACGCCTGTGATCGACGGCCTGCTGGCGGCGGGCTGGCTGATTGCGGGCCTGCGCCCGGTTGGTGTTCGTCGGGTCATGCTCACTGTGGTTCTGTCCGCTGCCCGGGACTGATGCCATGGCGGACGCGGATATCGCAAGGCGAATGCTCTGCCAACAAGCGTATTGTCCGATCATGTGTCATGACGCATTCGCCCACCAAATACGGGTGATATGCAAAGATCTGACATGGGAAGAATTCATCTATTGTTGTTCCGCAATGACGTGATACCTCCTGGGCGGATAAGTCCATCCGGACCAATGGCTACACAGTCACCCGTCCATTCATCTCTATCCTTTTGAAACGGTGATCATGTCTCTTTCACCACTCCCTTTCAAATTGATCTTTGTCACCGGCAGCATGCGCAGCGGCACGTCGCTGCTTCATCGGCTGATTTCCACCTCGCCTGACGCAGGCGAACGCCTCGCACCTGCCCGCTACATCATGGATTTCATTCAGCTCTTTCATACGTATTCCAACAGTGAAAGCGCTTTTGTAAGCGACTACGCGAAGTCAAACGCCGATTTTTTGGCGGTCACGCGTCAGTTCGTCACGGATCGGCTGCACGACGCATGGCTGCATTCCGGAAAGCCGGCATGCCTCGTATTGCGCACGGTTGAAGTTGCGCCGACGCTGCCGCTCGTCGCAAGACTATTGCCCGAAGCGAAATTCGCCGTCTCCGTTCGGGAACCAAAGGACGTCATCGCGTCGATCCTGAAGGTTGGTGAAAAGCAACGAAAATTCTGGCCGAGGCGCGAGACTCTGGCGTCGAGCAAAAATCTCTCCCGCATGTGCAGGACTTACAATCGAGCGTATCTGGCCACGGTCAGAACGCAGCGGTCGGATGAAGCACTCCGTAAAAGAATTGTTTTTGTCCGTTACGAGGATGCGGTGGCGGATCCGGCTGGCGCGCTGCGGGACCTATGGCGGCGCTTTGATATTGCGCCGGGATCGACAATCTTGACCGCGGATTCGGCGAAGCGCACGAGCATCCGACAGATCATGCTACATAAATACTGGCGATCCTACAAAACCGATCTTTCAGAAGCTCCCATCTCAGCTGCAAGTATCGGCAGCCATAAATCAGCGCTCAAGGCCTCCGAGATATGGGCCATCAACTGGCGTTGCCGCATCCTTCGACGCCTATTTCAATATTCGGGCGGCGGTGGCAGCCTGGAGATTTGAGCCTGCCAAAAGATATGTAGCAGAACTTGGCCGTAAATCGTCCTTTACGCCTTGAACATCCATGCTGCGGAGTCATATTGAAACGATTGACGTTTCAAGGGGTGGACAGCGGTACGTGTCGGATGCGGTAAGCGGCGAGGAAACTATCGACTGCGCGACAATTTCGGTTGAACGGCTGGGGACCACCGACCGGAACCAGATGTTCTCGTTGTACGAGACCTACTATGACGCAACTGATCGTGATGGTTTCGAGCGGGATCTCTCGGAAAAGGATGGCGTTGTTGTTGTTCGCCGCAACAAGGCGATCATCGGGTTCTCGACCTACCTTGTGAGACGACATGCAATCGGCGCCGAGACGATCCACTATCTGTTTTCCGGTGACACTGTTCTGGACGCCTCGCGCTGGGGCGATCCCGTCCTGCTACGTGGCTTCTTCCGGGCCGCCGGCGCTGCAAAGGCCAGGATCAAAGGTCGGTTGTTCTGGTTTCCCATCATCAAGGGGCACCGTACATTCCGCATCTTGCCCAATTTCTTCCGCGAGTTTGTTCCGGCGATCGATGGAGACGCCAAGCCGGGACTGGTAGAGGTTCGTGATGCCATAGCCCGTGCGCGCTATGGACGATCCTTCGACCCGATCACCGGTCTGGTCGACTTCGGTCCGTCGCAAGGCCATTTGCGAGATGAGTGGGCCGATGCGAAGGAGATCGCGGTGCGAAACCGTTTCGCGGCCTTTTTCCTGAAAACCAATCCCGGTCATAATCGGGGTGTCGAACTTGCTTGCCTGGCCGAGCTCGATGTGAAGAACTTGAAACGGTACGGGGCGGCAAGCTTTGCCAAAGGCCTTGCGGATGCATCGGCGTGAACGGCGATGATGAGCTGGCGCGGCGCGCGGATCACCCCATCAGACTTAGAACCAAACTGTCGAGCCCCCGCATGGAGGAATTGTCCATCCATCGGGAATCGATCTGCTCAACGGTTTTCCAGCGGTCCAACATTGCGTTCAGAACCATGGCTCCTTCCATTTCAGCCAGCGCCCTGCCGATGCAGACATGCGCGCCCCGGCCGAAAGCGAGGTTCTGCTTGCCGGTGCGGGCGATGTCGAAACGCGAGGGAGCGGGGAACTGCGACGGATCACGGTTGGCTGCGCCGACCAGCAATACCAACAGGCGGTCTTTTTCGATCTCCTGGCCGTCGAGCACGACCGGTTCGAGCGGCCAGCGGCAGATTTTTTGCACCGGGCTTTCCAGCCGAAGCGTTTCGGCAACGGCATTGGCGGCAAGCCGCCGATTGGCCCGCATGGAAGACCATTGGTCCGGCTGGCGAGACAGATGAAACAGCATGTTGCCGATGAGATGCACCGTGGTCTCATGGCCGGCAAAAGCCAGGAAGGCGATGTTGCGCCCGGCAGCCACCAGTCCCAGGGCGTCGGCAAGGCTCGGAAGCCCGGTCAGCAACGGCGGCATGGGGCCGGCTGTGAGCAGATGGCTGACATGCGCGACGAAATAGTCGGACATCTCGTCGGCGGGGTTTGCGCTGGCCAGGAAGGCGTCGTCGAAGCCGGTGTCAAGCATGGTTCGGATCGCGCCCGACCATTGCCGGATCATCGGCATATCTCGCGCCGGTACGCCAAGCAGCCGGCAGATGATGCGCTCGGGCACCGCGCGCGTGAAGGCGGCCACGACATCGACGGTTCCGGACAAGGCATCGCCGATGAATTCTTTCACCGCGTCATCGATCACCGGACGCAATGCCGCCATGCCGTTGCTGACAAAGGGTTGCTGCAGGGCCTTGCGCAGGGCGGCGTGGGCGCTGCCTTCCTGATAGATGAGCCAGTCGCGCATCGCCGAATGCGGCTCCGCTGTCTCACTGCCGGGTGGCACATGCGAGAGCTTGCGGTTGACGAGACTGTTGGAAACCAGGTCGTATCGGGTGACGTAGACGTCGCCCCAAGGCGCCTGCCAGACGGGGGCTTCTCGCCGCATTTCGTCATGGATCGCATAGGTATCGGCGGCACCCTTGAAGGCGCCGGCACGAACACCTTGCCAGGGATGTTCCGCGGTCCCAAACGCAACGGCAGAAGAAAGCTCGCTGTGCATCGTCTTTCGAAAAGTCCCATCTCGTCGGGCATGCGCCGTGCCCGCCCGGATACCAGCTTCAGACCATGACCGTCGACCTGGGGCCGATCTACTATTTCTGCACGCGCCAACACGCTTACACGATCGGCGTGCTGCTTGGCTATTATGACCATGGGCTTGGCGATCTCGTGCGGATCATCCCTTACGAGCGCGCGGCGCGGCTTGGCACCGTTACACCCGGCACCTTCGTTTTCACGGATTTCGAGAGGCTTTCTCCGCCTGTGTTGAAGGCGGTCAATTCACTTCACCAACGCATTGCCTCGCTCAATCCCGAGCTTCTCCTGCTCAACAACCCCGCCGTCGTCCTCGGCCGCTTCGCGTTGCTGAAGCGTTTGAAGGCCGCCGGACTCAATGATTTCGATATCTACCGGCTTGGCGAGCGCCATGAGATTCGGCGCTTCCCGGTTTTCGTGCGCTGGGAGAGCCGGCACGACCCACCCTTGACCGGGTTGATCGATAGCGGGCAGGGGCTGGAAAAGGCGATCGCCGCCTTGCCGGCCTACATCCGTGAAGACCCGGATGTAATGATCGTCGAATATGGCACGGCCCCTTCGGCGGATGGCCGGTTCCGCAAATACGCGGCGTTCAAGGTTGGCGACCAGATCTACGCGCAACACTGTTTCAGCAGTCACTCCTGGTACATCAAGTTCTCGGAAGCCATCCTTGGCGATGCCGAACGTGCTGAAAGCATCGCCTATGCGAAAGAGAATCCGCACGCGGCGCAACTTGATCGGATTTTCTCCCTGGCTGGCATCGATTACGGCCGCATCGACTATGGTCTGGTGGACGGGCGCGTCCAGACTTTCGAGATCAACAACAATCCAACAGTCATGTCGCGCCCGCGCGGTTGGGATGCGGGGGTCGATTACACGCGCTACGCCGATATGCATGCCAAGGCATTTCGCGGGATAATGCGTTCGGTGTCGGGCCCGAGCTTGCTGCTCGGCGATGGCAGCATGAGTGTCGACGCCATCCATGCAGAAGCCATGCATGCGGTGCGCTTGCGCATGGCGAAGTTCGCCCGGCAGCGACGCCTGCGCGCGCTGAAGAAGCTGGTCAGCAGTGCGTTCGGCCGGGGTTGAAAGCGCCGCCGCGCCTCAGGCGGATGGCTGAGCCATCACAATGAAATTTCCGCAGGTGTCGTCGAAAAAGGCTGCAGTTACCGGACCCATGCGTTGCGGCGGCCCCAGGAATTTCACGCCGAGGCGGGTGAGCCGGTCGAATTCACCATGGATATCACGGGTGGTGATGAGTGCCGCCGGGAAATGGGCGTCATGGAGCGCCTTCTGGGCGGCGCGCGCGGGCGCATCGCTGTTGGGTTCGAGCACCAGTTGGGTGCCCTCGGCATCATCGGGCGCCACGACCGTCAGCCAGCGGGCCCGGCCGCCATCGTCGTCGTGCTTTTTCACGAAGCCGATGACCGAGGTGTAGAAGGCCAGAGCCTTGTCCTGGTCGTCCACCTTGATGAGGATGTGGCGAAGCTGCATGGTCGATCTCCTTGTTGGATCAGCCTTCCGGCGATGGGCGGTGCCGCTTTGCGATGCCGATGAAGACGGGGTCGTCCGCGTTGCTAATCCCGCTCGCTGAAAAACGCCGTCAGCACCGGCGCATGCGCGGCGGGCTTCAGCATATGATTCTGGCCTGGCAGCGTTCGGTAGCTGGCCTTGGGCAGGGCGTCGGCCAGCGCCTTGTTGCCATGCCGCATCCAGGTCGGGCTCTTTCCGCCATCGGTCACCAGCGTCGGCACATTCACGCCGGCCCAGCGGGCGGGATCCAGCGGTTTGCCGAGCTGATCGCCGGCTACAATGGCGCCGTCATGGGGCAAGGTATCAGCCACCGCCTTCAGCTTCGGCCAGATCGGCGTCAGCTTCATGAAGAGGATGAGCAGACTGGGCATGCCCACCGATTTGAGGAAGGCGGTCACGGCGTCGCCACGCCGGCCCCCGGCGATGGCGGCCCGGATCGTGGCCCAGTCGGCTTGCGTGGTCTTGCGGCTGCCGTCGACGATCAGCGGCGCCTCGTAGAGCGCGAGTTTTCGGATGCCGGGCAGGCGGGTTGCGGCCATCAGCGCCAGCATGGCGCCCGACGACATGCCCCAGAGATAGGCCTCGCCGCCGGCGGCCTGCAGCACGGCATCGATGTCGTCGACTTCGCGCTCGACGGCGTAGGGCGCGGTGTCACCGCTGTCGCCACGGCCACGGCGGTCATAGCGGAACACGGTGAAATGGTTCTCCAACGCCTTGGCCAGCGGGCCGCTCGGCCCCATGCTGCGCGAGCAGAGCGCGCCGTCGACGAGGATCAGCGGATGGCCCTTGCCCCGGCGCTCGCAGGCGATCGGCGTTCCGTCCCTCGACAGGACGGCTTGTGTCGTTGCCGGCTGGGCGTTTTCAGTCAGCATGGTGGGTTCCCTCTATCAGCTCTTCCAGCCTGTAGAAGCTTTGCATCCAGCCGCCGCGCATGCCCAGCGCCAGCAGGCGCTCGCGGTCGGCGCTGCTCGCCAGCGTCACCTCGAAATGGACATGGGTTCGCTTGCCGTCGGGCGTGAAGGTGACGGTGTGGCGGCTTTGTCCCGGAGGCTTGCCGGCCCATTCGCGGATTTCAGGATCCGGCTCGTCGGAATAGCTCAGCCGTTCGTTCTCGACGACTTCGAGATAGCTGCCCTGGTTGCGGTAGAGCGCGCCGCTCAGCGTGCGCATGTCGATGCGCCAGCGGCCGCCGACGCTGACGTCGAGCGCGCAATGCGGAATGGTGCAGTCCTTGATGCCCCACCACTGCGCCACCAGAAGCGGATCGGTCCACAGCCGGAAGACGCGCTCGACCGGGGCGTTGAAGGTGCGCTCGATGGCGAAGCTGCGGTCGGCGGCGGCTTCCATGGGCTCGTGCGCGCTCATGGCGTCTTGTCCGCCTCGCGCCGCAGCAGGTCTTCCATGCGGTCGAAGCGGCCTTCCCAGAGTTTTCTATAGTCGTCCAGCCAACGGTCGATGTCGCGCAGGGGGGTAAGCTCGATGCGGCTGAGATGCCTTTGCGCCGCCCGGCTGCGGCTGACCAGCCCGGCCTGCTCGAGCACGCCGACATGCTTTGAAACGGCGCGCACGGTCAGCGCGAAGGGCTGCGCCAGTTCGGCGACCGACGCTTCGCCGTCGAGCAACCGGGCGAGAATGGCCCGACGCGTCGGATCGGCCAGTGCCGCGAATGTGTGGTCGAGGGAGAATTCAATAGTCATTACGGAACCAATCAGTTCTGGAACTAATTGGTTCTATAACTAAGCGAAGCCGTTACGTCAACGGTGTTGGCGTCTTCGTTTGGGAAGGGCGTGAGCCAGGATCGCGCTATGGCGGTGGAAAGCGGGCTTTACGAAAGCTGATCGGTGGAGGCACCGGCGTGCCAGTCTACCAGGTCCCTGCCAGCGCGGCGCCTGCCAGCAGCAGCCCGGTCAGGATGTTCGACAGGAACAGCCTGAAGTTCAGCTCCGGGCGTTGCAGGTCGATACGCCATGTCTGCCAGGCGAGATGGGCGGCGATCACCACCATTCCCGCGGCGTATGGCAGCGACATGCCCGACAGCCAGCCGCCCAGCGACCATGATGCGACGGTGAGGGCGTAGAACAGGCCGATCCAGATCCTGCCCTTCCGGCCGAACAGGATCGCCGTCGATTTCAGGCCGAGGCGGGTGTCGTCCTTCACGTCCACATAGGCGTAGACGGTGTCATAGCCGATCTGCCAATGCGATGGCGCCGATCCACATGATGACGGCTCCGGCAGGCACGTGGCCGGTCACCTCAGCCCATGCCATCAGCATTCCCCAATTGAACGCCGCCCCCAGCACCGCCTGGGGCCAATGGGTAAAGCGCTTGCAAAGCGGATAGATGAAGACGAGCGGCAGCACGCAGAGTGCGATCAGGCGCGTGTAGGGGGTCAGGAAAAACAGCAGCGATGCCGCGAGCGCGAGTTCGGCAATCAGAAAGGCAATGGCCTGGTGGGTGCGCAACTGGCTGTTGGCCAAGGGGCGGAAGCGGGTGCGTTCGACATGCGCATCGAAGTTACGGTCGGCGATATCGTTGACGGTGGAGCCGGCGCTTCGCATCAGCAGGGCGCCGAGGCAGAAGACGATCAACTGCCAGAGCGCGGGCAAGCCATGTGTGGCCTGGATGAGCGCGGCAAGGCAGGGAAAAAGCGTCAGCCAGACGCCGACGGGCCGGTCCAGCCGCGCGAGCCTCGTGTAGGGCCGCCACGCCGCGGGCAGCCGGCGATCGACCCAGTCGCCGGCATGGATATCGCTGAGGTCGGGTCGGCCGATTGCAGTCATGTGGGAGTCGATATCCACTGGTTGACGATACTCTTCACTACAGGAACCGACTCTCGCGAACGCCCTGGCCGACCGGTCCAGCCGATGGCTTACACAGCCTTGCCGACCAGCGCACCGATGCCGGCGGTCAGGGCCATGGCGAAGGCGCCCCAGAAGGTGACGCGCAGTGTCGCTCGCAGGATGTTGGCGCCGCCCGCCTTGGCGCCGATGGCGCCCAGCAAGGCGAGGAACAGCAGGGACGCCACCGAGACCGCGGGTACCAGCATTGTGGCTGGTGAAATCAGGACCATCAGCAGCGGCATCGCCGCGCCGACACTGAAGGTCGCCGCTGAGGTTAGCGCTGCCTGGATCGGACGCGCCGTGGTCATCTCGGTGATGCCAAGTTCGTCATGGGCGTGCGCTGCGAGCGCATCCCTGGCCATCAGCTGGTCGGCCACCTGGCGAGCAAGGTCTGGTTCCAGCCCGCGCTTTATGTAAATTTGCGCCAGCTCGGCGCGCTCGAATTCCGGCTGGGTCCGGAGTTCGTGACGCTCTCGATCGAGGTCGGCATTCTCGGTATCCGACTGGGAACTGACCGATACATATTCGCCGGCCGCCATCGACATGGCGCCGGCCACCAGCCCGGCAATGCCAGCAACCAGAACTTCCGAACTTGCGGCGGAGGCGGAAGCAACTCCGACGATGAGGCTCGCGGTGGAGACGATTCCGTCATTGGCACCCAGCACGGCGGCGCGCAGCCAGCCGATGCGCGAGACGAGATGGTTTTCAGCGTGACTGCGGCTCATGCTTTTCTATCCCGAAAGTTCCCCAAGGCCCGAAAGTTCCCCAAGGGTTGTCGCCGCCAAGATATTATTGGATATCGCACGTTGATATTCTCGCGAATTGGCGGCTCGCGCCGCCTGTGCGCCATATCCTGCTAGCGAACCACCAGCACCGGGATCTCGGTGTAGGACAGCACTTCCGCCGTCTGGCTGCCCAAAAGCAACTTCCCCAGACCTTGGCGCCCGTGCGAGGCCATGACGATCAGGTCGCAGCCCTGGGCCTGCGAAAGCTCCAGGATCGCCTCGGCGGGCTTCCTGTTTTCGACATGCAGAACCTTGGCATGAACGCCCAGTGCATCCGCGGACTCCTTGCATCGGCCGAGCATCTCCTTGGCATACTGGCGCGCGCTTTCCTCATAGGCGGCGAATTCATCACCGGCGGCATAGCCGGCCATGGCGCCGCCCCAGGCGAAGATCGGGAACGGCTCGGTGACATTGACGAAGGTGACGGCGGCGCCGAGGCTGCTGGCCAGCTTCAGGCCGTGGGTAACGCCCTTCTCGGCCAGTTCCGATCCGTCGGTGGCGATAAGCAGATGCTTGTACATGATGATGTGACCTGTTGTGCAAAGGGGCATTCGAGTGCCGATGCGCGCCCTTGGGGTGACGGGAGCCTTGGGAGGCTGAGCTTGATATAGCTTCGCTACCCGCTCCGTCACAGGGCCACCTTGATGTGAATCAAGGCCAGACGAGCATGTGCGGCGACACGGGCGCTGGACGCCTCTCGGTCGAAAACCACCAGCGCGGATCGTTATGTGCTAGTCTCGCCAACCATCAATCGGACGGAGGGTGGCGGTAATGTTGGAAACGGACAAGGTATTCGCCGGCTCGATTCCGGAAAACTACGACCGCTATATGGTGCCGTTGATTTTCGAGCCGTTCGCCGCGGACCTTGCACGACGAGCGGCGTCGTTCTCGCCAACAGCCGTTTTGGAAATCGCCGCTGGCACCGGGGTTGTCACCCGCGCATTGGCGCCAAAACTGTCACCCGGCGCAAGCTATATCGTAACCGACCTCAACCAGCCGATGCTCGACTACGCCGCTTCGCGACAAGCCCCAGACAGTCGCATCAAATGGCTGCAAGCGGACGCGCTGGCGCTGCCGTTTGAAAATGCCGCCTTCGATCTCGTTTGTTGTCAGTTCGGCGCAATGTTCTTTCCCGATCGTCCATCCGGCTACCGCGAAGCAAAGCGAGTCCTGAAGCGCGGAGGACATTTCCTGTTCAACGTATGGGATCGCATCGAGGAGAATGTATTTGCCGATGACGTGACGAATGCCCTGGCAGAGATTTTTCCGAACGATCCGCCGCGCTTTCTGGCACGCACGCCGCACGGCTACCACGATACGGCACGGATCCGCGACGAACTGGAGGACGCGGGTTTCTCCCGCGTGGTGATCGAAACGAGGGCCGAGCAAAGCCGCGCATCCTCGCCGCGCCTTCCCGCCATCGCCTATTGCCAGGGAACTGTTCTGCGCAGCGAAATCGAAGCCAGGGACGCGGGAAAACTGCAAGCCGCGACCGACTACGCCGCCTCCGCGATCGCACGCAGACATGGCAACGGCGAGGTCACAGCCAAAATCCAGGCCCATGTGGTCGTGGCTGTGGTGTAGGGGAGGACTATCCCGGCACTTCGTGAAATTCCGCTGTCACGCGGCGGCCGGATCGCGCCCTTGGCCTTCCAGCGCCTCTCGTAGAGACCGCCGAACGCACAATCCGGCGAAGCCATGTGCATTTCGAGGATCCAGTGGCGCTCGCGGCATGGAGCAGCGACGTAACACTTTGTTGTCTTACAGGGGCGTAGCTAGTGGTTCGCGCGACGAAAAGCAGGAGAATTTGGAGGCGCACAAATGGGCTCGCCCTGGTCCGAGCTTCTGGCGAACCTCGCCGTGGTCGCGATGTTCGTTTCAGTCTGGATCCACACGCATGTGTGGCTGACGCGCAAGGCGGCGCCGGTGCGTACCACGGCGTTCGGCGTGCTCATGGGCGTCGGCGCCGTGACCGTGATGATGACACCCGTGCCGCTCCAGCCCGGTGTATTCGTGGATCTGCGCGGAACGATGATTGCCTTGGCCGGCTTTTTCGGGGGGCCGATCGCGGGCGTCATCGCCGGTATGATGGCGGTCGCGTTCCGTGTCTTTGAGGGCGGCATCGGCTCTGTCGCGGGCATCGCCACGATAGGCATCGCCACGGTGATCGGCATGGCCGGCCATTTCGCCTTGAGGGGGCGCGCACCCGGCAGGACGGACATCGTGATTCTCGGCGCTGCCACCGCGGCGGCGTTCCCGCTTGGCCTGATTGTACTGCCGTCGCCGATCATGCGGGCAGTCTGGGCGGACGTAACGCTTCCAACCACGCTTCTCGTTTTCGTCTCTATCGTGATTTCCGGGCTTGCACTTTACCAGGAAAGGCGCCGCGTCGAGGCGCTTGCCGTCAAGCGTATCTACAAGGCCATCGTCGAGGCGCTGCCCGACTGCCTCAACGTCAAGGATCTCGACGGCCGGTTCATCGCCGCCAATCCCGCCACGGCAATGCTCATGCATGCGCCCGACGCTGGTGCACTGATCGGCAAGACCGACTTCGATTTCTATCCGCAAGAGACGGCGCGGAAGTTCCGCGAGGACGAGCTCGCCATTCTCGAGGCGGGCGTACCTTCCACCATCGAACAACGGCTTCATCACAGAGGCGATGTTTTCGGCTGGCTGTCGACGATGAAGGCGCCGTTTCGTGATCAGGCAGGAGCGATCATCGGCATGATCACTCACAACCGCGACATCACCGCGCGCAAGGACCTTGAGAACGAACTGGCCGACAGCCGGGTCAGGCTGACCAATGCCCTGACGCACATGGCCGATGGGCTCGTCATGTTCGATGCCGAAGGCAAGTTGCGGCTCTGTAACGACCAGTATCGCGCAATGTTTCCCCTGACCGCCGATGTGAGGCAGCCGGGCGCCGATTATCGCGATATCCTTCGCGTGGCGGCCGAGCGCGGCGAGGAGATCGTGCCGCCGGGCAAGATCGAGGAATGGATCGAAGGCATCATCGGGTCATGCAAGATCGCCAGCAACCTCCAGATCAGGTTGGGGGACGAGCGGTGGCTGGATATCAGGACGAGGCCGACCGACGACGGTGGCAGCCTGAGCGTGATTTCGGACATTACCGCCGCCAAGCAAGTCGAGGCGGAGTTGCTCGCAGCCAACGAGAAGCTGAGCCTTCTGGCGCACCGCGACGGACTGACCGAGCTGATGACGCGCCGGGCTTTCGACGACTCCCTGATGCTCGAGTTCGCGCGCAGCCAGCGAAACGCGACACCGCTCAGCCTGCTGCTCATCGACGTGGACTGGTTCAAGCGGTTCAACGACTATTACGGCCATCCGGCAGGCGACGACTGCCTGCGCGCCGTGGCCAGATGCATCCAGGCCACGGCGCGCCGACCGGCGGATTCGGCCGCCCGCTATGGCGGCGAGGAGTTCGCGGTGATCCTGCCTGAGACAGATGCGAGGGGCGCGTTCCTGATTGCCGAAAATCTCAGGCGCGCGGTGCGCGACCTCCGGTTGGCGCACGATGCAAGCGAAATGAAGATCGTGACGATCAGCATCGGAGTGGCGGCTTTCGATGTGTCCGGGCCGTCGATGGAAAGAGCCGAGTTGCTGCGGCGCGCCGACGAAGCGCTCTATGGCGCAAAGGCGGCGGGCCGCGACCGCGTGCATGGCTGGCGCCCGCATGTCAGTGCACCGCTTTCGCAAGGCATGCAAAAGCGAAAGTGAGACCCAGTTCAGCGCCCCTCTGGGCGTGCGGGAGTCCTGAACGCACGTACGAGCCGAAATGCTGTATTATTACGGATACAAAGAGGATCACGGGTATTCTACCACGGCAAAGCCCATGAACGCGATCGATCGTCCAAGGCCTGCACAGGGCGACGCGCCGGCGTTGCCGGCCGATGCCTTCATCGGCTCGTGGCACGTTCGCCGCACGGTGATCGACTTCAATGGCGGCCCGCCTTGCGTGTTTTCCGGACAGGCGGTGGTGACGGCTGATGCGTTCACGGAAAGCGGCGAAATCCGCCTTGGCGACCGCACGCTGCCGGCAAGCCGGAGCTACAGGCTGGAAAGGCTGGGCGACACCATCCTTGTCCAGCGTGCCGACGGTTCCGCCTTCATCAGCCTTGACGGGCGTGCTTCGCAGACCGTTCGTCATGATTGCGGCTCGGATGTCTATATCGGGCGTTTCCTGTTTCGCGGTCCGGACGAATGGGCAGAAGGCTGGCGGGTCAAAGGCCCGCGCAAGAATTATGCGAGCCTCAGCCGCTTCAGTCGCCTGTAGAGTGTTGGTGCGCGCCATCAAAGCCCGAACCGTCGGCCAGAACCACCCAGAAATGGTATCGGAACCACCCAGAAATGGTGCCAAAATCACCCATCTGGGGGATGCGTGCGGCCGGCTTTTCCCCCATCTTCGGTTGAAGTTCGTCAAGCGAGGGTCAGATCCCGTCGCGCAACAGCACCGGGGGGTGTTCATGAAAAAGCGTGTTCTGGCCAGGAATTTGTTTCCCTTGGGCGTGCGCACCAGCATTCGAATCGAAGCCCGATTTCGCAACCGCCGCCGGTGGAAAGACGGAGTGGCGACACTGCCGGACGGGCGGAAATTCAGGTTCGTGCCTGGGGCGCGGCTCCATGATCTTGCTCCAGGAGAGCGTGTCGCGATCACCTATGATCCGGTCAATCGTATCTATGTGGTGGGCAACAGCGGCGGCAGCACCGCGCCGATTGCCGTGATCGAAGCGGAAATGACGGCCGATCCGGCCGAGTAACGCCCGCCGGCAGCATATGAAGGCAGCCGAAGATCCGGACGTGACCACCAAGACCGGACAGGTGTGCGAGGCCAATTTCTATACGGCCGAACTCAGCCGGCTGCAGGGGCAAAACGATGAAGCGCTGCGGCTCTACCGCGCCGCCATCAGCGATTGTCCCAAAGGCTTCGACGAATACCATGCGGCCAGGTCCGCGCTTCGCGAGTTGGGCGTGACGCCGTGATCAGGGCATTGTCGCACCATCGATGTTGGCATTCGCGGCGGCGCGCCGTATGAGGCTGCGCCTCATCATTCGCCGGGGTTGGCCATGCATATCGAAATATACCAAGCCGACCGTGCCGCACTGTTGCCGCTCTTTGTCCTGGCCGACGATTCCCCGACGCAGATTGCCTTCTACATCGCGCTTGGCGAGGTGCTGGTGGCCCGCGACGGCGATGCCGTCATCGGCCATGCGCAGATCATCGAGACCGATGAGGTCGGCGTGTTCGAGCTGAAGAGCATGGCGGTGAGCCAAGCAAGGCAAGGCGAGGGCATCGGCCGTGCCCTCACCGAGGCGGCGGTGGTGTTCTGCGGCGAACGTCATGGCCGCCGCCTGGTCGTTTCGACCGCCGCCGCCGATACCGGCAATCTGCGTTTCTACCAGCTTCAGGGGTTCCGCATGGAGCGGATCGTGCGCGACGCCTTCGGCCCGGCGAGCGGATACGCGGAAGGGTTGCTCGTCGACGGCATCCCCTTGTGCGACCAGGTGTTCCTGGATCGTGATCTGGAAGTGGGCGGAAAGTAATCAGAGCCCTGGATCGAACCGATCGGCTCTGCTTGACCGGCCGGTTGAACAGATACCCATGCTTCGGTCTTATGGTCGGCTTCAGTGATTCCCGGCGCGGCCGTCATGCGCCGGACGGTCGTTCGAACCCGGAGGAAAACAACAAATGGCGAGCGACGGTCGCACCATCATCGTTCCCCGGAGAACGCCGGAATCGGCGGCCATGTCGGCAAATGTCAAACGAGCCATGGCGATCACCGCCGCTCTCAACCGTTTGACGTACAATGACGCGGATGAAGTCCGGGCCTTGTTCAGCGATCTCATCGGCAAGACGGTGGACGACAGTTTTATGCTGATCCCGCCGTTCTACACGACCGGCGGGCTCGATATCACCGTCGGGCGCAATGTCTTCGTCAATCAGAATTGCACCTTCTATGACCTTGGCGGGCTCGACATCGGCGACGATGTGATGATCGGGCCGAATGTGAGCATCATCACCTCCGGCCATCCGATAGAACCTTCGCAGCGGCGCGCCGGCGTCATTGCAAAGCCCATCGTGATCGAGAGAAACGTCTGGATCGCGGCCGGCGCGACCATCATCGGCGGCGTGACCGTTGGCGAGAACTCGGTCGTCGCGGCGGGTTCGGTCGTCACCGGGGACGTTCCGCCGAACACCCTTGTCGGAGGAAATCCGGCGCGGGTCATCCGCTCGATTGCCGAGTGAGGGAACGTCCGCAAGGGTCGAACCCAGTCTGTGGCGTCATCGAGACTCAGTTGGGAGTTGGCTTGCCTGCGTCCTTCCGCGCCGTGAGCCTTTCGACATACATCGAATATGCGATGTAGTATTTGTAGATGTTGGAGACGTACTGGACGGTTTCGCGCCCGACGATCCTGGCGGCGCCGTTCTCGACATTGCCGAACCAGACATTGGGATCGAGGCCCATCTGGGTCGCGGTGCTGCGAAACTTCTTCAGATTGTTTGGCCCGGCATTGTAGGCGGCGAGCGTCAGCAACATCCGGTCAAGCGGCCTCGGACCATCGTCGGTGATGTAGACCCCCGACAGATGGCGCAGATATTTTGCGCCGGCCTCGATATTTCGCTCCGGACTGTCGGCGATACCCTCGATGCCGATCGCCTTGTCCGCCGCGGTAGAGGGCAGGAGTTGCATGATGCCGACCGCCCCGCGCGGGCTCTTCTGGCTCTGGTTCAACTGCGATTCCTGAAAACCCTGGGCGGCGAGCAGGAGGGGATCGAAGTCATACTCCTTGGCGTAGGTCTGGAACACCAGCCACAGCGCCTGGAACTTGGCCATCTCCGCGGGCGCATAGGCCGTGCGCACCATCTTGTCGCTCTGGTAGTAGCGCTTCTTCAGTATGTTGCCGAAGGTGGTTCCAACCCTGTGTTCCCTGACGAAGGCATCGAGCACTTCCTTCAGTTTCGGGCTGTCCTTGCGGATGGCGAAGGCAATGTCGCCGCCGGTCGAGACAGCGATGTCGTCATGCACGACCAGCTTGTCGAAAACCTGGGACCAGATGCGTGCATTGAAGCGGTCGACCACGCACCATGGCAGCAGCCCGGCGTTGACCATCTCCATGATGTCCTCGTCCTCAAGATTCTCGTCGAGGTTCTTGACGATGATTTCGGGCTTGCCCGCCGCCTTCCGCCCGGCATTCAACCCGACGAGGTGCTCGTAGTAGCTGCTGGTCGCGCGGACATAGATTTCCTTGCCGCCGAGATCGTCCAGCGAGGCGACAGGCGGCGCGGCAGGGCCGGTCACAAGCGTCTCCATGACGCCGCTGGCTATCGGATCGGAGAAATCGACGATTTTCCGCCGTGCCGGCGTGATCGTAAGGTCGGCCGAGACGATGTCACCGAGCCCCGCCGCCAGATCGGGCAGAAGGTCCTTCCTGGCCACAGGCACATAGGCGACCCGGATCCTCTCGACCTCCTTGGTCTTCTTCAGCCGCTTGTTCAGCCAATCCTCGAGCGCCTGGCCGAGTTCAACCGCCGTTCCAAGCTCCTTGCCCTTGTCGATGAAATAGATCGTCTTCGAATAGGGCACGAGGATACGGATAACCCTGCGCTTCTCCATGCCGTCGAAATCGCCGGTCCAGTTCTTGACGCGCGCCACGCTTGAGAGGTCTTCGGCCGAAGCCCCTGACGTCATCAAGGGCATGACCAGGAGCGAAAGAAATAGAGTGACAGTCAGGGCCAGAGCCCGGCTGAACATGCTCGTCCAATACATTTTGATGGTCGCCCCGCTTCGACGCATTCGGCTCTTGATCGTCAGGCCGGCTGGACCGAAGCCACCTTGCCGTCGGTATCGACGATGCAACTCGTTGGCTTTCCCGCGACATTGAGTTCGACCTGGTAGCTCTTGGAATCGAGCTTGCGCGAACTGGTCGGCAACGCCTTGCTGCTATCGACCCCACTCGCTTTCGCCGCCGCGCCAGCGCAAAGAAGCTGGAGATCGGCCGGCGCGGTTTCGACCTTCGTCCTCGACATCTGGTCGGGTGTCGGTGCGCTCTGGCACGCTGCAAGAGCCACCGCGATGACCATCGTGGCTGGTCCGTGAACCGCCCACTGCCTCATCCTCATCCGTCCGCCGATTGCTATCGCCATGATCTTGTCCCCCGTTTATCGAACATATGTCCGTCCTTTGATCACACGCCCTTGTAGAGGGCCGCACCCTGCATCAACACGATGACCTTCGCTCCCACCGCGACGCGGGAATAGAGATCGGTGATGTCGTCATTGTTCATGCGGATGCATCCCGATGACACATCCAATCCTATGGTCCACGGTTCGGGCGTGCCATGGATGCGGTAGATGGTGTCGTGGTCGCCTTCATAGAGATAGAGCGCGCGCGCCCCGAGCGGGTTGTCGGGCCCACCGGGCATGCCGTTGGCCCAGGGCCGGGCGTTTGGATCCCGGGCAACCATTTCCGCCGGCGGTGTCCAGGTCGGCCATTCCGCCGTTCGGCCGACCCTCACGATGCCGGCCCATCCGAAGCCATCCTTGCCGACCCCGATGCCGTAGCGGATCGCTTGCTGGCCGGGCTGGACGAGATAGAGGAAATGCTGGTTGCCATCGATGATGATGGTGCCGGGCTGCTCGGCGGTCCGGAACTTGACCACTTGAGGACGGAAGGCATCCGGCACCTGCTTGTGAAGCTTGTAGTACTGGTAGGCCTTGGTGCGATTGTAGTCCGTCCACATGCGTGTCTTGGGATCGTAGACCTGCGTCCCCGCGGCAAGGGATGCGGTGGTGGAAAAAACCAACCCCAGTGACAGCACGACCGCGAGGCTTGCCGCATGCCTGCCGCGAGGTTTCCTCGGCGGTTCTTGCGTGCCAAGCTTTGTCTTCGTCCACCTGGTCATTGCTTGGCCCACCCTTCGACGCGCGCCTCGTTTTTGGCTACCCATTGCTCGGCGTATGCAGAGGGCGCCTGCCGCTCGACCTGGATCGCATAGCTCATGTCGATCGCCTCCTCCGGCTTGAAGTCGACATGCTCCAGGAAGCGGACCACCTCGGGATGTTTCTTGCGCAACGAAGTCGCGTAGGCGATGTGGTAGTGGGCCGCGTCCCAGCCAACGGCCGCCTGCGACTGCGAAAGCCATTGCGGGTCTTCCGTCGGCAGGACGATTTTCCATTTGGCGGCATCGTATGGCGGCTCCGTCAGACGGACGATGTCGTGCAATTTGAAAACCACATGCGGCGCATAGCAAGCGAAGACGATCGGTCGATCCGTCGCCTCCGCCGCATCGACCGCCGCCATGCCCACATCTTCCGGCATCTCCAGCAGCGACAGGTTCTTGGCGTAGCCGTAGCTGTTGGCGCGGATGCGCTCGATCGTGGTCGAGGACCACGTCTCGGCGCCAATCCACATTTCACCCTTGCCGTCCCCGTCCGTGTCGAGCGCCTCGGTCTTCTTGGGATCACTGAGGTCGGAGATGTCCTTGAAGCCGTATTTGTCGGCCGCTGTCCGGTTGGCGCAGATGCCTTGCCAGGCTGGAACGCCGATCGGGCTGATCGCGACCGTACCGGCATCGGTGACATACTTCTTGACGAGGTTGTCTAGGTTCGGCAGCCAGACCTCCGGATGGATGTCCACCTGGCCGGAGTTCAGGCCGGCGAACGCGATCAGAGTGCCCATCTCCACCACATCTGCATCGATCCCGAACTCCTTCTTGAGGCTCACCTTCAGGATGTTGGCTGTAGCCTGGCCCGACGACCAGTTCGGCATTGCGATAACAAGATCGGCCGCTTGGGCGCGAATACCGCCAAGCACGATCACCGAGGCTGCTACCGCCACTTTCAATACTAGTTTCACCAAATCGGCCATCAGGTGTCCTCTTCGAGTGCTCACTTGGAATCCAGTCGAGAGATCCAAATCACTGAGTGAGCAGTTCATCGGCAACAGGTTTCGTCGGTCGATTGCCACCCGGAGGTGCCTCCGACCTGCTCAGCCAGATTGTTGGTCTGACCGTTAAGATTGCGCCGCGTGCTGGGATCCACGACAGACAACGGAGCGCTTACCGCCAGGCCGACCCCGGCACGCAGATCGTCGGCATTGACCAGCCTGATCGTGTTGATCGCAAATAGCCCGGGAGTCCCGGTAGTGTCGCGGTCCGGTTTGGTTTCAGAGCAGTCATCCTGCTCTGAAGAGCCGTAGTTCCCTGCCATGGAACGGTCCTCCCGGATTCATTCCCCGCTCAGAACCACCTTAGCAAACTATGGCACAAATCGCATAGCGCGAAATTCTCGATCGGCTATTCTAGACTACGAGGCGGCAATTCTTTGCTTGCTTGCTGGCAGAGCAAGTAGGTCGGCGAGTATTGCCCGACGCAAGGCGGCCAGACATGCGGGTTTCTATCGGAATTATTGGTCGGCGCGATGCTACCATGCCTCTCGGTCTTGCGACCTCTGGTTGCCGCAATGATGAAAAGGGGACGCTATGCTGTCGTTGTTGTCGATTTCGAGAAGGCGCCTGCTGTTTGGCGCTGCGATCCCGTGCGCGGCATCGGGCGGCCGCCGCCGCGTTTAGGTTGGCGACGCCGACAGAACCCTCGACTTCAAGCTGGGCTTCGCAACGCCTGCCGAGGCGCGGATCAGCCATACTCTGACGCCGCTGTCCTATGCCGGCGTCGACGTGGCGGGTCGTGCGCCGGACCGCTTACCGGCTGAGCGTACTGCTAGCTAGCTGCTACGGCGCCTACTACTACCGCTGCGGCGGCCTCTAGGTCATCGTCCGGTAGGGGCACCCCACTGAAGCCTTCACGACATCGGAGAGCCCTCCCTCTCGCCCCTTGAGGAGGAAGTCATGAGCAAAAGTATTTCGTCGCAGACCGGGCGCTCGGGCCCGGAGATCAGCCGCCGGAACGTGCTTCTTGCCGGCACGGCGCTGGCCGCGGCAACCGCCGCGCTCGCGTCGGCACCCGCTGTGTCGCCGGCGAGCGCCCAGCCGGCCGGCAAGCCGAACATCCTCGTCATCTTCGGCGACGACATCGGCCAGTCCGACATCAGCGCCTACACGTTCGGCCTGATGGGCTATCGCACGCCAAACATCGACCGCCTCGCCAAGGAAGGAATGATGTTCACCGACTACTACGCCGAGCAGAGCTGCACGGCAGGTCGCTCGTCCTTTATCACGGGGCAGGCGACGTTGCGTACAGGCATGTCCAAGGTAGGCCTTCCAGGCTCCGGCATTGGCCTTCAGCCGCAGGATATCACCATAGCCACGGCACTGAAGGCACTCGACTACGCGACCGGACAATTCGGCAAAAACCATCTTGGCGACCGCAACGAATTCCTGCCGACTGTACATGGGTTCGACGAGTTCTTCGGCAATCTTTATTATCTGAACGCGGAGGAAGAGCCGGAAAATCCCGATTATCCGAAGGACCCGCAGTTCAAGGCGAGGTTCGGCCCACGAGGCGTCCTCAAATGCAAAGCCGTTGAGACCGACGATCCGACTGTCGATCCGCGCTTCGCCGCTCCGGGGACAGGCATCGTGCCGCCCGTGCCCGGCGTCTACTGGGGCATTTCCAACGTCTACTATCATGGCGAGGCAAGCGGCGAGGTGCCGATCGGCAACAACACCGTCGCTCTCGGGATGAAGGGCGACATCTGGACCACCGCGCTCGCTGCGGTCTATGTGCCCGAGTTGCATCTTCCCGGCAACTGGACCTATGCCGTCCAGGCCGTGGTTCCTATCGGCTGGACGGGAGTGCACGCGACGCTCGGTCCGCTCGGGACCGAGCAGGACGTCGCGGCCCTCGGCGACATCGCCTTCGCGCCTGTCGTGCTGGGCTGGCACAATGATGCGCTGAACACCTGGTTCTCGGCCTCGCTGACGGTTACCGCGCCAACCGGCGAATGGAAGAACGGCGACCTCGCATTCATCGGGCTCAACTATTGGACGTTCACGCCGGCGATCGGCTTCACCCGGCTGGTGCCCGAATATGGACTCGACCTCTCGGCCAAGCTCGGCATCGACATCAACACCAAGAACAACGACACCGACTATTACAGCGGCGCCGTTGCCCATCTGGACCTGGCCGTCGCCAAAAACCTGAGCGAGAACTTTTCGGTCGGCGGGCTCGCCGGCTTTCTCTATCAGATCCAGGACGATCGCGGCCCTTCGCCGATGCCCATGACGGGTTCAGGGGTCGTTCCATCGCGGTCGGCCCACTCGTGAAATACAAGGCCAAGTTCAAGACGACCGAGGTCGATTTCGACCTGCGATGGGCACATGAGGTCGAGACCGAGAACCGGATGAAGGGCGACGCCGTGTTCTTCAACATCAGCGGCAAGTTCTGAGCCGATCGTCGATCATGGCGCTGACGGATTCGACCCCGGCGTCGCCGTTGCCACGGCCTGCCGTGGCTTGAACAGCAGGTCCCTGGCGGCGACCACGGCGCCGACCGTGATCAGGACGCAGGCGAGCACGACCGACCAGTGGAAGACGCCAAAGCCCGCCAGCAAGAGCACGATGACTGAGAACAGGGGTGCCGCGTAGGAGAGGGCGCCCAGGATCATGATGTCGCCGTGCTTGCAGCCATAGTCCCAGGCGTAGAAGCCGGCGCCCAGCGGTATGGCGCCGAGAATGGCGATGGCGGCCCACTGCGTCGATGTCTGTGGCCAGACAGTGGGTTCGAGCGCCAGATGCAGGGCGAAGGCGACCGCGGCGGTGATGAAGCAATAGCCGGCCACGACATCGGTCGGCACCTGGCCGAAGCGGCGCGAGACAACCGAATATCCCGACCAGATGAAGGCGCAGAACAAAGCGATGACATGGCCGGTCATCACCCCATTGGCCAGCCCGACCTGGCCGCCCTTGGTGATGACGACCATGGCGCCGGCAAGGCCGAGGAACACGCCGACCAGATGGTGGGCCTTCAAGCGCTCGCCGGGCAGGAAGGCGGCGAAGACGACGATGAGCAGCGGCCACAGATAGGCGATCAGGCTGACCTCGACGGGCGGCGCCGACTGGATAGCGAAGAAATAGGCGCAGTGGTAGATGCACAGCCCCGCCGTGCCCGTCGCCCACACCTGCCAGGGCTGTCGCAGCGATTGGATCGCGCCGGGGCGGAAGACCCAGCTGCTGGCGCCAACGAGACCACCGAGCAGGAAGGTCATGGCCGCCAGCTGGAAGGGCGGGATCGGGCCGGCGGCGGTCGACAGCAGCGCCAGGAATGACCAGGTCAGGATGGCCGAGAAACCGATGAGGGTCGGGATGGTCTTGTGCACGTCGCGTCTTCCCACAGTTCGAGCGGGAATCGTCGCATGCCGACGAGGCTGTGCGCTGCCATATACGGTCGCCCGGTATCGAGAAAGCGACGTGGTCCGCATCGAGACTGTCCGATCCTGACCAGGCTTGATGCCAAAATGCACCGGGCGTTTCCGGACTATCGGATGTCGCCGGCCAAAGTTGCGCCGTGCCGTTCCATGCCCCAGCTTGGCCGTGTCCGGCGGACTTGAGGGAGTTCTTGCATGAAAGTGGGTTTCATTGGTCTCGGCATGATGGGCCGCAACGCCGCGCTCAACATCCGGCGGGCGGGCTTTGCCATGGTCGTCAACGACATTCGCGACGAGGCGACGGCTGTGCTGGTGGAAAAGGGCGCAGAGGCGGGATTGCACCCGGCCGACGTGCTCGACCGCTGCGATGTCGTGGTCACCATGGTGTTCGGGCCAAAGGAGATCGAACAGGTGGTGCGCGGCCCGCACGGCTTCCTGTCGACCAATTGCCAGGGCAAATACTGGATTGACCTGACCACCTCCAGCCCGAAGCTGATGCGCGAGCTGGGGGCTGAATTCACAGCCAAGGGCGGCCATCCCGTCGATGCGCCGGTGACCGGTTCGGTGGACGCCGCCATACGCGGCGACATGCCGATGTTCGTCGGTGGCGAGGATGCCGACATCGAGGTCGTCCGGCCGGTGATCGAGGCGATGGGCGAGGTCCGCCGCGTCGGCAAGCACGGCAATGGCTATGTCGCCAAACTGGTCAACAACCAGCTGTGGAAGATCCACGCCGCCGCCATCGGCGAGGCGATGGTCACCGCCAAACTCGCCGGGCTGGAGCCGGATGTGTGGTGGGAGGTGATGAAGGGCGGTGCCGCCGACAGTTTCGTGCTGCAGCACGACGTGCCGTCGATCTTTGCCGGACACTACGACCCGTCCTTCCCGATCGCGCTTTGCCTGAAGGATCTCGGCCTGATCGAGGAGCTGCTGGCGGAAACCGGCACGCGCAACGAACTGACGCGGGCCACGCATGACCGCTTCAAGGAAGCCGGCGCGCGCTACGGCATGGGCGCCGGCGAAATGACCGTGTGCAAGCTGATCGAGGACGATGCCGGCGTGGCGCTGCGCGTCGCCGGCGACTGGATTGCCCCCTGGGAGGTGGCGCCGCCGAAGGGCTGAGGGTGGCAATTGTGTACAGATTCTTGTGAAGAGGGACCCCCACCTTAACTTGCCGGGTCTGGTCGGCCCGAGGCTTGGTTGCCACGTGATTCCCCCAATCCGTCGCTGCTTCGCAGCGCCACCTTTCCCCCCTCCGGAGGGAAAGGAAGGGAGCGCTGCTGGAGGAGCGTTGACGGCAAAAAGCTTGGCGCCTTTCCTCTACCCCGTCGATCGGGGGAGAGGTGGCTCGGCGAAGCCGAGACGGAGTGGGGGTCGACCAGCGCAGGATAAGACAATGCATGCGCCAAGCTGCCATGCACGCTATCGCGAAAGACCAGCCGCTTGGAAATGTGTGCATGCCATAGATGGAGAGGTGGTCGCGTAGCAGACGGTGAGGGGCAGCGCAGCCCTATGCGATTGCACTGCCTGGTAGGTGGAACGTCTCGGTAGCAGAGCGAGACGAGGGCCTGCCAGCCCTCCTCGCGATATCGCTTGAGGCCCTGATCAGGCCGCTTCGGAAAAAGTCTTGCGGTCGGCGATGGCGCTGCCCACCGTGACGCCGAGGGATTTGAAGAACTCCGCCGCCGACATTTTTGCGCCGCCCTCGGGCCGGACCTTCAGCAGTTCGAGCTTCCCGCCCTGGACGATGATCTCGACTCCCTTTTCGCCGATCGAAGCGATCTCGCCGGGCTTGCCGGCAACATCGCCAAAGCGGCGGACGGGGTGCTTGCGCGTTTCATAGATGCGCAGCTTGGTGTCGCCGATCATCGTCCATGCGCCAGGCGAGGGATCGCAGCCACGGATCAGATTGTAGGTGTGGTCGATATGGGCATGCCAGTTGATGCGGGCTTCCTTGTCGCGGCACCAGCCTTCGTAGCTGGCCTGGGTCTCGTCCTGGACGATCTCCTGATGGCGGCCGGCCACGACGAGGTCGGCGGCTTCCAGCATGGCTTCGACGCCGAGCGGGAAAAGCTGGTTGAAATAGAGGCTGCCCAGCGTGTCGTCGGGGCCGATGGCCACGGTCTTCTGCAGGATGACCGGACCTTCGTCGAGGCCGTCATTGGGCCGGAAGATGGTCAGTCCGGTCTTGCTGTCGCCCTTGATGATCGGCCAGTTGATCGAGCTCGGGCCGCGATAGTTGGGCAGCAGCGAGGGATGATACTGGATCATGCCGAAGCGCGGTATGGTGACGAAATCCTGCGGCGCGAATTGCAGCACATAGGCCATCACGCCGAGATCGACATCGAGCCCGCGCAGCACGTCGCGGGCCGGCGTGCTTTTCAGCGACGGGAACTGGAAAATCTGCAGGCCGCGCTCCTGTGCGGCGACTTTCAGCGGATCGGGCCTCGCGCCTTCCTTTTCCGGGGCGCAGAACACGCCGGCGATCTCGTCGCCGCGCTTCAGGAAGGCGTCGAGCACGCTGGCGCCGAAAGCCTGTTGTCCGATGATTGCAAGACGCATGGCAATTCCCTTCCGATTGGGCATGGCTCTCCCGACCCCGCCGGAGGCGGGTTCAGCATGAGCCAGTTGATGATTATCCGGCTAAGTTTCGTATCGACCGTTAGGGGCCGGTGTTGATCCAGACCACCTTGGGCTCGGTAAAATTCTCGATGGCCATGTCGCCGTGCTCGCGGCCGTAGCCGGAGTCACGCGTGCCGCCCCATGGCAGGCGGATGTCGGTCGGGCCGTAGGTGTTGATCCATACGGTGCCGGCCTTCAGTTTGCGGGCGAAGCGATGCACGCGGGCGATGTCGGTGCTCCAGACGCCGGCGGCGAGGCTGTAGACCGTGCCGTTGGCGATGTGCAGCGCATCGGCGTCGTCGGTGAACTTGATGACGGTCGCGACCGGCCCGAAGATTTCTTCCTGGGAAATGCGCATGTCATGCTCGACGCCGGCAAAGACGGTGGGCTGCACATAGTAGCCGGTGTCGCCGGCGCGGCCGCCGCCGGTCACCACGGTGGCGCCCTCGTTGCGGCCGATGTCGATATAGTCGAGCACCCGCTTCATCTGCACCTGCGACACCAGCGGACCCATCGCCGTGGAGGTTTCCTGCGGATTGCCGATCCGGGTCGAGGCGGCGCGGGCGGCCAGCCGCTCGACCACCTGATCGTAGATGTCGGCGTGCACGAGAATGCGCGATCCGGCCGAGCAGACCTGGCCGGTGTTGAAGAAGATGCCCGATGCCGCCGCCTTCACCGCCGCGTCCAGATCGGCATCCGGGAAGATGATGTTGGCGGATTTGCCGCCGAGTTCCAGCGTCACCCGCTTCAGATTGCCGGCGGCGCCACGCAGGATGTGCTTGCCGACCGCCGGCGAGCCGGTGAAGCTGATCTTGTCGACATCGGGATGATCGACCAGCGCCTGGCCGGCGATCTTGCCGAAGCCCGGCACGACGTTGATGACGCCGGCTGGGAAGCCGGCCTCAAGGGCCAGCTCGCCGATGCGCAGAGCCGTGAGCGGCGTGATCTCTGCGGGCTTCAGCACCACGGTGCAGCCGCAGGCAAGTGCTGGCGCCAGTTTCCACATGCCGATCATAAGCGGGAAATTCCAGGGGATGATGGCGCCGACGACGCCGAGCGGCTCGCGCACCGTATAGGTCAGGGCATCGGTGCGGGCGGGGATGACCTGGCCGTTTATCTTGTCGGCCATGCCGGCATAGTAGGTCAGCGTGTCGATGACAGCCGGCAGGTCCTGGCGGCGGATGGCCGAGACCGGCTTGCCGGAATCGAGGCTTTCCAGCGCCACCAGCTCGTCTTCCGACTGCCGGATGAGGTCGGCGAGTTTCAGCATCAGCCGGCCACGGTCGCTGGCCTTCATATTGCCCCATGCGCCCTCGAAGGCGTCGCGGGCGGAACGGACGGCGGCGTCGACATCGTCGGCGCCGGCCTCGGCGACCAGCGCTATCACCTCTTCGGTGGCGGGGTTGAGCGTCTCGAAATAGCGGCCCGACAGCGGCGCGACGCGCCTTCCGCCGATCAGGAGATCCTGTTTTCCGCGCACGGTCATGTCGTTCATCGTCTCTCTCCCATGGCGCCGGCCTACGAGGGGCCACTTGCTTCCCTACGCTTAGGAGCAGCGGCCAAGGCCTGTAAATATGATGTGTTCTGCCAGTGAGAATGTGCCGCTGCGGCGTGATCCGGGCAGCGAAATGGAAGGTCAGCGCGCTGTTTTTCGCGACCGATCGATGCGGATTTCGTAGGCGCCGGTTCCCTTCGTTTTTTCGTGCCGGATGCGTCGAAGCCTGAATTGCGACATGCAGGCGCGGCTTCGCGGCGTGAAAGCGCTGAAATGCGATTCAAACGCCATTTTGTCCGGAAGGCGCCAAGCCGGCCCATGCCGCCATCGGCCCATTTCAAAACAACCGCTATAGCCAGATCAATATGTCGTGGACTTCATATTGCTGGTGATGGCAGGGATGACATAGCGTGCGATTTGTCGTCGATTTTCCGCTCCGGCCGCACCTGTCCGTCGACTATTTTTTATCGCCCGGGAGCGACAAGAGGTTGGAGACGGCGGATATGGATGGCCTCGGTCGGTCACGGCGGTGGCATATGCGTGACCGTGGATCGGCCGGTAGGAGTGAAATGGTCCGTATCAACATCGAAGCGACATGGCATTTCACCAGCGAGACGTCGCCGCATTCGATGCGCGTGATCCTGGGCATATTGCGCGAAGTCAAGTCGACGGGCACGCTGGCGACCGCCGCCGAGCACACCGGCATGTCCTATCGCCATGCCTGGAACCTCGTCGACCAGTGGTCGGCCTTCTTCGGCGAGCCGCTGGTCGAGCGGCGCCGGGGCAAGGGCACGCAGCTGACGGCACTCGGCAACAAGCTGGTGTGGGCCGAGCAGCATCTGAAGGCGCGGCTCGGGCCGCAATTGCACAACATCGCGCAGGAACTGGAAATGGAGCTGGCAAGCCTGCTGCCCGACGTGCCGCCGCGCGTGCGCATCCACGCCAGCCACGGTTTTGCGATCTCCAAGCTGAGCGACTTCCTGGCCCGGGAACCAAAGGCGGACATCGATGTCCGCTACATGACCAACCAGGCCTCGCTGGAATCGCTGCGCGCGCAGGAATGCGAACTCGCCGCCATCCATCTGCCGCATGGCGAGTTGCGCAAGCGCGCGGCCGCCGATTGCAAGCGCTGGCTGGACCCGAGCGTCTATTGCGTGCTCGGCTTCGTCACCCGCGCGATGGGCCTGTTCGTGAAGCGCGGCAACCCGCTTGGCATCACCGGCATCCAGTCGCTGGTGGGGACGGGCATCAGCTTCGTCAATCGCGATATCGGCTCGGGCACGCGGCTCTTGTTCGAGCAACTCCTGGCGCAAGGCAAGA
Source organism: Mesorhizobium shangrilense (assembly GCF_040537815.1). Taxonomy (NCBI): domain Bacteria; kingdom Pseudomonadati; phylum Pseudomonadota; class Alphaproteobacteria; order Hyphomicrobiales; family Phyllobacteriaceae; genus Mesorhizobium; species Mesorhizobium shangrilense. The sequence goes on from NZ_JBEWSZ010000001.1 coordinate 87,835, forward strand.
TCAATTCGGACGGGATCACCGGCTACCAGAATGTCGAGCTCACCCACGCGGCGGTGGCCGCCCATGTCGCCAGGGGCATGGCCGACACCGGCTTCGGCGTCGAGGCCGCAGCGATCGAGTTCGACCTCGACTTCGTCCATGTCATCACCGAGGACTATTTTTTCCTGTGCCGCAGCAACATCCTGAATTCGGGCCCGGTGGAGCGGCTGCGCGAAATCATCAGCGGCACCGAATACCGCCGCGCCATCAACGCGCTGCCCGGTTACGCCGTCTCCGACGCCGGCGTGGTCAAGACCGTGAAGAAGTTCTTTCGGGAGAATTCTTGAAGGTGACCAGCTCGCCTTCGACAACGGCGCTTACCTCCTGATCCGGCTGCGGCGCCCGGTGTCCGGCCACGCGGGCGGTGAAGGACAGGGTCAGTCCGTCCTGGACGGCGGTGAGCTGGACGATGGCGTCGGGACCGAAGAATTTGACGCTGTTCACTTTCGCCCAAACGCCGGCACCATAGCGGAACGGCACCAGACGTATCTGCTCGGGCCTGATCAGCACCTCGACGCTGCCTTCCGGCATGCCGGCGGCGAGCGGCAGCTTGCCCAGCGCGCAGGTGACCTTGCCGTTGCCAGCGGTGCCGGCAAGGATCATGGCTTCGCCGACGAAGCGGGCGATGTCGACATCTGCCGGTGCACGGTAGAGCTCGCCTGGGCTCGCCACCTGCGCCATGCGGCCATGTCGCAGCACCGCCACCGGATCGCCCATCGACAACGCCTCCGGCTGGTCGTGCGTCACCAGCAGCGCCGTTGCGCCGGCGGCCGACAGCGCGGCCATGACGACATTGCGCGTTTCGATGCGCAGTGCCGCGTCGAGCGCGGAAAAGGGTTCGTCCAGCAATACCAGCCGTGGCCCCGGCGCCAGCGCGCGGGCCAGGGCCACGCGCTGTTGCTCGCCGCCCGACAGCTGATCCGGTGTCCGCTCGGCGAAGCCGGCGGGCAGCCCGACCATGGCGAGCAGCTCAGCCAGCCGCCGCCTGTCCCGGCGCTCGCCGCGCGCAAGCCCGAAGAGCACGTTGTCGGCAACCGACAGATGCGGGAACAGGGCGCCGTCCTGCGCCACATAGCCGATCTTGCGGCCTTCGGGCGGCATGTGCACGCCGGCGCCCGACATCAGGATGCCGTCGATGCGGATGGTGCCGGCGTCGGGCTGGTCGAAGCCGCAGATCAGGCGCAGCAGGGTCGTCTTGCCGCTGCCCGAGGCGCCGAGGATCGCGACCAGCGAGCCTGAGCGCACGCTGAGGTCGATGGTCTTCAGCACCGGCCGGCCGCCATAGGATTTGCTCAACCCCTCGATGATCAGTTCCGCCATCGGCTACTCCGTCGCAGTGACGGCCAGCCTGCCGAATTGCCGGGTCAGCAAAAAGGTCGACAGCAGGGACAGGCCGGTCATCAGTGCGGCATAAGGTGCTGCGGCGGCAAATGCCAGCGTCGAGGTATCGGCCCATATTTGCGTGGCCAGCGTGTGGACGCCGATCGGCGCCAGCAGGAGCGTCGCCGTCAGCTCGGTGGTGATCGAGATGAACACCAGCGCTGCGGCCGAGCCGATGCCCGGCGCCGCCAGCGGCACGACGATCCGCAGCGCCACGCCCCAGCGCGACAGGCCAAGCGAACGGCCCGCGTCCTCGAGGCTTGGCCGCAACTGCGCAAACGTCGCCCGCATGCTGACGATCGCCAACGGCAGGAAGAGGATCGCATAGGCCAGGAGGAGCAGGAACGAGGTCTGGTAGATGGGCCGAAGATTGTGCACGGTGAGCGAGATCAGCGACAGTGCGATGACAATTCCGGGCACGCCTTGCGCCAGATAGGCCGCGCGCTCGATCACGGTTACCAGCGGCCCGCGATAGCGGCTGGCCAGGAAAGCCAGCGGCGCGGCAAGCAGCAGGGTCAGCGCCGCGCCGGCAACGCCGTAGGCGATCGACGACAGGGTGGCGCCGGCAAGCAGTTCGGGTGAGGCTATCACGGGCGATATGGCGGCCGAATTGTGCTGCATCAGCCAGAAGGCGATCATGCCGAAGGGCACGCCGATCGTCATCAGCACCAGCAGGCAGCAGGCGGCCAGGATCGGCGGTTTTGTCCAGCCGGCGAGCCTTGTGCGCATGGCGCGCCTGCCGCCCCTGCCGACCCGGGCATAGCGCGTCCTGCCGCGCAGCATGGCTTCCAGCAACAGGCAGACGAGGCACAAAGCGATGAGGATGACGGCCAGCAGCGATGCTTCCGGTCCGTTGAAGCCGGTCTTGTATTCGGCGAATATCTGCGTGGTGAAGGTGCGGAAGCGCAGCAGGGTGAAGGCGCCGAACTCGACCAGCGTGTTCAGTGCCACCAGCAGCATGCCGCCGAACAGGGCGGGCCGCAATTGCGGCAGCACCACGCGCGCGAACACGCCCCATCGCCCGACGCCGAGCACCCCAGCGCTTTCCTCCAGCGTCGGATCGAGACCGCGCAGCGCGGCCGCGACCGGTAGGTAGACAAAGGGGAAATAGGAGCAGCTCAGCACCACGAGCGCGCCGCCGAACTGTTCGAACAGCGGGCTGATCGACACCCAGGCGTAGCTGGTGATGAAAGCGGGAATGGCTAGCGGCACGGCAAAGAGCGTTGCCAGCAACGACCGCCCGGAAAAGTCGTGACGCTCGACGGTCCATGCGGCGAACAGGCCGACCAGGCCGCAAACCAGCGTCGTGGCCACGACAATCGCAACCGTATTGATCAGCAGCTCGCCGACGATCGGCCGGAAGATCAGCGCAGCCGCCTTGGCCGGCGCCACGCTCAGCGCGCGAACAAGCGAAAAGCCGAGCGGCACCAGCACGACGATCGAGACGAGCGCCGACACGGCCAACAGTCCCGGAGGCAATCGCCTCCGGGACTCGGCCTGTCGCCGCCGTGTCCCGATCGTGCCGGAAAGAGTCAAAGCAGGCCGGCGTCGCGCAGCAGCTGCGCCGGCTCCACATCATCGCCGAGCTGGGTGAGGTTGATGGATGGAGGCTGGAGTTCGGAAAACGGCTTGAGCGCCGGATTGGCGGCGACGCCGGCGGCCAGCGGGTATTCGAAGACGATATCGTTGTTGGCCAGCGCTTGCTGGGCCTGCTTGCTGACGACGTAAGCCAGGAATTTCTGCGCCTCTTGTGGGTGTTTGGACGCCTTCAGCGCGGCTGCGCCCGAAATGTTGATCAGGGCGCCGGCATCACCGCCGGCGAAATGATGGATGCCGCTCTTGATCTTGTCGGCGCCGGCCTCGGTGCGGAAGCGATACCAATAGTAGCTGTTTATGAGGCCGACGGCGACGGAGCCGCGATCGACCGCCGCGACGACAGCCTCGTCGTCGTCATAGACCTGCGCATTGTCCTTCAGCCCCTTGAGCCAAGCGAGCGCGGCGTCCTTGCCCTTCAGCACCTCGACCACCCTGACGATCGGCATGAAGTCGGCGTCGGTCGGCGAGATGGCCACCTTGCCCTTCCACTCGGGCTTGGCAAGGTCGAGCAGCGAGGCGGGCAGGGCCTCCTCCTTGATCATCGAGGTGTTGAACTGGAGAACATTCTCGCGGGCCAGCAAGCCGACCCAGGCGCCGGTCGCGGACGAATATTGTGCGGGCACCTCGGCCAGCGTTGCCTTGTCGACCGGGGCCAGCAGGCCCTTTTCCTCCAGCAGCAGCAGTTCCGGCGAGTTCTCGGTGATGTAGAGGTCGGCCGGCGAGGAAGTACCTTCCTCGGCGATCTGGTTGGCGATCTCCGGCGCATCGCCGGCGCGCACGTCGATGGTGATCCCGGTCCGCGCCTTGAAGCCCTGCACCAGAATGTCGAGCATCTGCGGATGCTGAGCGCCATAGAGCGTCAAATGGTCAGGCTCGCCCGCCGCCGCGCCGCCGGACAGGGCGGCTGGAAGCAGCAGTGCCAGCAGGGCGACCGCAAGGCGGCCACCGGCCGGGCGCGTCGACCGCGACCGCAGCGAAACGGGCCTTGCGGGAGTTTCGCCTGGAATGCAACGGAGCATGTGGATCCTCGACATCTGAGTGCGTGAATATATTCGGCCTAGAATATATGACACTCATCATCAAGTTATTTGGCGGCCGACTGGCGCATAAGCATGCGCTGAAATCATCACATAACCGTGATCGACCAAAATCGACGGTGCCGGGAGTAACCGCCCGGCCATGTCGGCGTGCAACGCGCTCATGCGCGCATCGCTGCTGCTGCAGCCCGCGCAAAGCAGGCCGAGCAGGGCGGGGAAAGCCCATCTTGTCTTCATGGTCGGAAATACCCTTTCTGTTGCGGATGCGAAGCATCCAATGTCGCCGCCATCGGCGGATCTTGCGGTCCTCGCGAGTTTCAGAGTGCCAGCCTCGGCAAGGCTGCCCGCCTCGGAAGCGTGCCCGAAAGCGCCGCGTGTCGTTCGGGCAGGGCAAGCGCGATCATCGACGCCCCGGCCAGAGGTGATTTTGCATGCCGAAGACGCGTCCTGGTCGCCGACCCCAGGGGATTCAAAGTTCCGTCCTGCAATTCCATGCTCCCGATTTGGCCGGACGCGGACCAAGCCGCGCCGGCAACGGGCACGCAAGCGCCCGAAGGGTGAAGACCCATTGTGTGTCTGGCGCCCCGCTCACACCGCCCGGCCGAGCGCGGATGCCGTGCGGACCAATAGCGACCCGTCGCCATCAGCCAAAGTGGCAATTAGCTACAATTCTTCTGCTATTCTTTTGGCCTGTTCGTCACGCCGACAAAGCGGCGCCCGCCCAATCTCACTTTTGCGCAATGTCTCTCCACGCTATACTGAATAGATTGCGGTGGAGATTTTCGGCATGGCGAAATTTGTCTTTGGAATGAACCAGTCGCTGGACGGCTATGTCGACCACGAGGAAATGTCGGTAGGTCCTGTTCTTTTTCGTCACTGGATAGAACATGTGCGCGGCCTGACGGGCAGTGTGTACGGTCGCCGCATGTACGAGATCATGCGCTATTGGGACGAAGACCAGCCCGAGTGGAGCGCGGAGCGCCGCGAGTTCGCAGTGGCGTGGCGGCGCCAGCCGAAATGGGTGGTGTCGCGCTCGCTGACGTCAGTCGGCCCCAACGCCACGCTTGTCCAGCATGATATCGAGGCGGTGATCCGTGGCCTGCGGGATCGACTCGCCGGCGAGATTGCCGTTTCCGGACCAGAGCTGGCGCGAAGCCTGACCGACCTTGGTCTTGTCGATGAGTACCGGCTCTACCTGCACCCGGTGGTGCTTGGTCGCGGCAAGCCGTTCTTCGCCGGCCCACGGCCACCACTGCGCCTCGTCTCCACCGATCACGTCGGCGAGGGCGTGATCAGGTTGATTTACGTTCCTGCCTGACGCTGATCTCACCAATCCAGGAGACATCGGGAAAAGTACAGCAGGCGATTGCAACCGCTCAGGGTCAAAACATATAGTGATTTATTCTCACGATATCGAATTTCGATCTTATGGAAGATATTGGCTTACGAAAGATATTGGCTGATGAAAAATTCGGACAGTGCGATCAGTCCTGCAGGGACATTGAACGACGTTCTCTCTATCGATCAACATGGGGCGGTTGCGCTCGACCCCGAGCAGCGCGCGCTGCTGGCCTCGGATGTGTCCTGGCTGGAATATCGGGCCGAGTTTCGCCGGCAAATGATCAAGGGCGGGTTTCTCAAGCATCCCTGGCGCAGCATCTTCGAAGCCGACATGATCTTCACCCTGATCGGCCACAAATGGTTGCAGGGCGAGATATTGACGCTGAAACAGGTGGCAACCTACTTCAAGGCCTTCGCCAGCGACGTCACGATCAGCCGGCACATCGATGACATGGTGGCGTCGGGCACGCTGGTCCGCACCCCTGATCCAGAGGATCGCCGGCGCCTTCTGTTGATGCCGACACAGCGCCTCTTCGAGATTGGCCGTATCTTCCTGCAGGCGCGCAAGGAAATCGCGCGCAAGCACGGCTATATCTATGATCCCGCGCGGGCGAGCGCGGAACAATAGCCATCAAACTGTAATCGATCCGGTTTGAACTCCCGTATCGTTGCCAATAGCAGGACCTGATCCAGCAACAAGGAACAGGTCATGTTGAAACGTTTGTTTGCATGTGCGCTCATCTTCGCCACCATCATTCCCACCTCGGCAGCCATGGCCGACGATGTCGAGATGTCGGAGGCGCAAAGAGCCGCGAACAAGAAAGCCTATGCCAGGCAAAAGGCACTGGGATTGGCTGACGCGCCGCGCGGTCGCGGCGCTCAGAAGGCCCAGAAGCAGCAGGCCCGCAAGGGGCAGCAAGTCCCGGGCAACGGCCAGAAATGCGCGGAGGCGGCAAGAAACGCAGAGGCAACGGCAACTGGAACGGCCGTGCTGTCGAGCGTTATCGGGCTGATACCATTTGGCGGATCCGCATCAGGCATAGCCGGTGCGGCCGCCGGCGCGGGTGCGGCGGTAGTCGGCGAAGCGGCACGCCAGAAGTCCGCCCGCGCGATGCAGGACTGCATGTGAGCGTGAAAGGCGAGACGCGGAAGCCTGCCTCAGGGTTTGAATCTGGACAGTCCTTTATCCCCTTGATCAGGTTCGCCTTTTCAAACCAAGGGTCATAAGGCGGAACCCGCCTTGGCCCCTGGCGGCAAACATTGCCGGGCCGATCACGAACCCGTGATCGGCCAAATCGCAAACGCCGGGAATAAACCTGCGCCTTCGCCTGTCTCCTCATCAGACGCCACTTGCGGCGTCGAGGAGATCGACATGACCCATCACCACCATGATGACGACGGCGAAGGCGAGGGCATAAGCCGCCGCCATGCGCTGGAATGCATGATCTGGGCTGGCACCGGCGTGCTGTGGACGATGTCGGGCGGCGTGCCCGTATCGCTGAACCTGCTGGGCGCGGCGCAGGCCGCCGAGGCGATGGCCGGCGGCTTCACCTTCCTGCAGATTTCCGACAGCCATATCGGCTTCGACAAGGCGGCCAACCCGCATGCCATCGACACGCTGAAGGAAGCGATGGGCAAGATCCAGGCGCTCCCGCAAAAGCCCGCCTTCATGATCCACACCGGCGACATCACGCATCTGTCCAAGGCGGCGCAGTTCGACAACGCCGCGCAGATCATCGGCGGCGCCGGCTTCGACGTGCATTATGTGCCGGGCGAGCACGATGTCATCGACGACGGCAACGGCAAGGCCTATCTCGATCGCTATGGCAAGGGCACCAAGGGCGCCGGCTGGTATTCGTTCGACCAGAACGGCGTGCATTTCGTCGGCCTCGTCAACGTCGTCAACCTCAAGGCCGGCGGGCTCGGCAATCTCGGGCCTGAGCAACTGGCGTGGCTGGCCGATGACCTGAAAGTGGTCAGCGCATCGACGCCGATCGTCGTCTTCGCCCACATTCCGCTGTGGGCCGTCTATCCCGAATGGGGCTGGGGCACGGATGATGCGGCGCAGGCGCTCAGCATGCTCAAGGGGTTCGGGTCGGTCACCGTGCTCAACGGCCATATCCACCAGATCATGCAGAAGGTGGAGGGCAACGTCACCTTCCACACCGCGCGTTCGACCGCATTCCCGCAGCCGGCGCCCGGCACGGCCGCGTCGCCCGGACCGATGACGGTGCCGGCCGGCCAGTTGCGCGGCCTGCTGGGCACCTCCAGCGTCGCCGTGAAGCAGGGCGGGCAGGAACTCGCCATCATCGACTCGACCCTGGCGTGAGGGGACAACAGCATGATCCGCTTTCCGACCCGGCCTTTTGTCGGTCCTCTCGCGGCGCTCAGCCTTGCCGTGCTGGCCCCGGCGCCGCTGCAGGCGGCCGACGCGCCGGTGGTGAAGATCGACAATTTCACCTTCACGCCGGCGGCGCTGACGGTGAAGCCCGGCACCACCGTGACCTTCGAGAATGACGATGACATCCCGCATCTCGTCGTCGCCAATGACGGCTCGTTCCGCTCCAAGGCGCTTGACACCGGTGACACATATGCCTTCACCTTCACCAAAGCAGGCGATTTCGCCTATTTCTGCGGGCTTCACCCGCACATGCAGGGCAAGATCACCGTCGCCCCTTGAAGGCGCGCGGCAAATCCTGTCCGGAGTGCCCGGCGATGGAACGGTGTTGAGCGAGAAGGCCGCGGCCGAGCGCTTCGGCGAGGTGGTGCTTCCCCATCTCGGCGACGCGCTCTCGCTCGCCCGCTGGCTGACGGGCAACATGGCCGATGCCGAGGATGTGGTGCAGGAGGCCTGCCTCAAGGCGCATGCCGGCATCGCCAGCTATGCCGGCGGCAATGCCCGCGCCTGGCTGCTGACCATCGTGCGCAACGCCGCCTATTCCTGGCTGGCGCGCAACCGGCCGCGCGCCGTGATGGCGGTCGGCGATCTCGCCGATCTCGACGACATGGCGGCGGGGCAGGGCGTCAGCATGCCGGACACGGACAGTCCGGAGGCGAGCCTAATCGCCAAGGCGGATACGGCGACGCTGGAAGCGGCGATCGCCGGGCTGCCGGAGCCCTTTCGCGAGACGCTGGTGCTGCGCGACATCAACGGCCTCAGCTATCGCGAGATCTCGGCCATGCTCGCCGTGCCGATCGGCACGGTGATGTCGCGGCTGGCGCGGGCGCGTGGCCTGCTGATGACTGAACTTGGGAGAGCGCCATGAGCGCCCGTGACGATGGACTGCCCGAAGATGCCGAAGGCATGAAGCTGATGATCCATGCACTTGTCGATGGCGAACTCGACGCGGCCGCGGCCTTGGCCGTGGAACGGCGCATAGCCGCGGACCCCAAGCTTGCCGCCGAGCATGCCCGCATCGTCGCCCTGCAGGGCGCGGTCGCGCGGTTGCCGCGCGTCGAGGTGAGCGATGATTTCATGGCGCGCATGGCGGCGATCGGCTCGATCGGCGCCGCGCAGGGCACGTCAGCGTTCGCGCAGGCCGCGCCTGCTCCTACTCCTGCTCCTGCCCAAGTCGCACCAGCTCCGGTAGCGCCGGCGCAAGCCTCACCGGCGCAGGCTGCGCCAGCGCAAGCGGAAGATGTGCAGCAGGGCCTGCGCTCGGCGCTGCCTGGCCAGACCGCGCGCAGGCAAAGCGCCCAGCCGAGGCCGTCGCAAGCCCGGCTGGCGCGGCGCGGCTTCGGCTCCTTCGAATGGCGGTCGCTGGCGGCATCGATCGTGGTCACCGCGGTGCTGGCCAGCGGCGCGACGCAATGGGTGATGACCAGCAATGCGCCCGACAGTTTCGCGGAAGCCGTGGCCGGCGGCCATCGCCGCAGCCTGCTTGCCTCGAGCCCCTTCGACATTGCCTCGTCCGACCGGCACACGGTCAAGCCGTGGCTGGATGCCCGGATCGGCGTGTCGCCGCCGGCGCCGGACCTTGCCGCTGACGGCTACGCGCTTGTCGGCGGCCGGGTCGAGGTGATCGCCGACCGGCCGGTGCCGGCGCTGGTCTACCGCCACCGCGAGCACCTGATCACGCTGGTCGCAGCCCCGCAGGACAAGGGCACCGCCACCGCGCCCACGGACCTTTCGGCCGGCGGCTTCTCGATGGTGCGCTGGAGCGACGGCGCCTTCTCCTACTGGGCGATCTCCGACATGGAACGGCCGGAGCTCGACGATTTCGCCGCGCGCTTCAGGGCAGCGGCGAAGTGAGGGGCGGGCGCTGCCATATGCGATTGCCCCACCATCCAGGCCCGTGAGAATCCTAGCTTCGAGGTGCCGAAGGTTTTTCGCCAAAGCGGATTGTGACTACTTTCTGCCCGGCCTGCCGGCGGTCGCGAATGCCCGCCATGCGGGAACGCTGTGTCTTTTCAGCCATTTCCAAGGCGGCGCGGACATCGTCGGGATTTAGCCCGTCGCTGCGCATCAGCAGCAGGACTATGGGATCGGACAGCATTTCCTCGAGTGTTAGCTCGTCTTGCCTGGTCCTCATTGCCGCCTCCTGGCGTCAGGGCTTTTCATGCCTGTCATGTGCCAACGCAGGCGTCGGGCTTCGGCGTCCAATGCCGGAAAGGAATATCGTGACGGCCGAAACGACGATTGTTTCGGCTTCGGCGGGGGCGGGGGGCGGCCGCAGGCCGAGCACGACCTGCAAATGGTGATTGTCGCGCAGCATGCCGACGAAGAGATCCGCCGCCATCTTGCAATCATCGACGTCTATTTCATGTCTCGCCTTGGCCTGTTCGAGGACTTCGCCGAGCCGGGCGGAGGCGCGACCCGGGCCGCGGTCGAAGAAAGCCTTGGCAAGATCCGGAAACCGTGTCCCTTCCGTCATGATCGTTCGATAGACGCCGATCAGTGTCGGCGACATGTAGATCGCCAGGAGCCGCCGGCCGAATTCGAGCAGCGTTTCCCTGATGTCATGTCCTTCAATGCTCTCGGCCGTCAGCGCTGAAAGGGCCTTGTCGGACGTTTCTGATACGAGCGCGGTGAACAGGCCCTCCTTGTTGCCGAACTCGTTGTAGATATTGCGCTTCGAGCCTCCCAGCCTGCCGATGATCGCGTCGATGCTGGTGGCGGAGTAGCCCTGTTCGAAGAAAACAGCCGCGGCGGCTTCCAGCATCGCCGATCGGCGTTGGTCGGGTGACGGCCGTGTCGTTGTACGTCTGGCCATTTCAACCTCGTGAATGAGACAAATCAGTTTGCCGCTTGACTGGTACGGTAAGTTACCGTATTTGTCAACCAAGGTGGTAACAGTTATTACCAAAATCGACATCAGGCCGAAACCAAAGCGGCCGATCAAGCCGTGGAGGCAATCATGAACGATCACGTCAGCCGCCCCGATCTCAAGCTTCTCGAGACCATAGACCCCAGCCGGCTCGACTCGCCGCCCAGGATCGAGGCGCCGCCCCGGCTTGACGAACCACTCCGGCTCGACTCTGGGGCGCCAGCGGATGTTCCCGCGACGGACGCGATCCGAAAGCCGGGACGGCCCTGGCTCAAGCGCGCGCTGTTGGGTGTGGCTGCCCTGGCGGCGCTGGGCGGTGGCACCTCCTATGGCTGGGACTACTGGACCGTTGGCCGCTTTCAGGTGTCAACCGATGACGCCTATGTGAAGAGCGATTCCACCGTCCTGGCGCCGAAGGTTTCCGGCTATCTCAAGGAGGTTCTCGTCACGGACAATCAGTCCGTGAAGATGAACCAGCCGCTCGCCAGGATCGATGACCGCGACTATCTGGTCGCCCTTAGCCAGGCCCGGGCCAATGTCGATGCGGCGAATGCCGTTGTCGCCGAATTTCGAGCCTCGATCGACCAACAGGCCACGCTGATCGACCAGGCGCGGGCGACTGTCCTGCTGGATCAGGCCAACCTGACATTCGCCGAGCAGGAGAACGTCAGATACGCCACGCTGGCAAAGAATGGTTCCGGGTCGGTCCAGAATGCCCAGCAGACCGTCTCGAAGCTGGCGATCGCAAAAGCCACGCTGCAGCGTGACGAGGCGGCCATGGCGGCCGCTGAAAAGCAAGTCACCAGTCTCGAGGCACAGCTCGCCAAGGCTCAGGCGGACGTGGAGCATGCCAGGGGTGTTCAAGACCAGGCCGAGCTGAATGTGAGCTACACGACGATCGCCGCGCCGATCGACGGCGTCGTCGGCAATCGGACGTTGCGTGTCGGCCAGTTCGTCCAGGCGGGCACGGCATTGATGAGCGTCGTGCCGCTATCGTCGGTCTACATCGTCGCCAATTTCAAGGAAACGCAGCTGACCGACATTCGGCCCGGGCAACTGGTTTCCATCGATGTCGACAGCTACCCGGCCCATGTCCTCAAAGGCATCGTCGACAGCGTCGCACCGGCCAGTGGCCAGGAGTTCGCCTTGCTGCCGCCGGACAATGCGACCGGCAATTTCACCAAGATCGTCCAGCGCGTTCCGGTGAAGATCAAGGTGGAGGCGGGCAGTCCCCTGGCCGGAATTCTGCGTCCGGGCATGTCGGTCGTGCCAACGATCGACACCCAGGATCCAGCCGTGAAGACGGCTCACTGACCGGGCGAGTGGTCACGAACAATCGAGAGAAGGACGCGCCATGTCGCATCAAGCGGCCGCGGGCAACGAACATTCCGCCAGCGCCAGGGACTGGATCACGGTTTCAGCGGGGCTGATCGGGGCCTTCATGGCGGTCCTGAACATCCAGATCACCAATGCCTCGCTGCTGAACATCGAGGGCGGCATTGGCACTGGCGTGGACAATGGGGCATGGATTTCCACCAGCTATCTGATTGGCGAAATCATCGTCATCCCGCTCTGCGATTATCTGAGCCGGGTGTTTTCGTTTCGTATCTTCCTGCTGGTGAACTCCGTGCTGTTCATCGCGTTTTCCGCGAGTTGCGCCTTCGCGCAGAACCTCGGGCAGATGATCGTGCTGCGCGGCATCCAGGGTTTTACCGGCGGCGTGCTGATTCCCATGGCGTTCACGCTGATACTGACCAAGTTGCCGAAGGCGCAGCAGCCGATCGGCATGGCGATGTTCGCGGTCACGGCAACCTTCGCACCGGCGATCGGACCGACGATCGGCGGCTACCTCACCGAGAATTTCGGATGGCAGTACATCTTCTTCATCAATCTGGTGCCGGGAGCGATCATGGTCCTGGTTCTCTCGATGACGCTGGAGAGAACCCCAATGCGCCTGGACCTGCTGAAGCAGGGCGACTGGCTGGGCATCATCTCGATGGCGATCGGGCTTGGCGCCCTGCAGACCGTGCTCGAGGAAGGCAACAAGGACGACTGGTTCGGCTCGACCTTCATCATCAAGCTTGCCCTGGTGGCCCTGGTATTTCTCACCATCTTCATCGTCACCGAGCTCAGCGTCGCAAATCCGGCCGTCAATCTGAGGCTGCTTGCCAGACGCAACTTCGGCCTTGGAACCCTGGCCAATGCGCTGTTCGGCTTTGGGCTGTTCGGCTCGGTCTTTCTCCTGCCTCAATATCTTGGCCAGGCGCAGGGCTACAATGCCCAGCAAATCGGGTCCGTCATGGCCTGGACGGGGCTGCCGCAGCTCATCGTCATCCCGTTCGTGCCGAAACTCATGAAGATCTTCGACACGCGGCTTCTGGTGAGCTTCGGACTGGGCCTGTTCGGCATCAGTTGCATGATGAACATGACCATGTCGCCTGATACCGCCGGCGATCAGTTCTTCGTGCCCAATGTCGTGCGCGCGGTCGGGCAAGCCTTTGCCATGGCGCCGTTGACCGGCATCGCGATGCTGGGAATCGCCAAGGAGGAATCAGCCGCCGCCTCCGGTCTTTTCAATATGTTGCGCAATCTTGGCGGCGCCGTCGGCGTGGCGATGCTGGGCACGATATTCACCAGGCGCGAGCAGTTCCATTCCAACATCAATGGCATCTCGATCAATGTGTTTCGCCAGGAGGTCCGCGATCGCATCGAGCAGACGACACAGTACTTCATGGCGCACGGCGTGTCGGACTTCGACGCCGCCCGCCAGAAGGCTATCGTGGCGCTTGGAAGGGCGGTTCAGAAACAGTCTGTGATCATGGGATACAGCGACACATTCGTCGTTCTCGGAGCGACGTTGTTCGCCGCCGCGTTCCTTGTGATGCTGGCCAAGAAAGGGCAGTCCACAGGCGCTGTCGCCCATTAGAGCATGATCCCATAGAGGCCGGGATTGGGTGGATAGCGGCCTGTCCGTTTCTTGCGATCGGAAGGGACAGGCCGCCGTCGCAGCGCGTTATTTCAGCGGCAAAAACAGGTCCGCGACCGCCTCGTGCTCCGGCACTTCCGCGAAGAAGCCCAGCCGCTGGCAATAGATCGGGAAGTCGCGTGCCTCCTCGCCGCTGGCCGGAAGCCACTCGCGATAAAGGTAGAGCGCGGCGGGCTCCAGATTGTCGGTGTTGCCGACGACGCGCAGCACCGCGCAGCGTCCGCCAGGGATCTCGCCGGCTCTGATCTGCTCACCGTTCGCCTCGATCGGTTGGTCGGTCCCGACACAAAGGTCCATGCTATAATCGGCAGGCGGCGTAGGTCGCCGCTCGGAACGCCAGACATTGAAGGTCGGGCTTGTCCTGGGGTGCAGACCCGCGGCCTTGCGCCAGGCGATGAACCGCTGGATGGTGGCGCCGAGCGTTGCGGGGTCGCCCCGATGCTCCATGATCGCCACCGGCGTAGGGGGCACATCGCGAATCGTTACGTCGTCAGTGGTAAAAGTCTTCTGCATGAGCTTGCTCCTGGCGTTGTCGAGAGGCCCGAAGGCCGCATGCCACGGCTCCCAATCGGGAGACTTCCGGAACGATGAAGGCGATTGCCCGAACCTTTGCCGAAAGGCGCGGGCGAAGGCGTCCGGTGCATCGTAACCGGCATCCATCGCTATGTCCGTGACGCTTTGGGCGTCCATGTAGGCCAGCCGGTGCGAAGCGCGCTTCATACGGGCAAGCTGGACATAGCTATGCACGGACAACCCGAAGGTCGCCGTAAACTGCCGGTGGAAATGAAACTTCGAGAAGGCCGCGACACCGCTCAGCGTTTCCAGGTCCAGATCACTGTCGAGATGCCGGTCGATGTAGTCCAGCACCCGTTGCATCCGGGCATGGTGATTTTGAAGCGCCGCCTTCATCGTCCGTCCTCCGTGGCGGCTTCAACTAGTCGCTCATGGCCACAATTTGCTCGACCGATCTTGCGGTTTTGTCACGCGTCGCGGAACATCGCCAAGGACCGTTACGGGCACACCCAGTTTATGGACGAGCGTCGACAAGGGAGCGCTTGCGGCCCCGGCCGCGGCTTATGGGTCCGCAGCCTGGGTGACCGCGCTCTCTTCCTGCATCCGGGTGGACAGCTGCCTCAGCACGTCGACGAAGTCGTTGAAGCGCTGTTCGCCGATGTCGTGCGCCCATTGCGTGTGCAACCGGCGCATGGTGGCCAGGATCACGTCGACGACCTGCTTGCCGCGTGCACTCAGGTAGATCAGGCGCCGATCGCCGCCTTCGGGCGCGCGCCGCTCGATATAGCCGAGGTCCTCGAGCTGGACGATCAGGTAGTTCATCGCCTGCCGCGACATTCGCTTCTGGCGCGCCAGATCAGACGGTCGGATACCGTCCGGAACCGGGTAGCTGAACATGGGAAAATGCGCTTCCTGCAAGTCGCTGAAGCCGGCATCGCGGATAGCGCGGGACAGATGGTCGCGCACGTGCTCCCAGGTCATGCGCAGGAGGGCGCCGAAAAACGGTTGGCCCGGCACCTTGCCATTGGCCTGACGATCCGCAAGTAGATTGGGCGTTGACATGTTTGTAAAGTCACTTTACACGATATTTCGTAAAGTCATTTTACATCAGGGAGCAGAACAATGGAAGCGCGTGCGGACAAGGTTGTTCGGATCGGCGAATTGGAATTGACCTTCCTTGTCAACGAGGAAGGCGCCACGGTGTTCGAGTGCGTTATTCCGCCGGGCGCTCGCGTACCGGCCCCCCACTACCATCAGGAGGCCGACGAAACCCTCTACGGACTGGAGGGCGTCCTGACGGTCACCGCCGATGGCCGCACGCAACTGCTCGGTCCCGGTGACACCGTGTTCATCCCGCGCGGGAGTGTGCATCATCACGAGAACCTGCATGAGGGCAGGTCCCGGACCTTGGCGGTGATGACCCCGGGCACCATAGCGCGCCGCTACTTCGAGGAGATGGCAGAGGTGATCAACGTTCCTGGCAAGCCGGACCTGGCCAGGGCCAAGGAGATCATGCTCCGCCACGGGCTCATTCCTGTTTAGGTGCCCTGCCGAACTGGCCAGGACGAGGCGGCGCGCTTTAGGCTCTGTTGCTCGCGGCGGGCAAGATCGCACGCCCGGTCAGGTACCACAGCGCCGAAACGATGATGATCGCCAGATAGCCGTCCACGGCATAGTGCCAACCGGTATAGACGGAACCAAAAAGGATGATGGCGGCGAAGCCCCATCAAATCGTGCGATGCGGCGCCGAGGCCAGGCGTGCCGCCACAGATCGCCCTGCCTCAGTTGCCGTCGTCCTGGTCCTGCGGCAGCTGGCCGTTATCGTTGTCGTTGGAGACGGCGGGCGGCCTTGGGGCGTCGCCGCCATCGCGCGGCATCTCGTCGGGCTGCATCATGTCGGTGTTGTTCTCGTCATTGACGTCCGGCGGCAGGATTTCATCGGTCGGCGGCAGGTCGTCGGGCGCGACTTCATCGGGCTGGGCGGACTGGTCGTCGCCCGGGCCGACATCCTGGCTGGGCACGGGATTGGCCAGGCGGTCCACCACAGTGATGGTGGGCTTATAGGGCAGGGGCAGAGGCATGGCGGCCGCGTGCGCTGCCGGCGTCGCCATCATGAGGGCCACCGAGGACGCGAACGCCAGATGCCTGAGCTGCAACATCTCTAGAAATCCTCTGACGGCGTCGATGGCGATGCGATATCCGGGGGTAATCCGGGAAAGTCCTGGCAACCATGGCTGCCGGGCTGCTGCGACCACGCATACGATGAATCTGATTCGGGCTTTTGCAAAAATGCACGAATCGAGACGGAAAAGAGAGGCGCCATGACAGCCGGGCCGGTACAAGGATTGTAAGCGCCCAAAACATATTGCGATGGATCGCGGCTGGAGGGGACGGGCATGGGCTGGTTGAAAGTTGGGCTCGTCGCCCTGTTGACGGTGTCCGCGAGTGCTGCCCAAGCTGGTGACAGCTACGGCTTCAGGATCGATCTGTCGCTGTCGGCCAAGGCGGCAAGCGAGCTTGCCCGGCTGCATGAGGGCATCGTCGTTGCCGCGTCCTACTATGGCGACCCGAAACCCGCCTTTGCCAAGAAAGCGAACGAAGTCGGGCAGATCGATCTCGGCAGGGAAGAGATCACCGTCGACAGCACGGTTGCGTCCGTTGACGTCACCGGCAAGGCCTTCGAACGGGGCCACGTCAAATGGCTGACCGAGGGCAAGGTCATGGTCAATGTGAACGTCTATTCGGCGCGCCGCAGCGGTCCCGACAACATACTGGACTGCGACTTCTTCGACGACGCGCTGACGCTTGCGCAACAGGCGCCGCTCACATTGCATTGCAAGCTCATCGGCGAGCCGTGATACCAGAGCACCTTGCGGACGCCTGTCCGGCTTGAATAGAGTGCCGGCCGCCGCCCGTGTCTTACGCGCGTATCAAAACCACGGGAAACTGATCCGCACGGCGAACCGTCGGAAAACGAGAAGTCCACGATGTCCGGGAGGCGTGGGCTTTGGGAGGCAGAAAAAAGGAAAGGCATTAAATGGTATCGTATGTTCAGGCAGTCATTCTCGGATTGCTGCAGGGTTTCTCGGAACTTTTCCCCATATCCAGCCTAGGCCACAGCGTGCTCATCCCGGCCTTGCTCGGCTGGAATCTCGACCAGTCGAGCGATGCCTTCCTGTCCTTCCTGGTTCTCACGCACCTGTCCACAGCCCTTGTGCTGCTGGGCTTCTTCTGGCGCGACTGGGTGGCGATCGTCAGCGGCGTGCTGCGTTCGCTGGCCGAACGCCAGATCAAGAAGGAAGACACCTATGCGCGCATCGGCTGGCTGATCATCGTGTCAACCATACCGGCGGGCATTCTGGGCATATTGTTCGAGCAGCGGCTGAAGGATTTGTTTTCCGCCGCCGACATCATCGCAGGCGCGCTCATCCTCAACGGCATCGCGCTGTATGGTGTCGAATGGCTGCGCAGCCACGCCACCACCGAAGGCGCCTATGACGACCGCAAGCTGGCCGACATGTCATGGGGCAAGAGCATCCTCATCGGCGTGGCGCAATGCCTGGCGCTGATCCCCGGCTTCTCGCGCACCGGCATGACCATCGCCGGCGGCCTGGTGACCGGGCTCTCGCACGACAATGCCGCGCGCTATTCCTTCCTGCTGGCGACGCCGATCATCTTCGCCGCCGCCGTGCTGAAAGTGCCGGACCTGTTCGCCAATGGCGCGGTCGGACTGGCGCCGGCCGTCGTCGGCGCGGTCTGTTCGGGCGTCAGCGCCTATCTGTCGGTGCGCTTCCTGCTCAAATATTTCGAGACGCGCACGCTGACGCCCTTTGCTATCTACTGCGTCGTCGCCGGTTGCCTGGCGATGGCGGTGCTGAAGCTCTGATCGGGCGGCATTCCCGCCCCCTTGTGGGGCGCCGAAGGACGGGCGAGACCCGTGGCTCGCCCCGGTAAGCCAGGGTGAGGGTCTATCTTCGCAAGAATATGCCATTGCCCTGCCAGAGGGAAGGAACCTTGCGGCGCGCTGGAAGTTTTGAAAACAGCCGCTTTCCCTCAAGGCGGTGAAGGCTGATCGCGTCAGCTTTCGGACAAGGCCCCGCCGGCTCAGCCGGCGGGGCTTTTTTCATGGGCATGCCATGTCTAGACTGGATCTGACTGGCCGGAACAATCCAACCGGTCGCTCGTTGGCGCTCGAAGGAGATTGCCGCCATGAGCCTGATGAAATTCAGCATTGCGAACACGCCGAGGCCAGATCCGAACGACGAACCACCGGCTGACGCGCCGACATGGACGCCGGATGTGCGCGAGTCCGGCCCCGACCTGCTTCCCGACGAGATGCCCACGCCAAACCCCGACGAGAACCGGAAACCGGCCAGACATGTGGAGGCGCCATGAGCGACGTTCGAACCGGCGGATGCCTTTGCGGCGCCGCGCGCTTTCGTCTGAACGGTCTGCCCTTGCGGATTGGCGTCTGCCATTGCCAGGATTGCCGGCGCACCAGCGGCAGCGCCTTCAACTTCTTCGGCGTGTGGCTCCGGTCAGCCTATGAGGGCACCGGGCAACTCGGTACATTCGCCGGCAGGAGTTTTTGCGTGACCTGCGGCTCGCGAGTGGCATCGCTGCGCGCGGACGAGGCCGAGATCATGCTCGGCTGCCTCGACGAGGCGCCAAGCGACCTTATTCCGGCCTATGAATTGTGGATCGGTCGGCGCGAGCCCTGGCTCCTCAACCTGCAATGGGCCGAGCAGTTCGAGCATGATCGCGAGGCGGCGCAGGACGGTGGGGCTGCTTCGCCATAGGGGACGTACTAAAAACCTGTCCCGCGCCCCTTATGGAGGCGCGGGCATGCGACCGCATGATCGAAGTCTCGATCAGCCCTGCTTGGGGCCACTCTGGAACCAGGCGAAGGCGAACAGCGCCAGCCCGACGATGACCGATCCCAGCCCATGCTTGAAGTGAACGACCGTCGATCCGGCTTCGGCGCCGGGGATGAAGCCGGGCAGCGAGCCGGCGGGAACCGTCCAGTAGACGATGCCCAGAATGATGAGGAGGATGCCGAGGATGACGGCAAGCCCGGTAAGCGTTCGGTTCATATTTGCAACTTCCCTGATATGTGGAGATCAGGCCACCGCCGCGGCGCCAAATCAGCCCAGTCTAACGCGGGCGGCAAGAGCCTGTCTTGGGGTTTCTCGGCGGACTGCCATACGATTTTGTAAGTTGGGACTTCTGCTGCTCGCGGGTCAATCGCGGACCTGTTCGGTGAGTGGCCTGCGCTATCGGTGGGGAATAAATCTCACAGTCCGCGCCTGACTTGCCTGCGGGGCCTGGTTTGCCAGGTCTAGTTGTCGGGAATGACAACCACGGCCGAAACCGTGCGGCCGGCGCCGGAACTGTTGTCCAGGCAATGTTGCGGGATGTTTGGCCATGTCGCCTTGCTGCAATCGTCGGCGGAGGTCTGCCGGACCGGCGTCTTTTCGGCGGTCGCCGTTTGCGCGGCGACGGCCGGTCCCGGCGTCAGTTCAAAGGTCGCCACCAGCAGCAAGGCAAGGGCGGCAGCGGCCTGGGCGGCAATCACAAGGGTCAATGTCTTTTTCATCATCGCTCGAACCTTCATCATCGGCAGAACGGCGGCCGACGGCAAATGGTTCCGGCCGATGTTCGTAGCGCGTTTGGGAACCCACCGCGAAGGCGGACGTTCACCCTCGGCCGGCGCGCGTTCGATGCGGCGGAACATGGAGATTTCCAGTGGCGAAAGAAATCAACCCCAGGACCGGCGAAGAACTTCACCCTGAAAAGGTCGAGGGCATCGCGTTCCAGATCAATGAAAACTCGGTGAACGACAAAGGGCCGAGGAAGGTGCTGCCGGCGGAGCCGCCCCTGCAGAAATCCGGTGACGGGACCAGATCGGAAAAGGTCGAGGGCAAGGCCTTTCAGGTGAACGAGAGCAGCATCGACAACCCCAAGCCCGCCGACACGCCGCCGCCCCGACGCGAATGATGCGGGGGCGCGTCAATCCGGCCAGGTCTATGCGCCTGTTCTATGCAGCCGTGGCGATGGCGGCGAGCATGTCGACCGTCTCATACTCGCGATAGGACGTCTCATCGTTGGTCAGCCCGTAGCGCCGGCTGGCCGACAGCTTGACGATGACCACGCCCTTGGAGGGGTTGACGTAGATGAACTGGTTGTAGACGCCGATCGCGGCGAATGCGCCGTCACCGCCCGCCGGCACCCACCACTGATAGCCATAGCCGAACAGCGAATCCGACAAGCCGGTATCGCCGGGCATGAGGTGCGGCGCGTCGGGCGTGACCGATGCCTCGACCCATCGCGCCGGCACGATCTGCCTTCCGTGCCACTGGCCCTGGTTGCGGAAAAGCTCGCCGACCTTGGCATAGTCGCGCGCCGTGGCGTTGAGGCCGGCATAGGCCATCTCCATGCCGTGGTCGTCGAGCAGCCAGAACCCTTCCGTCTCCATGCCGAGCGGATGCCAGAGTTTTTCTCGGACATAGTCGTGGATGGGGCGGCCGGTCAGCCGTGTCAGCAGCATGCCGAGCACCTGCGTGTCCGTGCTGTTGTAGAGGTTGAACGTGCCGGGCTCGCGGGCTCTCTTCAGTGTCGCCGGAAATGCGTTGAACGAGCCGCCATTGGCGGTGATGGCGGCGAAGCGGTTGATGTCGGAGTTCGGATCGCTGTAGTCCTCGTTCCATCCCGCGCCCGACGACATCTGCAACACATTCTTGATGCTGACGCCGTCATAGGCCGAGCCGGCGAGCTCGGGCAGGATGGATGAGACCGACGCCTCGAACGACGGGATCAGGCCTTCGCCCCAGGCGATGCCGAGTGCGGCGGAAATGACGCTCTTGGCGACGGACATCGATTTCCAGCGGGCTTGCGCCCCACCCCAGTCCGCATAGCGTTCGAAGACGATCGATCCGTCCCTGACCACCAGCAATGCCATGGTCTCGGTCTCGTCGAGCAGCGCTTCGATGGAACGGTCGACGCCTTCGTGGGTGTAGGTGGCCGGAAGGGTGATCGCCGGCCCGCGCGGAAAGACAAAGGGCGTCGATGACGCCGACATGCGCGCGACCGGGAAGACCGTGTCCAGGGTCTGGAAGTTTCGCCGCTGGTCAGCGCCGGTGAAGAGGCTCGATATGTAGGTTTTGCGGTCCATATACCCGCCTATAATCGCGAGCCGTCAGATCCGGAAGGTCATGGAGCCACATACTTGGCAATCGGGGCCGCCGGGGCCTCAATCTGTCCGGTCTGCTTCCGCCCCGTTGCGGTCGGGACGTCGCGTATCGCTCCTGACGGCCTTTGCATCCATGCGATTCGTGAAAATGCGGGTGAGGATGCCGCAGGCGACTTCGGCCCTTTCCTTCTGCCGTCCACGAAGCTCGCAGCCGCCGAGCGTCGCAGGCGCGCCGGTTTCATTGTCCCAGACCATCCATGTCCGGTCGGTATCCGGCAGACATTCGAATCGGGGTGTGGCCAATCGTGGGGTAGAAGGGGGCACTGGGCGCGTTTCCTTTTCAAGTCAACGCAAGTGGACCCCAAATGGTTCAATTCAGACCCAAGTTGGTTGTCGATCGCCGAAGATGATCCGTGCGGCCTGTGCTTTCAGAATGACTTGGATATCTTTCTCCTGAACTTGTGAACGACCCGGCGAGACCGCTTGTCGTATCATGATATGGCGGCGCCGCCAGATGTTCAGGCTGCCTCGCGCTGCCAGATCCTGTGACCGTGGCGGCGGAAGAAACGCGCCACCAGAAGCTGCTGTCTGGCTCTCATGAGATCGGGGAGGCGCCGTTCCTGGCGCCAGCACGGCATAGCCAGCCAGAAGGCGATGAAGCGGGTGGCGTCCTCGATGGCTTCTTCAGCCGACAGCGCCGGGCCGATGGCCGCCAGGAACATGTCTTCGCCGAGTTTCAGCTGGTCGATGATAGCTTTGCGCCGATGGTGCTCCTGCCTCGCCTGGCGAATGCCGCACTGGCGGATCGCCTCAAAGGCCTCGATCAGGGCAGGGCTGTCGCCACTGTAGCCGCAGGCGTGGGCGAAGCCGGAGCTCATCGCGGCAGTTCCGGCGCGCGCGCCGGTTCATGGCCGGTGCGGCCCGGCGACAGTGGATGCGCGACTGCCCTTGTGTGCCACGATGACTGGAAAAGCAGCGTGGCGATCCGGCCATGACCGGCGGTGGCCTGCATCATCTGTCCCTCATGCGTCCATGTGCCGGAGGCCGGCGGCGCGGAGCATCGCGGGTGACTCGTGCTCGCCCAAAGAATATAAGCAAAACTCAAAAATTGCACAAGCGATACTCTTGTAAAAGTTTGAGCGGCGCGACTCGACTCTCGCGCCGAAACACACGATTATGTGAACAAATCAGGAACATAAGGGAGGGGCGATGGCATTGCCGGGGAGGGAACCAACGATCGCCGATGTCGTGTCGATCGCCGTCGAATGCGTCGATTGCGGCCGCAACAGGTGGTGGAAGCCTGATCAGCTCAAGCGCTTCGGCGTGACTAGGCAGACGCCGCTGTCGGCCCTTTCAGGTCGTATCATCTGCTCGGCCTGCCGCGCCGACGGCCTGCCGGGCGGGACGGTGTCGATCCAGGCGGCGTTCGTCGACGACCGGCAACGCACGCTCGCCGAGGCGCGCATGCTGAATAGCCGCGAGGTGCCGCTGGAGCGAGGCAAAAGGGCGTGAGAAGTGATCCGTGTGACGACGCAAAGCCAGTTGCCTGTCCTTGCGGGCTTCGAACGTTTGAAGTGTTGGCCGGGACTGGTCTTCAGGAGGCCAGGCTGAAGTCCCTGGAATCTTCATCGATCTCAAGCAAGCCTTTTCGAAGTCCGTCCTCCACAAGACCGCGCTTGTTGTCCTCGATATAGGACAGGCCTGTGGAAATCCCTTCGCGCCACGAAGGGCCTCGGTTCCAGGCTTCGGCGAAGGCCATGGCGAGGTCGCCATGGCGGCGTGTTTGAACCAGGGCTTCGACAAGGGAAGCAGCCTGCAGGATATCTTTCGCGCGCTTCGTGTAGCCCGGAGCATCGTTGCGTCGCCGCGAACTGACGATCAGCTTGTGGACCGCATAGCGCTCGGCTGCGGGGACCGTGACGGGGACGCCGCTTTTGTGCAGCATGACGGTGCGCACCGGATCCTGAATGAGGAAGTCGAGGAATCCGAGGGGCTGAGCGGCGGCCCCGCCCAGCGCCGGCATTTTTGCCGCGCGCCCCGAATATTCTTCGCTCCCCGTGTTCGGGGTCAGGAACTCGACCCTGAATTTCCCGGCATTCTCGAACTGGGTACTGAACTTGCCGTCCGATTGGTGTGGAATATCGCGGAAGGTCGGGTCGATCGCCTTGAGCACGTCCAGTATCGGCGGAAGACTGTCTTCGATGGCGGCGGAAATCGAATGGAACTGCGCGAAATCGGCGTCGCCCGTCTGCATGGCGGTTGACGGCAGGCGAATTCCGAGAAGGCCGGGGTAGCACTGGTAGGCGACCGTCCCGACCAGGACGCCCCTGAGCCTGAACAGGCCGGCATTTGAGAGCGCCGCCACGACATCGCCGGTGAATCGTTCGGGGGCGGGCAGGTAAGCATTCCTGACGAGGGTCGACACCAGTTTGCGGCGGCTCTTCAGGTCGTTCTTCAGCTCTTTGAACGTTTTGACCCGGTCGTCTATCTCCTTGCTGGAACTGGGGCCGACATATTTCCTGACGGGCTTTCCGTCGACATTGGTCTGAAAATACCAGAACTCCTGGTTCTTGGACTTCTGCTTCACGAAAAGTCCGTCGCTGGAGAAATCCGATGCGAAGGCCGCGTCGAAGGTTCGCTGATCAAGCTCGGCGAACATGGTCCTGTAGACGATATCGACTTCTTTCATTCGAAGCTCGGTTGTAAAGTTTTTGCAAATTATGTACAACTGTAGCTGTCGAGGTGGCGGAATTCAAGCCGTTGTAAAGTTTTTGCGAAAAATTTACAACGGGAAGGCGGCAAGGCGCTCCTCAATATCCCAGCAGTTCCTTGAGCGGGATGACGCGCCAGACGTGCTTTATCGCGTAGCGGTTGAAGGTCAGGGTCTTCGGTGGATTGTACTGCTCGACCACCAGTTCGGCGGCGGTGCGCTTGACCAGCTTCTTGATGAAGGCCTTGCCGTTGCGCTCGTTTTCTTCCGGAAACGTCTCGATCACCACATGGTCGCCGGGCACGGCGTCACGGCCGCCGCAATAGATCAGGTCGCCGGGCTCGTAGCGCGGCACCATGGAATCCGAGAGCACGTGCAGCGCGAAGACTTTTGGCAGGTTGCGCACACCCGGCGGGCGCTGGACGTAGCCGGCCGGCTCGCCGTTGAAGGTGAAGTCGCCGTCGTCGCCGCCGACCGCCGCACCCAGGACCTCGATGTCCATCGAGCCTGAGGGCAGGGGTGCGGCATCGGTGACGATCTCCGCGTCGGCGACAGTGCCGGCATCCTCGAGGAAGACGACCTCGCCCTTGCCGAGCGCCACCGGGTCGACGCGCAGGAAGGCAGCGGTCTTCAACAGGTTCTCGGTCTTGGGCAAATTGCGCCCGGTTTCCCAGTTGCCGACGGCGGCGACATCGGTGTCGTTGTGCTCGGCGATATGGCGCATCACCATGCCGCGCTGCTTGCGCGCCTTGCGGATCGCCGCCCCGACCTTGATCGACAGTTCCGTTTTCGCCATGGCGCCATGTGAGCGATGAAAGTGGTTCTCGTCTATGAAAGAATCGCTTGCATCAGTTTTTGAGTTATGCTTATATTTGATCATGCACAAGACGCATCGCCCTTTGTCCGCACTCGACCTCGCCCTGCAGCGGGCCGGCAGCGCCAGCGCGCTTGCCCGGCTGTTGCAGGTGACACCGTCCGCCGTGCTGCAATGGCAGGACGTGCCGGCGCGCCGCGTGCTGGAGGTCGAGCGGTTCACCGGTGTGTCGCGCCATGCGCTGCGCCCCGACATTTTTGGGCCGGCTCTCCAGGGTGCCGTGTCCCAGAGCAGCGCGCCGGACGGTGCGATGATCGACCTGATGGGAGATGCCGCATGAACAGCAGAACCCGACCCCATTCCCTTCCGTCCCGGCCGTCCTCCTCCCCGGCCGGGGCGAAGCCCGAGGCTCCCTCCAATGCATGCCGCCACCCGCAAACCGGGTCCGTACGCCATGCGGCAGCCTCGGGTCCGGTTCGCCCTTTATCGGCGACCGGAACGGCCGGAGCCGACGCTCCCCTCGGCTCCGGCCCCCTTTTCCGCCGCGACCGCGCCGCCTGGCGCGCTTCGCGCGTACACCCGGGCAGGTCTTGCATCCGCACGCAGGACGGAACGGTCATCCTGTTTGACCGGCTGACGGGCAGGGCGGTTTCCGCCGCCACGGTGGTGCAGGCCGAGGCCGCGTTTCGGCTGGCGTACCCGAATGCCGGCGACACGCCGACCTGAATGGGCGGCGGGCCGACCTAAGCGAGCGGCTGGACCAGACAAAGCTGACAACCGCCGGCCCTGACGCCGGCTGAATTCCCGACATGGGCCTCCCCAGCGTCTTTTCGGCGCGGCCGGAGGCTGCGCGAAACAAGGATCAAGACCGTGAGCGCCTATACCGATACCGAACTGAACGAGATCGCCGCCTGGCTGAAGGACGGGCTTTCCGCCTCGAAGATCGCCACGCGCTTCAGCGCCTTGCGCGGCAGTGCCGTGTCGCGCAACGCCATCATCGGCATCGTCCACCGCAACAATGCGCTGCGCGGCATCGGCTTTGCCAACCCCAAGGGCGGCAGGGCGGGCGGGCGGCCACGCAAGCTGGCGGCAGCGGCGATGCAGGACGGATTTGCGGGCAGCGTTGGCAAGCGCGCTATGCAAAGCAAGCGGGCTACGCAAAGCAAGCGGGCCAGGCAAGGCGGGCGAGCCAGGCAAAATGGGCCGCAGCCGGAGCAAAGCGAAGCCGGGCAGGGCGCGCCTGGTACGTCGAAGCCTGCCCGGCACCACAAACTGCCACCGCCAGCGTGGCTTCCGCCCCGCCTGTTCCTGCGCGAGACCGGGCTGGTGCCGGAGGGCGAGGCCTTTCGCCTGAAAGTGCCGGCGCCGCGCCCCGTCACCCCCGGACGCCCGCCGCAGGTCGCCGCCATGCGCTTCATCGATTGCCTGTTTTCCCGCTGCCGCGCGCCGCTGGACCTGACGCCGCGGGAAGACCCGGAAAACGAAGATACGGGCGCCCGGCCCGGACCGGAAATGCTGTGCTGCGGCCTGCGCACCAAGGCGCTCAAAAGCTATTGCGCCTACCACCAGGCCCGCTTCCACGACCACCGCCGCACGCTGCTGGCCAATGAGCGCGCGGGGCTGGGGTGATGGCTTTGGACTTCTGCCGGGAGGCGCCAACGATGACGTCCCCCTCTCCCCGTCCCTATACGGGGAGAGGGTAAGGGTGAGGGGCAGCGCTGACGGTTCGAAATGAGAGCGGCAACGCCGGACGCGCCTTCCGATTGAACTGGCCACCTCGGCGCCGCCCCTCATCCGCCTGCCGGCACCTTCTCCCCGTATAGTGACGGGGAGAAGGGAGAAACTCGCCGACGCTGCCTCATCTTCTGCCCCTAAAAACAAAACCGCCGGCCAGGCTTTGCCCAACCGGCTGACTTGAAAGACACGGCCCATGGAGCGCGGCGCAAGACGCCTATTTCAGCATATGGCGGCCCTGCTTGGGCATGCGGATCTGCACCGTCCGCGGCTCCAGCACCATGGCTTCGCCACTCGGTACCAGAATGCCGCTGACCCTGGCAAAGCCGGCGAAGGCCTTCATGGCATCGGACGCCGAGATCTGCGCGGCTATTGCCGCGCTGCAGGCGTTGAGCGCGGTGCGGTAGACATGGCCGCGGCGCTCGATCGGCCAGCGCTGCAGGAAATCGGCGGCATGATTGACGTTTTCGATGTCTTCGGTCTGCCCGTCCAGGCAAACCCTGACCGTAAGGCTGGTTTTCATCGTACCCAAAGCATTCTTCTCCCTTGTTGTTATGCAAACCCTCACGCCGGTCAACGCGCGACGGGGCCGGGTGGTTGCATCACATTTTCAGCCGGTTTGCCGGTCGGGTTGCCCGTCTCAGGGGCTGACAGCGTCGAGCCATTCATTGGCACGCGACCTTGGTTTCCTGATCAGCAGGCCCTGTTCGCTCGCGGCCCTGGTCAGCGCATCGAAAGCCGGGCGCTGGCTGCAGGTACCGTCGACGGCAAGCGCCACGAGCCGCGCGGCGGCCTGGTAGCTCAGCTTGGTCTTGTCCGGCCATTGCTGGCCGAGTGCCGTGGCAGCCTCGGCCACGGAGCCGACCAGCATGGTCTTGTTGTCGCAGAATCGCAGCGTAACCGGATGGAATGTCGTCATCGTGGGAAGCCTCCTCTCATGGCGCGGCGCGCGCGCCGACGGGCACGCGGGACACGCTCCAACATCTTGAATTCATGCACAAACCTGTCCGCCAATCCCTCGCGGGCATCAGGCTCATGCCTTCGACGCGACACAACGTCGAAATGCGGCGGTGGTTCCATCAGCCAACGCTTGAATCCCGTCGGTGCGGCGCGGGAGGCGCTGCGATGAGCGAGCGGCCCTTCATGCAGCTCTATGTCTCCGATTTCGTCGGCGACACCTTGCAACTCTCCACCGAACAGATCGGCGCCTACATGCTGATGCTGATGGCGATGTGGAACGCCGGCGGCACGCTGCCCGACGACGACGTGAAGCTGTCGCGCGTGGTGCGCATGTCCGTGAAGAAATGGCGGGCGATCAGCGCCGATCTCCTGACCTTCTTCGAGCGCGCCAGTGGCGAGATCAGCCACAAGCGGCTGACGAAGGAGCTGCGCAAAAGCCTGGTGAAAAGCGAGGCGAGGGCCGCCGCCGGAGCGCTGGGCGGTGCCGCCAAGGTCTTGAAAACACGGGAGTCTGGGCTGGCAAACGACAGCCGTTTGCCAGAGCATCTTCCAGAGTCCAGAAACCAGAAGGAAAAAGTTTTCAGCGAAAACCCCAGCGAAAACGCAAAGCGTTTTTCGCGGAGCCAACTCCCCGAAAACGCGCAGCGTTTTTCGGGCTCATCCAGCGAAAATGCGGAGCATTTTTCCGGCAAAAAGTCTCCGGCTTTTGCTGAGCACCGCCCCCCTGAAAACGCGCAGCGTTTTTGGGGTTCGTCAAACTCCCAGCCCAGACCCAAGAAACCGCCCGGCTGGCATCAGCCGAAAACCCACACGGACGCCGCCAACACCATCATCGAGGAGATCCTGACCCATGACCGCAGCCGAATTGCAGCAGGCGACGAAGGCGCTGGCCGCGATGTTCTCATGCTTCCCGCAATCCGCGCTCGCTGACGTGGAGATGCAGATGCGCGGCTACCTGGCCTCGGTGCAGGATGCCGATCTTGCCGATTTGCAATCAGCCATCCAGCGCTTCATGCGCGGCGAGGTGAAAGCCGGCAACGCCCAGTTCTGCCCCTCCAGCGCGCAGCTCTGCATCGAGGTGCGCGAGCGCCGGACGATACGCGAGTTGCTGGCGAGACGCGCGGCGGGGGTGAAGCTGGGCAAGGTGTGACGATCCCGTCGATAGGCTGGCGGGACAGCGCCCCCCTCTGGCCTGCCGGTCCGGCCCTTCGCTGTCGCTTCGGGCGTTCGTCGTTCGGAAAGCCAAGCAATTGGCTTTCCGTCCGCTGCGCGGACCTCTCCTTATCCCCCACACGGGGGGAGATCGGATTTCCTCGCGGCCTTCGCCAATTGTCATCGCCGCTAGAAAGGCGCTGAGGCCGACGCGCAAATCTCCCCCCTCGTGGGGGAGATGCCCGGTAGGGCAGAGGGGGGCGCGAAGGATCGCCAGCCTCCCAACAAATCAATCCCAACCCAGGAGCCACCCATGAGCAAGAAAACCGCCAAAGCCTCCAAGCCGCCGGCACCAAAGCTGCCGAAGGGAGAGGCCGAGCAGGTGCGCATACGCCGCGAGATCGGCCATGATTTCGCGCTGAGGGACGACGCCCATGGCCGCAAGCGCCTGGTCGCCGGCACGCAGGAAGCGCGGCGTGTCTACGAGGTGTCGAATGACGGCCACACCGCCACCGGCGGCATCGTGCGGGTGCGCAATGTCGACCCGCTCATGGGCATCACCTCGCTGTCATGCCAGCAGCGGGAAGCCGGCCAGCGCTACCGCGGGGATTTCCAGTGCAGCCAGCAGGCGAGCGTGAAGCCGATGCGCTGGTCGGAACGCGTCGACGGTGGCCGCCAGGGCGGCGGCATCGCCGACAGCGTGCTCGACGCCGGCCGCGCCCACGCCGCCGCCACCAGAGCGCTCGCCCACTGGGAGGTGGCCACCGTGGTGCAAGCCGTCTGCTGCGCCGGCGGTTCGATCAAAAGCCTGGCCGAACAGACCGGCGAGGGCAGGGATGTGATGACGAAGCTGCTGAAAGTCGGGCTGGATCTTCTGGCTGTGCACTACGGGATGATGCTGGGGAGGAAGGTGGGGTGAGGGGGCAACCCTGTGTTTGGCCGCGCAGAGACCGCTTTCTAGTCTGGCAGGCCCCAGTTGCGAGCTGGGTCGTTGCGCCGGTTCGGGCCTTCGTCATAAGTGGTTTCAACGCGCCCGTCCTGACCATACTAGACAATACTGCGCACGCGCCTGCCTTTGCCGGAATTCGTGTCTTGGAATGTTTGCTCGCGACGCCACGACGTTCCATCAAACTCGAAGCTGCTGTTCTCTCGAAACCATGCCGAGGCTGCCTTGGAGAAGGGTGGATATGGACATTGGTCGGCGTGTCGGCGCCACGCTTCATCGAGATCAACAGGCGGTCGAGCCAGTCGCTCCGTTCTTCTTGCCGCAGCCTTCGCTTTCATAGTTTCGGAGCGCTTGCGATTGGCTGCCGCGCGCTTCTCAACTTCGGCTAACATATCGGCCCACCCCTCTCGTTCGGTGAAATTACATCATTCGTGTTGACCGGTATGCGGTGCTGGCCTTGGGACGATGTGGTTGGTCAAGGGGCCGTCTTGTTCCCGGCCATGAAAAAAGCCCGCCACCTTTCGGCAGCGGGCTTCCGTTGGCGGCGATGCCGCCGAAGGCTTAGAACTTGTAGTTCATGCCGAAGCGCACCGTGTTGACGGAGCGGTCGACCTTCATGCGGTATCCGTCTTCGTTCATCGACGTCACGTCGCCGAAATCGGCGTAAAGATATTCCGCCTTGACTGTCCACTGGTCGTTGAGCGCGTATTCGGCGCCCGCACCGATGGTCCAGCCAGCCTTGGTGCCGCCGAAATCCGGCCAGCTGTCCGTCGGATCGCCATCCTCGGTCCACTGGTGCTTGAAGTGGGCCACAGCGAGACCGCCGGTGATGTAAGGCATGAACCGATCGAACGCATAGCCGGCGCGCGCGCGCACGGTGCCGAACATATCCATGTTGTTCTCAAGGCTCACATCCCCGGAATCCGGTGCATCGAAGCTGCGCTTGTTCGACGTGTAGGCCAGGTCGGCTTCGATGCCGAGCACGATGTTGTTGGCCAACTGCTGATTGTAGCCGATGACTGCGCCGACGAGCAGGCCGTCGGACCCTGCGCCGTAGGTGTCGCCACCCCAATCGTCGTCGACATCGTGCCAATCGCTCTTCAGCTGTGACCAGCCTATGTTTCCGCCGACATAGACGCCAGACCAATTATACGCCGCCGCGCCCGACTCGATAACAACATCAGCCGCGGATGCAGCAGAGGCGAGAGAAAGAACGCATGCGGTGGCAAGTAGAAATTTCATCATAAAGGCAAGCTCCCCGTTACGGGTGCCTGCCTAGCAAAATCCTGGCTAAAGGAAACCTAAAGAAGATTGCTTGATCCAAAATCGATGCGACTGTTGCATTTGTGTAACATTTTCGTGATCGCTACTATTCCAGACTGCAAAACTGCAGGAGAACAGGCCGGTCATGCCTTGTAATCCGTGGTATTGACGGCCGTGCCTGGCCCTTCCAACCGTTTGGTCCGTAACCTATGCGGGTGGTGCGCCACCCTGTTTCCTCAGCTTTCGAAAGAGATGGTCTCCGGAACCTCACGGCCACAGGAGCTGAGGCCCACGCCTGCCCTGGAAAGCACGCACCGGCGCGTGTATGGATCGGCCATGAAAGCGAGTTTGGGTGCGAGGCGGTTTCGGGCGGTGGCGGTCGAGGAGCCGAGCCGGTAGGTTTTTGGGGGCAGGCGACCGTCAACATCTTCGAGGGCGACACCCAGATTGGCGCTTACGCTCGCAATTATCCGAGCTTTGGCGAGGAGACCTTCGAGCCGTTCGAACTGGATGGCGCCTGGTATGCGCTCTATTCCAGCGACTATACGGCCACTCGCGTGATGAGCCTGCCGGATTGCAGGGATATTGGTGGCGAAGAGCCGGCCTCCGACGGCTTCTGTCCCGTCGAACTTTACGTGCCGCGCTATCGCAAGGTGACACGGACGGACAGGGCGAGCGGCGAGGAGAGGGTGGACTGGCGGTTTGAAGACAGGGCCGAGACGTTCACCGTGCCGGAGGACAACGCCTATTCCTATGGATGGACGATCGGCCCATGGCTATCGCTGACCACCGGTTTCGTCGCCGGCTGCATCTGGGGTGACGATTCAACCTGGAAAGTTCAGCTGTTCGATCTGTCGGAGGCGGCAAAGGGAAAGATCGTCCGTACAGGGCGCTTCGGCCATATCGAACTTGCCGATGGCCTGTCACTTGCCGAGTCCATCCGGCTTGATCGCAGTGCATTGGGACTGGAGCTTCGTGCAACCGTCATTCGGCGTGAGCGCCGCGATGTCGCCACCGGCAGGCTCATTGATCCATATGACGAGTGAGGATGCAACCCAAAGGCATGGGTTTCGGCCAGTCTTTCGTCGCTCGCACGCAGGCCGACATATTGGAGTTTTGAGGCGCTGCCGGCTGCGTGGAGAACAACGCCCTTTACCAGGCCGAAAAGCGGCCCAGCCGGTTTGCGCCAGCCAGACCGCCTTCCCACCCCGGCTCAGCCGCAGACGCGGACTTCTTCGACCACGCGGTGGTGGTGGCGCCAGTGCACGACCTGCTCGATACGGCAATTGTGGCGGTGGTGGCGGCGATAGCCGTTGTCGTAGCCGCCATACTGGGCGTTGTCGTCATATTGGGCGTTGTCATCGTAGTGATGGCGATGCCGGTGGTAATACTGGTCACCGTTGTCGTAATTGTTCTGGTCGACATAGGCTCCGTCGGGGCTGAGGATAATGCTCGCGGCACTGGCCGGGGCGATCATTGCGGTGGCCGAAGCAACGGCCATCAGGGATGCAATCAAAAGGGTCTTCATAGTTTCGTCCTCCTTTAGCGGTTATGCATATAAAGTTTTGAGACGGCATGTCGTTCCCATACAAATCGGTAAGATTTGTTCGCGGCATCGTAAGAAAGACGTGAAGACGGGGTTGGCAGCTCGCCGCCGCAGGGCGGTGCGGCTTCGACAGAGCCGGGGCATGGAACCAAAGCCCCGCGAGGCGGTTGTCTGTCTGATCGGTCACCGGAAAGTATCGATTGTAGAAGAGCCCGCGTCCTTGTCCCCCTCGGATAGCGGGCTTTTTTGCGCCCCTATGTCAAAGTGAATAGACGGCGTGCCGGAATGCCTGCTTAATGTTGGCATCACCGGATCTAGCTCGCGGCGGCCGGTGCTTGGGAGCGCAGATCGTACTCTTGCCCTGTTACGAGGCGTGAGATGGTCAATCCACATTTCCAGCAATGCGTGCTTTACCCCTGCGACCTGGCGATGCTCCAGCGCGTGTTCAATCAAGTCTGCGCCGCTGGCGGCCACGATGCGGCGTCGCCGGAAGCGGAGATACTGGCTGCGGCGCTGCTCGGCCTGTTCCAGAACGGCATGACGAATGAAGCAGCGCTGCTGGCCGAAATGCGATCGCGCCAGCAGGTCTATCTTCTGCGTACCGGCTGACAGCGGCTCCGGCGTGGTAGCAGGCCGTATGCGGGCGGCCCGGTGGTCAGGCCTTCTTCACAAACTCGGTCTTCAGCACCAGGCCCTTGACCTGTTTGGTGTTGCATTCGATCTCGCCGGGATTGCCGTTGAGGCGGATGTTCTTCACCATCGTGCCGCGCTTGATCGTCTCCGACGTGCCCTTGACCTTGAGGTCCTTGATCAGGGTGACGCTGTCGCCGTCATTCAACTGGGCGCCGTTGCTGTCTCTCACGATCGTGTCGGTCATGTCCGGTCTTTCCAACTGAGGGCGTCTGTTCTGGCCGCCGCAATGCCGGCCGCCGATCTTCGGCGCTTGTAGAAATCCCCAGCCTGTTCGTCCAGCGCATTGACGAACACCCTGCCGCCAGCCATCGCTTTTGGTGGCTTGCAAGGTGCCGGGGCGGTTGAGAGAAGGTTTTTGGGATGCGGCGTCGGTGCATGGTTCTGTCGTCTGCCCTGGTTGTGGCCCTGCCCAGCGTGGCACCCGCCGTCGCCGCGCCGGATCAGGCCTATACTCTCATCAAGTCCGGCGATTTCTGGGGCATGTGCCATGACCGCGAGCTGGACATCTGCAAGGAGCGTGACTGCACCAACTATCTGCTTGGTCAGATCGACGCCGCCGTGACGCTGGCCGCCCGGCAGGGGCCAAAGCTGTGCATGGATTTCGGCGAGCGCATACCGACCCTGATCGACCAGGTGCTGGACCACGTCCCCGCCGACATGCCCGACGACCAGGAGATCACCCCCGCCATCCAGGCGGCTATCCTCAAGGCGCTGACGTGCTGACGAGGCGGGCGGATTGGCAAGGCGCGGATTGACAGAACCGGCACAAGGCGGCCACGCTGCCGGGAGACAACGGCTTTCGGGAGGACGATGATGGCCAGTCTTGTGGTGATGTACGGTACGCCAAGCGACGCGGCGGCCTTCGACCGCTACTACCGCGAAACCCATATTCCCATCGCCAAGGCCATTCCGGGCCTGCGGCGCTATGAGATCAGCCGCGGGCCGGTGGTGACGCCGGCAGGGCCTTCAAAATATCACCTGGTTGCTACCTTGCTGTTCGATGACCTGGCCGCCATCCAGGCCGCCTTTGCCAGCGCCGAGGGCCAAAAGGCCGCCGTCGACGTGCAGGTGTTCGCCACGGGCGGCGCGGAGATGTTCATTTTCGATAGCGAGGAAGTGTGAGGCGTCTCGAACTGCGCCGGCTAGCCGTCCATGGCGTCAGTAATTTCGGGGGCCATGCATCATGACCGGTGTGCCGACAGACAGGACGGTGATCGTCGCGGCGACGCCCCGTTCGGGCAGTACGATGCCGGCCAGATGATGGCGAGCACGGGCTGCCTGGGCAAGCCCGACGAGTACTTCGAGCCCGGCTGGGCGCCAGGCCTGACCCCGGCCGACCGGTGCCGCCTGGTGCTCAACGAGGGGCGCTCGGCCAACGGCGTCGTGTCGATGAAGCTGTTTCCGCTGCATTTCGACTGGCTGCGCCGGGACGTCCGGCTGAGCGACTGGTTCCCCGATCCAGTGTGGGTGCATCTGCGCCGCCGCGACCTGCTGGGGCAGGCGATCTCGCTGGCCATCGCCATGCAGGACAGAGCCTGGAATTCCGACAACAAGGCGGTCGGGACCGCCGTCTATTCACGCGAAGGCATAGAACAGGCGCTCCAGCAACTGGTGGAGCCGCGCTGGCCGGTCTTCTTCGCGCGCCACGGGATCGAGCCGCTGGAACTGATCTATGAGGATCTTGGCGACGCCGGCGACGCGTGCCGGATGATTGCCGACAGGCTGGGCCTGACATTGACGGCGATGCCGGCGCCGCCGGTGCTGCTGCGCCGGCGCGGTGCGGTCAACGAAGCGTGGCGCCGGCGCTTCATTGCCGAGGCCGGCGACCCCGACGATTTCGACGGCCGCCTGCCGAAGGCGCGTCGGCGCTGGCGGTTCTGGCGCCGTCGGTGACGCAGCACCGCGCCGGCCCTGGCTGGCGGCTGGGCGATGAGGGGCGGTGCCAGCTGGAACAGGATTGCTCGGGTTCACGCATCTGTATTCTAGCGCTGGCTTGACGGACCAGTGCTGCCTGCATCACCGTTCGACGGATATTTCGGGTTTTGAAGAATATCGATGAAGAAGATTGCCAAAAGCCGATGCTGAACAAGTACCGGAAGCTTTCAAGCGCCACGGCAACGGCGGTCACCTCAAATCTACGCTGATCATCCGTCCGGCGAGCGGCAGCGTGGGCTTGGATAGGGCTCTTTTGGATTGTGTTGTATTCCAGGGATGACTTGACAAAGCCGCGTTGCAAGTATCATCGTCCAGACAGCCATTTGGGGCTGTGGGGATAATCATGAAGAAGATTTACGAAAGGCCAACGCTCAACAAGCGCGAACAGCTTTCGCGTGTCACGGCGGGTGCATCTCCATCAAGCGTGAAGTGATCATCCGGCCGGTGATCGCAACCAAACCCGCCGCGGCAGACGGCGGGTTTTTTTGCGATCCGGTTCCAGGGCAAAGGCGTATGATCCCCGGATAGCCTGGGAGGCCCGCATGCCGATCCGCATCCTTCTCCTGTCGATGTGCCTCGCGATGGTGGCGCTGCCAGCCGGGGCCGATGAGCAGGAGACGGCGGGACAATTCCTGGCGCGGTGCCAGCGTCCCGATCCTGCCTGTCGCAGCGAATACGAGGCCGGCTTGCAAGCCGTGAACGAAGGCCAACTGGCGTGCCCGCCGCGCATCGACGTCAACGCGCCGATCACGCCCTGGCTCGACACCATGCGCCGCCTTGTCGCCGAGAAACCGGGTCTCGCCGATGGCGACAAGAACATCCTGCAGCTGGAAGCGTTCATGCGCCTGTGGCCTTGTCCGGCGAAATGACTGTTCACACGGCCTCGGTATCGAAAAGCAGTATCGTCACGGCATCGTCTCCTGCGAGTTTGCGCCGGTCCACCGCGCATGCCTTGCCGATGTCGCTGGCAAAGGCCGTGCGCATGGCCTCCAGACTGTCGAAATAAAGCGTCGCCACCCTGTAGGGCACCTCGCCCTGCGTGATGTCGACGATCGGGGGCCGGCTGAT
Organism: Mesorhizobium shangrilense; assembly: GCF_040537815.1. Lineage (NCBI taxonomy): Bacteria > Pseudomonadati > Pseudomonadota > Alphaproteobacteria > Hyphomicrobiales > Phyllobacteriaceae > Mesorhizobium > Mesorhizobium shangrilense. The sequence continues at coordinate 124,004 of NZ_JBEWSZ010000001.1, forward strand.
CTCGTAGCGGTGCAGGCCGGGAAGCTGCTTGGCCAGCGGCACATGGATATCGAAGTAATGCCGGTCGAAGGCGGCGGGATCGGGGGGCATCTTGTAGATGACGAGCATCTTGGCCATGGCGGTGTCTCCTGGTTGTTTGGCGCTTGCTGGCCAATGTCGTTCAAGCAAAGCGGATTTCGACAGGCGCCAGTGGTGTTCGTGTTGCTGCCCTTCATCGCCGAAATTGACAGAACTCCCCGTCTCGGCCATCCTTGCTCGAGGTCGCCAGGCGTTGAGTTCAGGGGCGGCCGAGGGCAATGTGCATGGCCAGTCCCGTCACCAGCCAGAATTCCAAACGCGCCGCGGTGCGCAAGGCGCTCGACCGCCACAAGGTCTACATCACCGCGCAGAGCTTTTCGGCCGGCACGTATAGCGCGCGGGTGCTGGTCGATGGCGAGGCCTACTGGGTGGATGAATTCCGGCTCGCCCAGCTGCGGGAAGGGCTGACGCCAGCCGAGCTCGAGTTGATGCCGGCTGCCGACGATTGAGCTTGGTGAGCTGCAACTTACCAGTGAGACGCAGCGCCTGATGCCAGACGCTCCTTTCTTTTCGTCATCCCAGGGCGGAGCAGGAGCGAAGCGACGTCGCGGAGACCCTGGGATCCAGGCCGTGACATCGAAGCGCTGCGGCGGTCCAGGTTCTGCATCGCTGCATTTTGCGATTGGCATCACGGCATGGATCGTCGGGTCAAGCCCCAGGATGACGACCGCGAGGTTTGCGCAACGATGCCGCGAAGGAGCGGGGTGCATGCCATGACCACCCCGCCCAAACTCCAACCCTACCGCGCCAAGCGCGAGTTCACCAAAACGCCCGAACCAGCCGGCGGGCTCATCACTGCCGACGGCAATCGCTTCGTCGTGCACAAGCACCATGCCACCGCTGATCATTACGACCTCAGACTACAGGTTGGCGATGTGCTGAAGAGCTGGGCGGTGCCGCGCGGGCCTTCGCTCAATCCGGCCGACAAGCGGCTGGCGGTGGAGACCGAGGACCATCCGCTCGAATATATCGACTTCGAGGGCGTCATTCCCGAGGGCGAATATGGCGGCGGGCCGATGATCGTCTGGGACACCGGCACGTGGGCGCCGATGGACGATGTCGAGAAAAGCCTGCGCACCGGCGCCTTCAAGTTCCGGCTTGCCGGCGAAAAGCTCAATGGCGGCTGGATGCTGACGCGGCTGAAGCCCAAGCCCGGCGAGGACAGCGAGAAGAAGAACTGGCTGCTGTTCAAGGAGCGCGATCTCGCTTCCGATACCAGGCTCGATATCCTGGAAGCGCGGCCGGAAAGCGTGAAATCCGGCCTGCGCATCGAGGAACTGGCGGAGGCCGCGAAGCCGGCGGCGAAGGCCGCGCCCAAGCCGGGCTCGCTGAAGCCCGGTGCGTTGCCGGGCGCGGTGAAGGCCCCGGCGCCCGGCCGCATCGAGCCGCAGCTGGCGACGCAGGTACTGAGGCCGCCGGGCGGCGAGGGCCCGGCCGAGCATACGAACGAATCCTGGCTGCACGAGATCAAGTTCGACGGCTATCGCACCATGGCGCATCTGGCCGATGGCGTGGTCAAGCTGATCACCCGGGGCGGCATCGACTGGACGAAGCGCTATGGCGACCTGCCGCATGCCTTCGCCAAACTGCCGTGCCGGGACGCCATCATCGACGGCGAGATCGTCGTGCTCGATGGCAAGGGTATCAGCCGCTTCGCGCTGTTGCAGGATGCGCTGGCCGAGGGTGCCGGCAGCAAGCTGCATTTCTATGCCTTCGACCTGCTGCATCTCGATGGCTGGGACCTGACGAAGGCGCCGCTCATCCGGCGCAAGGCGCTGCTTGCGGAATTGCTTGGCGGCCTTGGCGCCAACTCCGCTATCCAGTTTTCCGACCATGTCGAAGGCTCGGGGCAGGGACTGTACGACCAGGCAACGGAGTTCGGTCTCGAAGGCGTGGTGTCGAAGCGGGCCACCGCTGTTTACCAGAGTGGCCGCAGCAAGAGCTGGACCAAGACCAAGGCACTGAAGAATGGCGACTTCGTCATCGCCGGCTACACGGTTTCCGACGCTGCGGAAGGGCTGGCCGCGCTCGGTCTTGCCGAGTTCGAGGAGGGAGAGCTGCACTACCGAGGCAAGGTCGGCACCGGCTTCGACGCCGAAACCGCCGCAGACCTGCTGGCACGGCTGGAGCCGCTCACCGCCGGGGCGACACCGCCCGAAGGCGTGCCGCGCGAGATCATGCGGGAGATGCACTGGGTGAAGCCGCTGTTTTCGGCGCACATCCACTATGCCAACCGCACCGCCGACAACGCGCTGCGTCATGCCGTGTTCAAGGGCCTCAGGGATGTCGGCCTGTCGACGCCGGTGTCGGCCAAACGCAAGCGGCTGATCTCGGAGGCTGACCTTGCCACCATCTGGGTGACCAATCCGGAGCGGCGGCTGTTCGGCAAGACCGGGCCAACCAAGCTCGACATTGCCGTCTATTACGCGCTGGTCGGCGATTTCATGCTGCCGCACATCCTCGGCCGCCCGGTGTCGCTGGTGCGCTGCCCGACCGGCCTGCCAAAAGACTGCTTCTTCCAGCGCCACGCCTTCACCGGCATGCCGCCCTCGGTGGTGACGTTCCAGGCGACCAATTCCGAAGGCGAGACCAAATCCTACCTCTCGGTCGAAGGCGCCAAGGGTTTTTTGGCGCTGGCGCAGTTCGGTGTCGTCGAGTTCCACACCTGGGGCACGCACCGGACAAACCTCGACAAGCCCGACCAGATCGTCTTCGACCTCGACCCGGGCGAGGGGATTTCGTGGCGTGAGGTGGTGGAGGCCGCCGTCCACATCAAGGGCGAGCTGGAGGGGCTGGGTCTCGTGCCCTTCGCCAAGACCTCGGGCGGCAGCGGCATCCACATCACCGTGCCGGTGACGCAGAAACAGAACTGGAAGAAGCTGCACCAGGCAACCAGCGCCATCGCCACGCATCTGGCGGCAACCGCGCCCGACACCTTCACAACCACCATGGGCAAGGACAACCGCAAGCGGCGCATCTTCATCGACTATCACCGCAACGCACGCGGCCACACCTCTGCCGCTCCCTATTCGCTGCGGGCGCGGACCAATCTGCCGGCCTCGACGCCGGTAAGCTGGGCGGACCTGGAAGCGATCGATGCGCCGCAGGATCTGAACTATTCCTCGCTGCCGGGGCTGCTGGAGACGTCGGGCGATCCGTGGGCGGAGATTGATGAGTTTGCGCGGGATTTGCCGGCGGTGGACAAGTCAGGATAAGCGAGAAACGTTGAGTTCCTTCGCGCCCCCTCTGTCCTGCAGCGTGTAAATTGTGTGAAAAGCGCGCTTATCCTCGGAGGCACCAAAGTGAGTGTAGTGAGCGGTGTGGTGCTTTGTACATCCTCTGCCGAAGACTGTTCGAGCCCGAACGGTCGGCCTGTTCTCTTTGAGCGCATACAGGAATGGCTGGCTGAGCGCGCCGGCCCCTTCCAACAACTTAACAGCGTCGAGGATAGCTTTGGCGGCAGCAAGCACCCGCAAATGTTTGTAGCCGGCGGCGGCTTCAAACATTTCCCTGAAGACGACTTTGCGACCTACGTGATGTCGCTGCCCTGGCAAAACCCAGAAAACGTCGTGCTGGTGATCGAGCCCGAAGAAGGAGCGACTCGCGTCTTCAGGCACGAGAATTCAAACTGACGCACTACCCGCCCGCCAGATCCATCGACGCTCGCTACAATTTGAACTATCCTCCGCCCGCGACCCTTCCGGCGCCCTAAAACACTTCGTTGGGAATTTGCCGGTATTGTGCGGGGTCGGTGTAGGATTTACGCAGCCTTATTCGTCCTGCGGACGAACAGCGCTGCACCGGTGTGACAGTGCATGGCCGCGTAGGAGTGTATCATGGCGCCCAGGGCAAGTTGGAAGGGTTACCTCAAGCTCAGCCTCGTCAGCTGTCCGGTCCGGCTTTATCCGGCGACGACGACCAGCGAGCGCATCTCGTTCAATCAGCTGCACAAGAAGACCCATAACCGCATCAACATGAAGCCGGTCGATCCTGAACTGGGGCTCGTCGAGCGCTCGGACCTGGTCAAGGGTTATGAGTATGAGGACAAGCAGTACATCATCATCGATGATGCCGACCTCGACGCGGTCAGGATCGAATCCAACCACACGATGAACATCGAGGCCTTCGTCGACGAGGGCGAGGTCGACGTCATCTACCAGGACGCGCCCTACTACCTGGCGCCGGACGGCGCGATGGCCGAGGAAACCTTTGCCGTGCTGCGCGAAGCCATGCGCAAATCCGGCAAGCTGGCGATCGCCCGGCTGGTGCTGTCCAGCCGCGAGCGGGTGGTGACGATCGGCGCGCGCGAGAACGGCATGTTCGTGTGCACGTTGAGGAACCCGAACGAAGTGCGTGGCACGGCTGAGTATTTCGGCAACATCCCAGCTGGCAAGCCCGACCAGGAAATGCTTGAGCTCGCCGAAGCGCTGATCAAGCAGAAGGAAACCACCTTCGATCCGAAGAATTACGAGGACCGCTACGAGATCGCGCTGATGGCGATGATCCGCGAGAAGCTGAAGGGCCACAAGCCGATCATCGCGGCCGCACCCGAGCGCGGCAATGTCATCAACCTCATGGATGCGCTGAAGGCCAGCCTGTCGCAGTCGAAGCCGCCGGCCAAGTCGAAGAGCAAGGCCGACGAAACAGCAAAACCCGCCGCCAAGAAGGTGGCAGCGGGTGGCGCGGCTGAAAATCCGCTGAAGGCCAGTCTGCTCAAGGCGGTCGGCAAGAGCAAGAAGTGACGGCACCGGCCGTCACGGTCACTGGGGCCGTCTTTGGCAGCATCGGGGCGTTGGCGGCGTTTCCACTCAGGCTCGCCGCGCGCGAGGTGGAGCGCCAGCACGGCCAGTTGCGACGCGGCGTCACCAGGCGCACCACGCATGTCGTGTTTGGCCGCACACTGCTCGTCAAGGCGGCGCTGACCAAAAACGGCGACGCCGGGATCGAGCGCCGCGTCGCCGCCGAGCGTGCGGCCGGGCGCATACTGATCAGCGAGAACGGTTTCCTGCGCCTGCTCGAGCTGATGAAGGCGCCGGAGGCGTCTTCGCTGTCGCGGCAGTCGCTGATCGACCAGTCGCGACTCTCCGGCGCCGATCTCGACCTGCTCTCGCTGTTCGATGCCTTCGAGCATGACGCGGAACCCTATTCCTTCCGCGACCTGATCCTGGCGCGCAAATATGCCGGGCTGGTGGCAGGCGGGGCGACCTGGGGGGCGATCGCGCGGTCCGTGCATCGCTCCGGCCCGGTGGCCTCGCTCACCGCCAAGTCGCTCAATGTCGGCTCGGCATTTGGGCGCGCGGACGCGATCTATCTCGAAGGCGGCCAGAGCGAGCTTGACGGGCAATTGCTGTTCGATCTGGGTAGCGCAGCACATGGCGACGACACGTTGGAAGAGTTGTTTGCCGAGGCCGAAGCGGCGGAGGAGGCCGGCGACCATGATGGTGCGGCCGCGCTCTACCAGCGCTGCCTTGCCATCGACCCGACCGATGCGATTGCCGCCTTCAACCGCGCCAACTGCCTGCGCGCCGGCGGCCATGCGGCTGAAGCCGCGCACGACTATGCCCGCGCGATCAAGCTCGACCCGGCCTTCGTCGAAGCCTGGTTCAACCTCGCCGGGCTGATGAGCGAGCAAGGCCGCGACGCCTCGGCGCGACGGCACCTGCAGAAGGCCATCGCGCTCGACAGGAATTATGCCGATCCGGTGTTCAATCTGGCGAGGCTGGAATTCGACGCCGGCAACCTCGCCGAGGCGCGGCGGCTATGGGCGCGGTATCTGGAGCTTGACGCGGATTCGGAATGGGCCGGCGTGGCGGCCAAGGGGGTGCAGTTCGTGGATATGCAACTGGCGCGGACGGCGGGGTGATCATGATTGGCGAAAGCCGCGATGACAGCCGATCTCCCCCCTTGTGGGGGAGATGTCCGGCAGGACAGAGGGGGGCGCTGTCCCGCCGACAGACCGGCCAATTTCAGAGCGTTTTCCCGCACGCAAACCTGGCCGAAGGCTGGCATTCCTTCGCGCCCCCCTCTGCCCTGCCGGGCATCTCCCCCACAAGGGGGGAGATTGGCAGCGTCGCCGTCGCGCGGGAGATCACACCATGACCACCTTCCTCTTCGACGGTGACGACACTGCGCCAACAACCATCCTGCTCGCCCACGGCGCGGGCGCGTCGATGGATTCCCCCTCCATGACCGCTACCGCCAAGGCGCTGGCCGCCTCGGGCTTCCAGGTCGCGCGCTTCGAATTCCACTACATGGCTGCGCGCCGCTACGGCCACCGCAAGCCGCCGCCGCGGGCCGAGACGGTGAACCCGGAATACATCAAGGCGATCGCCGATCTGAGGGCCAGGGGCGTTACGGGCAAGCTCATCATCGGCGGCAAGTCGATGGGTGGGCGCGTCGCCTCGATGGTTGCGGACGAGATGTTTGCCAAGGGCGAGATCGCCGGGCTGGTCTGCCTCGGCTATCCCTTCCATCCGCCGGCCAAGCCCGAGCAGTTGCGGACGAAACACCTGGTGGGGCTCAAGACGTCGACGCTGATTTTTCAGGGCACGCGGGATGAGTTCGGCACGAAGGACGAGGTGGCCGGTTATGGGCTGTCTGACCAGATCGAGGTGGTCTGGCTGGAGGATGGCGACCATGACCTCAAGCCGCGCAAGAGCGTTTCGGGGTTTTCCACTGGCGACCATTTGAAGACGCTGGCGGAGACGGTGAGGGATTGGGTGCAGGATTTAGACTAGCGATTGCGTCGGGTTGGATCGTTTGCTTCCAGCGTTGGCGCCGCCCCTCATTGTCCTGCCGGACATTTCTCCCCGTATAGTGACGGGGAGAAAGACGCTGTCATTGCTGATTTCGCCAATCTCTAACGTTGCAAAGAAGGCGCCGAGGGTTGCGACAGCTCTCTTCTCCCCGTCAGTATACGGGGAGAAGGTGCCGGCAGGCGGATGAGGGGCGGCGCCGACATTGGCCGGGAAGCAACGCCAAACGCCGAGCGCGCCGCAACCACCCTTGCCCCCCGCTTCGCCTTCCTGCTTTCATACCCCCCATGAAACTCGCCACCTTCAACATCAACAACATCAACAGCCGGCTGGAAAACCTGCTGGCATGGCTGGCCGTGGCGAAACCCGATGTCGTGTGCCTGCAGGAACTGAAGGCGCGCGACATGCAGTTTCCGCGCACCGTGCTTGCCGATGCCGGCTATGGCGCGGTGTGGAAGGGGGAGCCGACATGGAACGGGGTTGCGATCATCGCGCGTGGCGCGGAGCCGGTGCTGACGCGCGATGCCTTGCCCGGCGACGACGGTGACAAGCAGAGCCGCTACATCGAGGCGGCGGTGAACGGCATCGTCATCGCCTGTCTCTATGCGCCGAACGGCAATCCGCGGCCAGGGCCGAAATTCGCCTACAAGCTCGCCTGGCATGCACGGCTGGAGGCGCATGCCGAACAGCTCCTCGACACCGGGCTGCCGGTGGTGCTGGCCGGCGACTTCAACATCGTGCCCGAGCCACGCGACATCTATGCCACGCGCTCCTATGATGACAACGCACTGGTGCAGCCGGAAAGCCGGGCCGCCTTCGCCGCGCTGATCGAGCAGGGCTGGACGGATGCACTGCGCAAGAAGCATCCGAAGGAAACGCTCTATACGTTCTGGGATTATCGCCGGAACCGCTGGCCGCGCGATGCGGGCCTGCGGCTCGACCATATCCTTTTAACGAAGACACTGGCGCGCCGGCTGACCGCCGCCGGCATCGACCGCCACGTGCGGAGCGAGGACGGCGCCAGCGATCATGCGCCGGTGTGGGTGGAATTGAAGTAGGCGAAGAGATCACTCGTACCAGCTGGCGTGTCTAGGGAACAACGGCCACTCCGACATAGAACACACTGGCGAAGAGCAGGGGAATGGCGATGAGGCAGATACACATCACGACAAAGACAACGTTCGCCGTGCGCTCGCCACGCCGGCAAAGCGCATCGGCGGCCGCATCGTCCTGCGGGATCAGCACCCGCAGAAAGTCCAGGACTTCCTGGCCCACGGGCGTCTTGTTGTCGTTGGCGGGCAGGCTCGTGGAACCCTTCGGGGTCGGCTTCTTCGGGACAGGAATCAAGATTTGCCTCACGGTCGAATGCCCGGCCCAACGTCGAAACGAGGCGATGGTTCCGGATTTTCCAGATTGATAACCGTCGCATTTTCGTGAGCTTGGCGTGTAGAGGCCGTCGCGCGCCTGAGCATGAAGAGCCGGATCACGATGACGACAGATGTCATCCTGACCTGGGCTGGTACTCGACTCTTTGCCGACGCTGCGTAAGATCGGCGTGGGGTAATTCTCTATGCGATCATTGCCGCGAAATATCGATGTCGATGCGGTGCTGGAAATCGGCGCCTATCTGGACGACCAGGCGCACAACGTTCCCGTGTCGATGCACAGGGCAATCGCTGCGGTTCGGCGGCGGCTGAAGACGGACCTTTCCGACCATGACCTGGAAGAACTGATTGTCGAGAGCGCCTCCACGCGGCGCCTGTCACTGCTGCTGGACAGCCGCGACGATGTTCCGCCGCCGGACGCTGAGCCGCGATGAACAAGGTTGCCGACAGGGTGTTTGCGCTTTTGCCGCTGGCGGCCGCCATCGCCTGCCTTGTGCATGCCTGGCCGCCGGCGGATTTCGCCTGGAGCAGCCTTCGGCATTCGTGGCGCGATCCCGCCACCCTGCGCGTGGTGGTGTTCGCAACGGCGGCGCTCGCCTGCCTCATCGGCGCTGTCATGTTCTGGGCCGGCCTGTTGCCGGGACGGCCCAGCCATCAGCCCGGGGCGCCGTTGTTCGGCCGGGCGGCGGAGACACAGGACACAGGCCGGCCGCGCCTGCGGCGTGCCTTTCTGGTGGTGCCGATGGTTGCCGTTCTGGCGCTGGCTGCGGACGGGTTTGCTTCCCGGTGGGCTGATCATTCCGGCGGCGAGGTGGCGTCGCCCAGTCGGACCAAGACCGGCGAGGCCAGCGAAGCCAAGGCTGGCGAACCGAAGAGCCAGGAGGTCGCCAGCGCGCCACCGGCAAACCCGCCGACCGTGCCAGTTCAGCCGATACCACCGGCTGCTTCATCAGCCGAGCAGGCGGCAAAGACGCCTGCGCCCGCGCAGCCAATGGCGCCGTCGCCGCCCTTGCAACCGCCCGAGGTCGCGGCCATTCCGCCGGCCGCGCCGGCTCCGACCGTTGCGCCGCTGCCGGAAAATCCGCCGCCCGCGCCGGCGCTGGCCGACGGTCATCGCGACGCCGTGGTCTGGCTCTCGGTGGCACCCGACGGGCATTCGATCCTCAGCGCCAGTACCGATCACATGATCAAGCTGTGGGATATCGATGGCAAGCGGCTGATCCGCACGCTGGGCATGCACAAGGACATGGCGCGCACGGCGCTGTTCATGCCCGACGGGGTGAGCGCGCTGACGGCGGGCGACGATGGCGAGATCGTGCTGCGGAAACTGTCTGACGGTACGGTGCTGCGGGTGTTTTCCTCGGGCGGCAATGGCGGCGCCAACAAGCTCGCCATCACGCCGGACGGCAAGCGCGCCGTCAGCGGCCACGAGACCGGCGCGGTCATCGTCTGGGATATCGACAAGGGCACGGTGCTGCATGTCATGCCCGGCCATGACTGGTCGGTCAGCGCGGTGGCCGTCTCGCCCGACGGCAGCCAGGCGCTGTCAGGCAGCATCGAGGGCACGCTGAAACTGTGGGACGTCGAAACCGGCAAGCAGCTGCGCAGCTGGCACGGCCACGAGCAGGGCACCTATGGCGCGGTGTTCACCGCCGATGGCCACCATGTCTTCACCGGCAGCGGCGACCTGACCATAAAACTCTGGGACCTCGACACAGGGCGCGAGCTGCGCCGCTTCGAAGGTCATGAGGGCACGGTCTACGCGCTCGCGCTGTCGGCCGACGGCAAGCGCCTCTTGTCCGGCTCGCTCGACGGCACCGCGCGGCTGTGGGATGTCGACACCGGCAACGAACTTGCGGAGTTCGACAGCCATTCCGGCCCGATCTACGCGGTGGCCTTCGCGCCGGACGGCACAGTGCTGACCGGCGGCTACGACCGCACGATCAGGGATTGGCCGGCGGCCGGCGGCGATGGCGTGGTGCTGTTTGCGGGCGCGCCGGGGTGAGGGGGCGGAGCGTTGTGGAGAATCCAGTGAGATGATTCAGCGTTGAAGCGGGGAGTTTGACCTGTCCACACTCGCGCTGCCCCTCACCTGCCTGCCGGCATCCTCTCCCCGTATAGTGACGGGGAGAGGGGCGCTGTCGCGACCCTCCGCGCTCTTTCTGCAGCGTTGACAATTGGCGAAATCATAGGCGACGGCGTCCTTCTCCCCGTCACTGTACGGGGAGAAGTGCCCGGCAGGGCGATGAGGGGCGGCGCTGGCTTTGGATCGTTAAGTCCCGGTGCTAACGCCTAGAGATCACAATACTATTCCCAAACTCCCATCACCCCAACTCCAGCGTCGTCACCCCGAATATCCGCGAGGCATCGAGCGCCGGCGCCGGGCCCTTGTACATGCGCGTGGTGGTGAAGGTGGGCGCAAAGCCCGACGCTTCGAGGGCGGCGATGAAGGGGGTGTTTTCAGCGGGGACGTCGATGTGCAGGTCTCCGCCCTGGCAGGCTTCCGACAGCCCGTCCAGCAGATGCAGGGCGGTGTCGAGGTCGTCGGCGAACAGCGGGCCGATCTTGAAGCCCGAGCGGCAGCGGCGCGCGACGGCGTAGCCGGTGGTGCCGCGTGCGCCGATCGCCGCCAGTCCATGGTGGGGTGCCAGCAGCCAGCGCTGCAGGAAGGCATGCCTGGGCGCGGGGAAGCAACAGGCGTCGTAGGCGATGATGTCGGGGACGATGATGTCGGGCACGATTTGCCTGGTCACCGCGTGCAGGCCTTCGCGCCTGACGGCCGGGATCGCGCCGCGCCCGCTGAAGCGGATGGTTTCGTAGGCCGGCCGAAACCCCTGGCGGCGGTAATTGGCCAGCTGCGCCTCGACGCCGTCGAGGCCGATGGTGCGGCCGGCGAGCCTGGCCATGCCGGCGTTCCACACCGCCTTGCCATAGCCCTTGCCGCGCATGTCGGGCCGGCAGATGTAGAGGCCGATGAAGCCGAAATCGCCGCCATAGGCGACGGCCGAGATGGCGGCGACCATTTCGCTGCCGACAAAGGCGCCGATGAAACCCAGGGGGTCGGCGGGCTGGAAGGCGGCGGCATCGTCCAGGCCGGGATTCCAGCCTTCGGCCGCCGCCCAGTCGATGAGTTCAGCCAGTTCCGGCAGCGACAGCGTGCGGATGGTCGGTTTCATGGCTGGTCCATCATGTCGAGGCCGATCTCGATTTGCGCAAGCGTTCGGCCCGTGGCGCTGAAGGATGCTGGAATTCCGAGGAAGGCCGGGAAGTCATATCTCAGCGGCTCGACCCGGCCAGGGCTCAGAACTTGTAGCTGAAGCCGATCTTGAGAGCGTTTTCCTTCAGCTCCACGTCGGTGCTGCCGTTGCCGGCCCCCGGAGTGTCAAAGTTCGTGCTGCCAAAGTCGGTATAGCGATAGTCGACATTGGCGATGAAGTGATCGGTGAAGGCGTAGGCAAGGCCCGCACCCACGGTCCATCCAGCCTTGGTTCCGCTGTAGCCGCCTCCGGGAACAATCGGGCCGGGGAAGGTAGTACTGGCACCGCCATCATAGTTGATGAACGCCACGCCACCAGTGACGTAGGGCAGGAAGCGGTCGAAGGCGTAGCCGGCCTGGCCGCGCAACGACCCGCCGTAGTTGACGGTAACGGACTCACCGCCGGGGGGTATGTTGAACGGTGCGCCATCTTCCTTGTTGAAATAGCTGTAGAGATCGCCTTCGACGCCGAGGACGACGTTGTTGTCGAATTGATAGCGATATCCGGCCTGGCCGCCCAGGGTGAAAGCGTTGGGTGAGGGTGAGCTCTCGATGCCTGCGGTACCGGGAAGCGTGATGCTGGTATCGACCCACGAAAATCCGCCCTGGACGCCCACATAGACGCCGGACCAGGAAAACGACGGGGCGGCGGCTGCCGGTTCCAGCACATCGGCGGCATAGGCCGTGCCCATTCCGAGCAAGGACATCCCGATAGCCAGTGCAATGCGCATCGAATTCAACCCTCAGCGGGTCGAGTTCTAGGCTCGTCGCGGCGCCGAGTCTGTAACCTATTGGCAACGCGCGGATAAATAAGCTGACGGGGGCGTCGAACAAGGGGAGACGCCGGATTTCCGGGTCGTGGGCCTCCCGACCTTTGCCCGGCCGTTCGCCAGCGCACCGATTGCCGTAGGGCAGGCCGTCATGGCGCGTCTCGATGATTTCGGCGCGCGACGTTAAGCTGGCTAAGATGCCATTTCTGCGTATCAATGATTTTCGGCAATATGAAATAAAAATTGAACGGTTAGATTTGTGTATTGTTCAACAATTCGCTTCCGCTCAAATATTAGTGACAGATCATAAGTCGGGGTGTATATTATCCCGGCAATACGATTTTGTGAGCCTATTATATCCCGATGACGTTTGGCGACTTTAAACAAAGCCCGCTGACGGGAGGGTTATGTCATGGACGAAATCGTGCCTGTCATCCTTGGAGCCGTATTGGGAGCGCTGGTCTGGCGCACCACGAACGGCCGAATGCGGGCCATTCTGTCCGTTCTGGCGGTTGTCGCCGCAGGCGCCTTCGCGACCATCCTGAGCGGCGAATTCCAGCTGAGCTGGGTCTATTTTCTGATTGATTTCAGCGAAGCCGCGCTTGGCCTCGTCATCGGTATCGCGCTTGTGCGTTTCTTCCTGCCAAGGCGGGCGGCCGACATATCGGCGCGCGCACAGCGCTAACGTTCCGGCTGGGCGCCGGCGCGATTTGTTTGCCGGGGGTTCGGCGCCTGCGCGCCCGGGTTTTCGGGACGGCCATAGCCATCGTTTCATTGCGGACGTTTCGTCCGGAGGGAGGAGTGCGCCATGAGCACCGACGAACGACGCCCGGAGGAAGCCGGTTTCGTATTCCGGGGCAGGTCCATGCCGGACCGTGGTCACCCCACCCATGACGATGACGCCGAACGCCGCGCCGATGCGGAAAAGACCATCAGGATCCACATCGACGAGGTGCTGCACAGCACTCCCGAATTGCGCGACCTCGGCGGCCGCGACGCCTTCGTGATCAGCGACGACAGGGCAATCTTCGAAAGCGGTGAGGAATTCGTCTTCTTCACCGACGTCGTGTCCCTGGGCAACCATCTGGTGGTGCGTGAACTCGGCCATCGCCGCGCCACCACCGAAGCGCGCGAGGAGATTGCCGAGACGCTGCGCGTCGCCGTCGAGCGGCCGCTGGCCGAGCGCGTGCGACATGCCGAGCTGATCGTGACCGGCGAAGTCACGGCTTCCAGGGTACTCGAGCGACCGTTTCCGCCGCGCTCGGAGCACGACCCGGAATGGGGCGTCGCGCGCATCGCCGTGCGAACCGTTCTCAAGGGGAAGAAACCCAAGGGAGATGTCGAAGTCCTCTTTGCCAACAGCCATGACATCGCCTGGTACAAATCGCCGAAGCTGCATGAAGGCAGGCATGGGATCTTCCTGCTGCACCTGGCAGGGCAAGAGGAAGAGGACGACCATCCGCGCGACCTGCCCAGACCCATCCACAAGGCGATCGATCCGCTCGATTTCCTGCCCACGGACCGCGAGGCCGATGTGCGGCGCTTGATCGATCAAGAGGGAGGCCGCTGAGATGTCGGACGTCCTCACAGTCGTCAACATGATCCCCAATTTGTCGAGCGGGGAAACCAACCAGGACAGCGAACCCAATCTGGCGGTCAATCCCGCCAATCCGCTGGAGATCGCCGGAACCGCCTTCACGCCGAGCCCTAATGCCGGCAGCAAGAATTCGCCGATCTTCTTTTCCAACGATGGCGGCTCCACCTGGAGCCTGAAGGACCTCATCGCCGGCACGCCGGTACGCGACCAGACACTGCGCTTCGCGACGACGAGCGGCAATCTCTACGCTGGCGTACTGTGGGGCGGCGGCGGCATCTCGTCGATCAATTTCGACATCTTGCGCACCAACGACTTCTCCGGCGCCACGACGATGTTCAGAATGGCGACGCGCAAGAACGACGACCAGCCCTTCATACAGGCGGCGACGGTTCCTTCCGGCTCCGGCGCCGGCAAGGACCGCGTCTATGTCGGCAGCAACGACCACGCGCCGGCCAACATCCCGGCGACGGTCGACCAGTCGCTTGACGCGGCAATCGCCGCGCCGGCGACCAGCACCTTCGTCATCGAAGGGCGCACCGTTGCGCGCGACGGCTTCCAGACGCGGCCGGCCATCCACCTGAACGGCACCGTCTACGCGCTGTTCTACGCGGTCCTGCCAGGCTTCGCGTCCTTTGACGTGGTGATCGTGCGCGACGACAACTGGGCGAGCAGCGCCACGCCCTACACCGCGCTGATCGATCCGGGCGACCTCAAGCAGGGCCTGCGCATCGCTACCAACGTTAACAACCCTTTCTTGGGCCTCAACATCGGCCAGCAGCGCATCGGCGGCGATCTTTCGATCGCGGTCGACCCCAACAACAGCGCCGTCGTCTATGCCTGCTGGGGTGACCAGACGGGCGGCACCTATACGCTCTACATACGCAAGTCGACCGATTCCGGGGCAACCTGGTCGGGCAATCTGCGCAGCATCGCCAATGCGACCAATCCGGCACTGGCCATCAACGAGGCGGGCCGGCTCGGCTTCGTCTACCAGCAGGTCACCGGCCTTGCGCCCAGCCAGCGCTGGGAAACGATGCTGGAACTGACGACCAACGATTTCGGTTCTATCAACACCTATACGCTGGCCAACACGCCGGCCAGCACGCCGGCGGCGAGCTTCCAGCCCTATATCGGCGACTATCTCTACATGATGGCCGTCGGGCGCTCGTTCTACGGCATCTTCAGCGCCAACAACACGCCGGACCACGCCAACTTCCCCAACGGAGTCAAATTCCAGCGCAACGCCAATTTCACCACCAAGACGCTGCTGGCCACGGACAACGTCACCCCGGTGGCGGTATCCATCGACCCGTTCTTCTTCAAGGTCGCGCCCGGAACCGGCAGGGTGGTCACCGGCATCGCCGACAAGGGTAATTTCGGCCATGTCTGCCTCGGCTCCTTCACCGACGAGGAACTGACCATCGACAATGGCGGCACGGCGATGCTGTCGATCACCAACATTGTCTCGTCATCGCCGGATTTCCTCACGCCGAGCGTGCTGTCCTATCCGATCAAGCTCGGCGTCGGCGACGCCATCGACCTGGCGATCCGGTTCGAGCCGACCAGCCTCGGCCTCAAGGCGGCGATCATCACCGTGTTCAGCAACGATCCGGCCGGGCCGCACAAGGTACACGTATCTGGGCTGGCGCAGGGGCCGAAACTCAACCTCCTGATCGCCGACACCGGCAATTTCGGCAAGGTCTGCGTCGGGTCGTTCCGCGACGAGCCGCTCATCCTCAACAATGGCAGCCATTGCGGGTTGACGGTGACCGGAGCGACATCGTCCTCGCCGGACTTCCTGGTTCCCGAGGCGCTGTTCTATCCGCTGCTGATCGGGGCCGGCGCCTCGCTGCCGCTGCCGATCCGCTTCGCGCCGAAGAGCTTTGGCGCCAAGGGGGCGACGATCACCGTCACCAGCACCGATCCCGGCAGTCCGCACGACATCGCCGTCAAGGGCGAAGCGCCGAGCGGCAAGCTCGCCGTCACCGGCTCGCTGTGCTTCGGCGGGGTCAAGGCGTGCTGCCGGACGGAGCGGGTGATCTCGATCTGCAATATCGGCGAATGCGCCCTGCACGTGACGAGCGTCGCCTTCAAGCGCAAGAGCCATCACTGGAAGCTGGTCCACAACCCGTTCCCGGCGACGCTGCATGCGGGTTCGTGCCTGGCGCTGACCGTCTGCTACAAGGCAAACGAGAAGTGCCCGCGCGCCTGCGAACTGATCATCACCAGCGACGATCCGGCGACGCCGGTCAAGACGCTGGACGTGATGGCCTACACGATCTGGGAGGAATGCGGCTGCAAGCATGAAGGCCACGAGCACCACAAATGCGGTTGCGAGGAATGCTGCGACGATTGCTGCGACGACGATGACGAGGAGGACGACGACGAATAGCTGTCCTTGCCGGAGACATTGAGCCGCGAGCTGCCGGTGATGGCAGCCCGCGGTTTTCAACTGTCGTGACGCCACCGGTGAAATGGGGGCCTTTACCTCGGCACTTTCACGGCCAATATGGGCACTCCACACAACACCGGAAGAATCCCATGACCGACCTTCACATCGTCGAGGCGACGATCGCCCAGTTGCGGCGCGCGCTGGAGGAGGGCGCTGTCACCAGCGTCGAGCTGGTCGGCGCCTATCTGCGGCGCATCGGTTTTTATGACCGGCATGGCATGACGCTGAATGCGGTTCCCGTGCTCAACCCGAAAATGTTCGAGGAGGCCGCTGCCTCCGACCTGCGCCGCCAGCGAGGGGCTTTGCTCGGGCCGCTGGACGGCATCCCCTATACGGCCAAGGACAGCTACAAGGTGGCGGGGTTGACTGTGGCCGCCGGTTCGCCCGCCTTCGAACATCTCACGGCCAATGAGGACGCCTTCACCATCGCGCAATTGCGGGCCGGCGGCGCGGTGCTGATCGGCCTCACCAACATGCCGCCGATGGCCAATGGCGGCATGCAGCGCGGCGTCTATGGCCGAGCCGAAAGCCCCTATAATGCCGATTACCTCACCGCCGCCTTCGCATCCGGCTCGTCCAACGGCTCGGGCACGGCGACAGGGGCGAGCTTCGCCGCCTTCGGGCTGGGCGAGGAGACATGGTCGTCGGGCCGCGCGCCGGCCTCCAACAACGCCGTTGTCGCCTACACGCCGTCGCGCGGCGTCATTTCGGTTCGCGGCAACTGGCCGCTGGTGCCGACCATGGATGTGGTGGTGCCGCATACGCGCAACGTTGCCGACATGCTGGAACTGCTCGACGTGATCGTGGCTGACGATGCGCAGACGCAGGGCGATTTCTGGCGCGCGCAGCCCTGGGTGGCGCTGCCCGTGAGTTCGGCGGTCAGGCCGCCAAGCTATGCCGGGCTGCCACTGGAAGGCGCATTGAAGGGCAAGCGGCTGGGCGTGCCGCGCATGTATATCGGGCGGGATGCCGAGGCGACCAGGCCGATCGAAACCCGCGCCTCGGTGCTCGATCTGTGGCGGCAGGCGGCGGATGATCTCAGGCGGCTCGGCGCCGAGGTGGTGGAGGTCGATTTTCCTGTCGTCTCCAATTACGAGCGCGACCGTCCCGGCGCGCAAACCATGGTCGATCGCGGCATCGTGCCCCTGGATTTCGCCGAGCGGGAAATCTGGGACCTCTGCATTTTCGGCTGGGATGATTTCCTGCGGGCGAATGCCGATCCGAACATCCCTGATCTCGCTTCCGTCGATGGCCCGAACATTTTTCCGCAGCCGCCGGGCACGTTGCCCGACCGCTATGCCGGTGATTTCAGCGTTGCCGACTATGTCGAGCGGGCGAAGCTCGGCGTCGCTGAGATCGCCGATATCCCGGCGCTGGAAGACGGGCTGAAGGGGCTTGAGGCGACGAGGCGGATCGATTTCGAGGACTGGCTGGACGCGCAAGGCCTCGATGCGGTGGTGCTGCCGGCCGCCGCCGATGTCGGGCCGGCCGATGCCGATGTCAACGAAGCGTCAGCGGTATTGGCCTGGCGCAACGGCACCTGGGTCGCCAACGGCAATCTGGTGTGGCGGCACCTGGGCATCCCTACCGTCACCGTGCCGATGGGGACCATGGCCGACATCGGCATGCCCGTGGGGCTGACTTTTGCCGGCAAGGCCTATGACGACACAAGGCTGCTCTGCCTCGCCGGCGACTACGAGCGCGACACTCAGCGCCGCACCAGCCCGCCGCGCACGCCTGAACTGGCCGATGATGTGTTTGCGGCGCAGGCGGACGGCATCGCCAGGGCGGGCACAACGCCGCTGGCGGTCGTGCTGGCCGCCGATACGCTCAGTGCCGGCGATGAGGACGAGATCGTCGTGACGCTCGATCTCTCCGGCGATGTTTCGTCGTCGGTGAGCGTGCGGGCGCATGTCAACGGCAGGCCGGTCGAGATGCGGCGCAGCGAGGCGCCGCCGGTCGAAACGCCCAAGGGCAGCGTCCGCTTCAGCGGCGTCGCGCTGGTTCCAGCCAGCGAGCATCGCAGGGTCCACAGCGTCTGGCGCGGGTCCTATGGCTCGATCGTGACGGCCGTGGTGCGGACGGAGGACGGGCGCACGGCCGGGGCTTATGCGGTGACGGGCGGGATCGGGTGACAGACGAACCCTGATCTGCCAAGTTAACAAGGCCGGGCGTTCGATGCATTTTTCAAGCAGCGCTCGGGAGGGGTGTGTGCATGCGTACGGGTCAGCTCCGCTGATTGCGGTTTTGCGTTCGAGATCTATGCAGGCTCTTGTGGTGTCCGCCGCCCTGGTGGGCATGCTCGAGGGCTGCGCCGGCCCTCGCATTATTGAAAGCGCGGTTCCCATGGCCCCTCCCATCGAAGCCCGTCCATCCTGCACCGCGCAATGGCTCGCGCATGGCCACACCAACCAGCCTGAGGCGCAGGCCTTCGCCAAGAAGTGCCTGGAGGCGCAAGGCGTGGTGGCCAGGCAGTTCGACGACAAGGCCATCGCCCGCAAGATGACGGCGCTGATCGACGCCGATCATCCGCTGACCGCGCTCGAGCCGTCCGACATCGGCGAGTTCTGCCCCGGCTATCTCAGGCAGGACCGCGAGGGCCGTGCGGTGTTCTGGCGCACGCTGCTGGCTGCCCTGGTCCACGCGGAATCCGTCAACAACAGTGCGGCCGCCTTCTGGGAAGAGGATCAGGGCCAATACTCCATCGGCCTCATGCAGCTCTCGCTGGCAGACGAGCCCAGATACAAATGCGGCTTCAAGTCTGAAGCCGAGATCACCGATCCCGACAGGAACCTTGTCTGCGGCATCAAGGTCATGACCATTCTGGTCAGCGCGGACGGGGCGATCGGCGGCGGCGCCGGACACGAGATGAAGGGTGCGGCTGCCTACTGGCAGAACCTACGGCAGCCCTTGCCGGTGCGGATCCAGTTGATCAAGGCCACGAGAGCGATCGACATGTGCAAGGGCGACGGGCGAAGCTCTTAGGATCAGGCCGGACGGCTGGGGCTGCGGCATGGCAGGTGCCTTACGACCTCAAGGGTTGTCGCAGCCATCGCTGATTGCCTTGTGCCACTGCCCGCCCTTGCGCTCCCTGCGGGCGAACCATCCCAGGGGCAGGTCGCTGATCTGTAGCAGCGACTTGTCTATCGCCATGACCTCTTCAAGGCCGACAAGCATGGCCTCCTTTAGTTTCGAAACCGGCTTCCCAGTTCAGGAATTGCCATGCTCCGTCATCTTTCTCGTGCGTCACATAGTCGATGGCATGTTCGCCGTTCATGATCCGGCGTGCCGTGATGACCGCGAGATTGCGAGTTCGTCGAAGGGCCAATTGTCGTTGGTCATGACGGTAGCGAGGCCAGCCATGCATCCCAGAATTCCTGGTGCATACTGACGAAAACAGGGATGATATCGGGGCCTTCATCAAATATGTCGACCAGATCGGTCTTTTGGGGAATTTGTCCCATCTGCACTTTGCAAGCCATCAATCCTCGGCTCATCTCGATGATGGTTTCTTCCGGATAGACATTTGCGCTCGCGCCGTAACAAAAGGGCAGCAGGCCATCGACTTCGAGGCGCTGACGTATCTGGCACAAGGCTTCGAAAAAGTCGTCCTCCTCTGCCTCGACCACCTTGTCTCGATAGCTGCAGGTCAGGCTGCAACCGGTGCCGTTTCGATCCAGTGTAAATACTGCCTGCTCATCCCGGCCGGTGCCTCCACCAATAAGGAACACACTACGCTGTTCTGCCATTTCTCCCCCCTTTGGCGTCATCCGAACCGTAATGCGCTAAAGTCGAATTTTCCAGCTGGCTGACTGCTTTGCAGGTGCTTCTCTCAATAGCCCATCCTTGATCACCCGACCCGTCATGCTATGTAACCCCGATGTCAGAGCCAGCCCTTCCTTCCTCCGCCCCGCTCGTCGTGATCGACCTCCAGACCGGCATGTTCGACGGCGTGCATGAGCCGCCGATCCATGATGCCGAGGGCGTTGTCGAGCGCACAAAGGCGCTGATCGAGTGGGCGCGGCGGGGTGGGCGCAAGGTTGCCTTCATCCGCCATGACGGGCCGGCGGGCGACCCGCTGGCGCCCGGCGAACCGGGCTGGCCGGTATGGCCGGCGCTCGGCCAGGCAGGCGACGAGCCGACCTTCGCCAAATCCGTGCGCGATGCCTTCAGCAATCCCGCCTTTGCCGACTGGGTGGCCGGACAGGGCGCCGGCGCGGTGGTGCTGGCGGGCGCGCAGACCGATTTTTGCGTGGCCGCCACCGTCAAGGGCGCGATGGCGAGAGGGCTTGGCGTCACCGTGGTCAAGGATGCGCACTCGACGCTGGACAGTGCCAGCGAGACGGCTGGCGAGATCATCGCCCGGCACAATGCCGAGTTTGCCGGGGCGGGCGCGACGCTGGTGACCGCGGAGGCATTGGTGGGCCGGTGAGGGCACGCTTCGGCGGAAGCACTTTCCCTTCGAACTTCGCGCTGCCCCTCATCCGCCTGCCGGCACCTTCTCCCCGTATAGTGACGGGGAGAAGGGGAGCTTGCCGCGACCTCGGCGCCCTTCTTGCAAGGTTGGCAATTGGCGAAACCGTCAACGACAGCGTCTTTCTCCCCGTCACTATACGGGGAGAAATGCCCAGCAGGGCAATGAGGGGCGGCACCAGCATTGGACGGGATTTCTCCGTCCAGGAATCATAAAGGCGGTGCTCGCCGCCCTCCCATCCTGATTCATTGTTCTCCCGCATCCTCCTGTTCGGCATGATGTTTTTCGCCTCCGGACATCAGGCCCACGAAACACTTTCCATCTTTTACCGTGTTGACCCTTGCCCAGCGCGCATGGTGTAGCCTTGTGGCAACGACCCCGAAAATGGTGATGCCGTGACTGCCCTCCCGAACACCCACTTTACCAATGCCAGGCTGGCCGATGGCGCGCTGGTTGATATCACCGTCACCGATGGCCGCTTCAGTGCCATCGCGCCGGCCGGCGACAGTGCGCTCGCCACCGAGACCCCCGCCATCGAGACCATCGACCTCGGCGGCCAGCTCACGGTGCCCGGCTTCGTCGAGGGTCATATCCATCTCGACACCTCGTTTTATGGTGACGCCTGGCGGCCGCATATTCCCTGCACCGGCGGTTTCGACGTGCGCGAGCGCGTGGCGTTCCAGGCGCGCAATCTCACGGCTGCCGCGCCCATCGCGGTGCGGGCCAAGAACCAGCTGGAACTGTGCGTTGTCCATGGCAGCCTCAGCATGCGCAGCCATGTGATGGTCGACGGCTCGGTCGGGCTGAAGCATCTGGAGGCGATACTCGCCGTGCGCGAAGCGCACCGCGACCTCATCGACGTCCAGCTTGTCGCCTTCCCGCAAAGCGGCATCCTGTCGTCGCTCGGCACGGCCGAATTCCTGGGGGAGGCGCTGAAGCTCGGCTGCGACCTGATCGGCGGGCTCGACCCCGCGAGCTTCGACCGCGACGTGAAGGGCCATCTCGACGTGGTCTTCGGCCTGGCGCAAAAGCATGGCGTCGGCGTCGACATCCATCTGCACGATGGCGGCACGCTCGGCCTGTTCGAGATCGAGGAGATCGCCGCGCGGACACGGGCATTGGGCATGCAGGGGCACGTCGCCGTCAGCCACGCCTATGCGCTGGGCGAGTTTTCCGGCGATGTGCTGAAGAAGGCCGGCGACATGCTGGCGGCCTCAGGCATCTCGATCATGACCAACGCGCCGGGCGACCACGCTTTCCCGCCGGTCGCGGCACTGCGCCAAGCCGGCGTCACCGTGTTCGGCGGTTCCGACAACATCCGCGATTCCTGGTGGCCCTATGGCGATGGCGACATGCTGAACCGCGCCAACATGATTGGCTACCGCTCGGGCTTCTACGAGGACCACGAACTGGAAGCGGCCTTCGACGTGGTCACCTATGCCGGCGCCAGGGCGTTGCGGCTGGACAATTACGGCATCGGGGTGGGCGCCAGCGCCGACTTCGTGACGCTGGCTGCCGGACATGTGCCGGAAGCGGTGGTGGCGGTGCCCAAGGGACGGACCGTCTATCGCCGGGGCAGGGCGGTGGCGAAGGACGGGAAGCTGCTGGGGTGATCCGCCAGTTGCCGGTTGATATGGAGCGTGGAATGGTCTGGATATCTCCGGATATTGGACCTGTATCTGGTCCAGAACAGGACGTGCTGCAATGCAGGTATCGGTAACCAAGGCGAAGGGGCAGTTGACGGAGTTGGTTCGGCGCGCGGAAGCCGGCGACGAGGTCATCCTGACCCGCCATGGCCATGCCGTGGTGCGGCTGGTGCCCGCCAGCGCGGTGCCGGACAGGAAATCCCGTCGGGCATTGCTGGAAACGGTGCCGGCCTCCGCTGCGGCAAAGGTATCCGCCGGGCCAAGTGCTGCCCGCAGCCAGGATTTCCTTTATCGCGCCGATGGTTTGCCGGAATAATTGCCGTCGGTGGTGGCGGTGCCCAAGGGCGGACCGTCTATCACCCTGTCGCCGGGCAGGGCGGTGGCGAAGGACGGCAAGCTGCTAAACATCGTCCAAACATCATCCATCCCGGTGGAACCAGGATGGGCCTTGGTCTTCGCAGGCGATGACCGCCGGGTATCAGTAGGCCTTAGCGGCCGTCTTGTGCTTCCTGGAATGCTTCCTGTGTTTCTTGTGCTTCTTGGCCGCGACCTTTTCCACGGCGGCCGGGGCAGCCGTGGTGGCGGCAGCGGTCACGGCGGCGGTGGTGGCGGCCGCATTGGCTTCGAGAACCGGCATCGAGATGACCAGCGCGAACGCGAGGCCGAGAGCCGAGAGGATGGATTTCTTCATGGGTTCATTTCCTTCACAGATGAGCTTGGGCCTCGCCGAACGGGCCGGCCCGGTGTCCAGGCATAATTCCGAAGAGCATGCCCTTGGGCTTGACCCGAGGGCGGAGACCGGTTTTCGGAAAAGATCATGCTCGAAAAAGAGCCTTCGATGGCGGACACACGGCGTCCGCCATCGGCGTTTCTCGAGAGCTTGCTACTTCTTGCATTCCGCAGCGGTTTTCATGGCTGCTGTCGCCTCAGCTTCGGTTTTGTAAGACGATTTTCCGACCATCATCGTGGCCTTGCCGTCAGGCTTGGTCGTCGCAACGGAACACGTCTTGTCGCTTGCTTTCTGGGCGACGAAATATTCTGTCGCCGCAAGCGCGGGGGCGGCTGCAAACATCATCATAATCGCTGCGGAAAGAAGTTTCTTGTACATTTTATTTTCCTCCACTTGGCCCTTATCGCCCATGGACACTGTGACGAAGCGATCTGTCCGATGCCTTGCGGCAACATTACAGTTTGGTAATGTTGCGATCAGTCGATAGGCAACGGCGGCATCGCCCGGTCCGGCGAGGACGCGGAACAGGCGCTCCAGGCTGGCCCAGGCGGAAGGGGCTGGGCCAAGAACAGGTTCCTGCCGATCTCCAGGAATTCGTGCTTGGCGATATCGCGCCGGGTCAAGGGCGCGATCCCGGCGTTCTTCACGGGGATCACGAAGCCGAATTCGCCCCCGGCCCGTCCGCCCCGGTCAAGCCAGTACTCGTCCATGTCCGCATGTTTGCGCACACGGTTCCTGGAGACGCGGAAATTGATCGTATGCGTGGCATTCGACACGCCGAGAAAATGATCGGCGCCGCCGCGCAGCGCAATGCCTTCGATGACCAGCAGCGCCGCGTCCTTTGGCCTGAGCCCGCCCATGTCGCGCGTGGCATCGACTACGGCACGCTTTGATTCCTGCCACTTGCTGCCCTGGATTCCGCCGATGGCGGCGGTATAGCCGCCGGGCAATTTGTACAAAATGAAGCTCAGCTTGACCAGATCGAGCCGATCGCTCTGCCGCGTCAGCTTGATCGAAAACGCGCCCTCATGGTTGGCGGCGGAATGAACGGCCAGCCGCATGGTCAGTGTGTACGCATCGCGCTTTCCGGCCACCATGCCGATGTCCATCGAGTTGCCATGCCATATCGCTTCCAACCGGTCGCGCGGCAAGATTGTCGCCGCCAATGTGAAATGATCGGCAAGCAGGTCGAAGCCGCGGCCGGCCGGCAGCCCAAGCGCGAAGAATTTGTAGGCCTTCTTGCGCAGCAGATGGTCGTCCGGATCGCCCAGCCGGTGCTGCCGTCTGAACCTGGACAGGAACCTGAACCATTTGAAAAAGCTGACCGGCTTGCAGGCGACCCGGGACAGGAAGACCATCGAGCGCTGCGCGCCCATGCGAGCGCAGAGGCTGCCAAGCTGCGCGGCAACGCCGGCGGCCTCCCGCGGCCAGCTGGGAAAATCCGGCTCCTTGCTCGTGTCAGTGCTCAAGATCTGTCCCACATATCTTCCCAGCGCAAAGGCAAATCGCCACTGCACTTCGCCGTTTCCCAATCAATCCGACGATGAAAGCAGTCTTCAAACACCCCATCCGCAACGCGGTCATGGTCTCAAGACCCAACGACGTGGTTGCTATCCCCCGAACATTGCCTACGCATTACACCTTTCGGGGAAATGTCCGGGGCTATACGGATTGGTAAAGATCAGCGGCTTCGAATGGAGGGGCGGGTGAAGTAGAGGGAGTGGTGGAGTGCGGACCTACTTGAGCGCGCGCTCCATAATGATGGTGCGCTCCTCGCCATGGTAGCTGTCGCGCACGGCCCTGAACCCTAATCTGACGTAGAAAGCCTCCGCGGTAACGGATGAGGGCACCGTCAGCATCGTCACGCCGGCCCTTCGCGCGGCGAGTTCGACTTCGCCCATGAGCCGTCTGCCGACACCTTGGCCCTGGGCATCGGGATCCACGAACACGGTCCTGACGACTCCGCCATCGAGACTGGCGGTGCCAACGATCCGGCCGGCAATCTCAGCGACGAAGACTTTGCGTTTGCCAATCAGGTCCCGAACGGCGGATGGACTGAAACTCAACTCCACGCGCTGGATAATGTCCACGGCGTAGTCCTTGGCATTGATTTCCCGCAGCGCCCGCAAGATAACCGCGCTTATGCCTGCGGCATCGTTTTCGTGGCCTACTCTAACCCCGAACTCCATCAAGGCCTCCGCCAACCGCCCCTGACATCTTATAAACACAGCAGGAGTCGGCAAGCCGACCGCTACACATCTCTTCGGGAAACGAACAGCGAGGCGGCGATCTGGGCGCGCAGGCCGGTGGGGCGCTCTTTTGCCTTGAGCAGGCCCTGTTCGCGTGCGGCGCGCTCGAAGGCGGACCACGCGACGGCCGGCCGGCTTGCACCGTTTTCGGCGGCGGCCAGGAGCTGTGCCGCGGTCTTGTAGCTCTTCGCTTCCTTGTTGCACCAATGGCCTTCAAGGGCCTTGCGCGCGTCGGGGATCGAGGTGACCACCATCGAGCGGGCGTCGATGAAGCGGATGGTCAGGGCGGGAAGGGCGCGCATGGCGCCGGCCTCACCAGCCGAGCCACTCGCGCGTGCGCCAGGCAAGGCCAGCGAAGGGCGCCACGAGAACGAGAAACACCAGCATCATCGTCAACGGGTGTCTGGTCATCGAGGGTCGCGGAGCCATCGCAAGGTCACCTTCTGCTTCTGGGAATGCCGTTCTGCAAACCGGAAATGTAACGTCACTTCGGCCAAGTGGTTGCATCGCCCGGCTGGCGGAATTGGCTAGGTGGCGGCATTCGTCGTGCAGGGCAGGGGGCGGTCCAGGGCGTTGGTCCAAGGCGGCACCGGGGCTGGAGAGCGATACCCCCGTGCGATGCCTGCGGATCACTCACGCAAATGCGACGACAGAACCTGATGGAACCTTCTGGCCATCGGGGCGTTTTGTACGTGGATCGCTCCCCCTCGCGATCCCAAGCCCCAAGTACAGCCCCGCCGGCCTCCCCGTCCGGTGGGGCTTCCTTGCATCGGCAGCCCCTTGCATCGGCAGCCTGGAACAATCAATTTTCCAGCCTTCGCGCGCCGCGATAGGGTTGACATGAAGCAACCTGGACGCGAGTCTGCCGACCGTATCCATTTTGGGGAGTCGGGGATGAAGAAAATCTACGAGAAGCCGGTGCTGGTTCGCCGCGAAAAGCTGTCAAAGGTCACGGCGGCTCCGTTGCCTAGCGGTAATCCGACCTGACGATTCTTCGTCAGTCCGCCACCCGCAAGGTGGCGCACTGCGGGACCGCATTGACATCGGGCAAGCCGGGCGCGAATTTCCGCCCGCCTTCACTTGGGGATTTGGGAATGAAGAAAATCTACAAGAAGCCGGTTCTGGTTCGCCGCGAAAAACTGTCGAAGGTCACGGCCGGTACGCCGCCCTCGAACACATCTGCTTCGCCGCCTTGATCGTTTCGCCGCCTTGATCGTTTCCAAGAAACCGCGCCCCGCAAGGTCGCGGTTTCTTCGTTTCAGGACTTGAATTTTTGCCGAGCGGTCGCGTCGCTCTGGTCCGCTCTATCCCAGCGACAGCAGCAGGGCGGCGAGTAGCAGCACAATGGCGGCGATCGACAGGCCCAGCATGATGTAGGAGCCGTTGATGATCTCGGCGATGATCTTCTTGATGGTCGCGCGGTCGTTGAGGTTGGGGAAGGGCTCGTCGGGCTCGGGCACGTCCAGGAAGCGGCAGAGCGGACTCCAGCCCTCGGTCACCTTGAACAGCAGAAGTTTCTCCGGCGGCACTGCCGCCTGCACCTCCTCGATATAGGCCCTGTAGCGCGCGATCGCCTTGTCGCGGTCGTCCATCACGCCGTTCAGCGTGCGGCCCCACACCAGCTTGCTCGACATGTCGCCGAATTTCCAGCCGAACGGCGTCAGCCATTCCAGGATCTTGAACTGCCAGACATTCTTGGTGAAGTAGATCGTGTCGATGGTGCTGTCATACCAGGCGGCGGGGCCGCGCGGATGAAGGGTCAGCAGCACCTTGGCGTCGGGGTAGGCGGTGAGCAATTCCTTCCACACGCAGCAGCCGGGATTGTCGACGGTGGCCGTATAGTTGGCGAACACCTGGTTCCAGTCCTGCTGGCTGCCCGGCGGGCTGTTGGCGACCTTGCGCCAGAAATCGAGATGGCCCTTGTTGGCCTTGTTCATGATCACTTCCTGCATGTGATAGCAGGGAAAGCCGAGCCTGTTCAGCGCGGCAAAAGTCGACCACGTGCCGGTGCGACCGAAGCCGGCCCCGATGACCTTGAGCGTCATTTTCCTATCCCCTCACTGGCCGTCCCCTTGGCCGTTGCCCCCCTTTCGCGGGTTATTTCAGTGCGGGCTCATGTTGCCCCGGCATGGATTGGTGCGCAATGAATTTCCTCGTCAGTGGGGAAAAACACTACAGACATGTCGTCAATCCGGCTTCATCTGGAATGGGTTGGCGTTGCCGCCATCCTGGACAGTGCCCAAGCCTGGCCGGCAAGATCAATCGACGCAGCCCGGCGCCGGCGGCAGGCCGGCGAAACGGTCCCGCGTCCATGCCATCAGGTCGGCGGTCAGGGGCGACCCCTCCGCGACCAGCGAAAGATGGCCTAGGCCGGGGTAGGACAGGAAATCGACGGGCTGGCCGGCGGCGCAACGCGATTTGACATAGGTCCGCTGCATCAGCGGAAGGACCGCGTCGTCGTCCTCGCCCTGCGCGATCAGCAGCGGCGCATTGATTGCGCCGCGCGGCGTGTTCTGCTCCAGCCGTGCGCCAAGCGGGCCGGATGCGGCGTCTTGCGAGAACGCGCCGCCGCGCGGCAGCAACGCGGTTTCGGCCACCGAGAACAGCGTTTCCGTGCCACCCAGGCAGCGGCGGCCGATGTCATCAGCCAGGGCTCTCGACCACCATCCCATATAGTCGACAGGCCGAACGTCCGGATAGGCGGCCGAATAGGCGTGCATGACATAGGCCGACACGATCTTGCCAAGGATCGTCGACTGCCCGTCCTCGACAAGCTCCTTGATGTCGCTGGCCGGGGCGAGCGCGGCAACTCCGGCGAGCTTGAGCTCCGGCGCGTAATCGGGCGCGCGCATGCCCGCCCAAAGTGCGCTGTGGCCGCCTTGCGAATGGCCCCAGATCACAAGCTTGTCGTCCAGCCTCGGTTCGTCCATCCGGCGCGCGGCGCGCACCGCGTCGAGCACCGCGCGCGCCGCCTCGTCGCCGACCAGGTAGGCGTGCCCGCCAGAGCCACCTTGAACCCCAAGGCCGATATAGTCCGTCGCGACATAGGCCCATCCGGCATCCAGCAGCGGTTGCAGCGCCGGGACATTGTCGAAGGGGTGCCCCATCACCGGGGGAGCACAACCCGCTGCGATGCCCGTCGTGCCATGCGCCCAGGCGATGACGGGCCGATTGCCAGCGGCCGGTTGCCGCGACACCATCACGATGGCGCTGGCCACGGCCGGCGCATTGTCAGCCCGGGTCGTCGCATAGAGGATCCGCCAAGCCTGCGCGTTATCGGGAACATCGCGGGTGAACGGCTCGCTGGCGATCAGCGTTCCGGCCGGGGCGGCCGGATCGGAAACCCTGGAATAGAAGGCGTCGGGCGTGGCGGGCTCGCAATACCACCATGCCAGCGCAATCAGGATGCAGGCGGTGAACCCGATCCAGGCCAGGGCGCGGGCCAGGCGCGCGAAGATCCTACGCCGTCTTGTTGCCATATGGTCCCCTCGGTTGCGGCGATTGTGGCATGAAAACAGGTTGTTTCCACATGGAGTTCCACGGCAAATGTCAGAGGCTGGCGCGATCATATCGACCTTCTGGCTATTCCAGAGGGCAACGGTCGGTGATAATAGGTCAGCGAGATTGACCTAATTACCACCGACTGGGAGGTCGTGTTGACTTTGATGGACCTGTTGGCGTCGCGCTCGTCGCGCATGAAGGCGTCGGAAATCCGCGAGCTCTTGAAACTGCTCGACCAGCCCGACATCATCTCGTTCGCCGGCGGCATTCCCGACCCTTCGCTGTTTCCGTCCGCTGCGATCACCGAGGCCTATGCCTCGGTGCTCGCCGGCGCGGAGGCGGGGGCCGCACTGCAGTACCAGGTCAGCGAGGGCTATCTGCCGCTGCGGCGCTGGCTGGTCGGCCTGATGGGCAAGCTTGGGGTGGCTTGCGACGAGGGCAACATCCTCATCACCTCCGGCTCGCAGCAGGGGCTGGATTATCTGGGCAAGCTTTTTCTCTCGCCGGGCGACACCGCGCTGGTGACATGGCCGACCTATCTCGGCGCGCTGCAGGCCTTCAACGCCTATGAGCCGCGCTACGACCGGCTGACGCCCGATGGCGGCAACATGACGCCGGCGGCCTATCGCGCGGGGGCGGCGGCCAATGGCGGGCGGCCGAAATTCGCCTATCTGGTACCGGATTTCGCCAACCCGACCGGCGAGACCTTGAACCGCAAGCAGCGCGAGGCGGTGCTCGACCTTGCCGGCGAACTCGACATCGCCGTCATCGAGGACGCCGCCTATCGCGCGCTGCGCTATGATGGCGAGGCCGTGCCGCCGATCCTGGCGCTGGATTGCGCGCGTTCGGGTGGCATCGACAAGGCGCGCACCATCTATTGCGGCTCGTTCTCGAAGATATTGTCGCCGGGCATGCGGGTGGGCTGGATTTGCGCGCCGCGCGCCGTCATCGAAAAGCTCGTTCTGATGAAGCAGGCGTCGGACCTGCACAGCCCGTCGATCAACCAGATGGTCATGCACCGTGCCGCCGAGAACGTCTTCGAGGGCCAGGTCGAAAAGCTGATCGGCGCCTATGGCGCCCGCCGCGATGCGCTGCTCGGCGCGCTCGAGGCCCATATGCCCGATGGCGTGACGTGGAGCCGGCCGGAAGGCGGCATGTTCGTCTGGGTGACGCTGCCGGAAGGCACCGACGCCACCGAGCTTCTGGCGCGGTCGGTCAAGGAGGCGCGCGTCGCCTTCGTGCCCGGCAATGCGTTTTATGCCGACGGCACCGGCCGCAACACGCTGCGCCTGTCCTTCACGCTGGCTGATCATCGCGCGGTGAGCGAGGGGATTCCGAGGCTGGCGGCGCTTCTCAAGTAATAAGCGCGACGGCGAAACTGCCGATCTCGTCGCGCCGGACCC
Source organism: Mesorhizobium shangrilense (assembly GCF_040537815.1). NCBI lineage: Bacteria > Pseudomonadati > Pseudomonadota > Alphaproteobacteria > Hyphomicrobiales > Phyllobacteriaceae > Mesorhizobium > Mesorhizobium shangrilense. The sequence continues at coordinate 154,300 of NZ_JBEWSZ010000001.1, forward strand.
CGGCCCTGCGCTGTCGCTTCGGGCGTTCGTTGTTCGGAAAGCCAAGCAATTGACTTTCCGTCCGCTGCGCGGACCACGCCTCACCCCTTGAGCCATCCGGTGGGAAGTGACAGGTTGGCGGTGGCCCGGCACGCCCCACCGCGGCCGAGAGAGAGACCATGCCCAGCGCCCCGTCACCCCGCATCATCCTGCTGCTCGGCAGCGCGCCCGATGTGGTGCGTTGCGAGGCGTGGCCGAAGGCTGCGTTCAGCCGGATCGTTGCCATCAACAATGCCTGGCGCGTGCGGCCTGACTGGGATCTTCTCGTCCATGCCGGCGATTTCCCGGCGGACCGGCTGCCACGCGATGCCAGGCTGCGGCAGGCGCAGATCTTCAGCGCCTCGCACTATGTGCCGGCGCAGAACAGTTTTGGCGGCTTCGTCTATGCCGGCGCCACCATGGCGCTGACGGCGGCCTACTGGACCATCCACAGCCAGAGGCCGGATGTGCTGGCGTTCCTCGGCTGCGACATGATCTATGACAGGCCGGACAAGACGCATTTCTACGGTGTCGGCCGCCCCGATCCGCTGCGCGATGACGTGACGCTGCGCAATCTCGAGGCGAAGTCGAACCGGCTGCTCGTCCAGGCGCTGAAGCGCGACTGCCTGTGCGTCAACCTGTCGGAGCTGCCGCGCAGCCGGCTGACTTTCCCGAGGCTGTCATTCGATGAACTGACGGGCCTGTCACCGGAGCGGATCGCCGCGATGCGGTCGCAAATCCTCTCCGGCATCCGGCTCGACCAGGCGGAAAAGGCTGAAAGGGCCGAACGGGAGCTGGGCTATTTCTACGAGGACGGCATGTATTGGAACCACCTCGACGAGATCGACGAGCGGCCGCTCGCCGACATCGACCGGATGTGGATTTCGGCGGTGGAAAGCCCCTGACAAAAACGAATGGCGGGCCACAGGGCCCGCCATTCTCGTGATCCCTGCAAGAATTACGCCTTGCCGCCGCCCAACGCGTGCATCTTCGCGCAGAACTCGGCATGCGGTTTGCTCATCGCGGCGTCGTTGCATTCCTTCATCATGGCGGTCTGATGTTTCTTGGACATCTTCATCCAGACCTTCTTCATGTCGGCATCCGACTTCATGGTCTTCATCGTCTTGTCGGTGAAGAAGGGTGCCATCATCTTCGGCTCATCGAGGATGCCGGCTAGTGCAGAACCGGCGATTACTGATGCAGCCAATACTCCCAGGCAGACGGTTTTGATGTTCATGATTACCTCTTCCCTGTTTTTTGCCCCCCGGATGAGGGCAGGTATTATCAATATCATTTTGGACGATTGATTTAGAGGTAGCTGATATTGGTTGCTGGTCACGTTTCGGTGAGCGTGACGGCGCCGGGGGACAGGGAACATTTGGCCGCTGACGCGATTGTTGCTGTGGCCAGCCTGCTTGGTGCGTCTGGTCTCACAGGTCCTGTCGAGGAACCGGGGCCCGTCACCGTGAGGTGGCGGGCTTCCGTTTTTGATCGGGAAGGGCGCGGGATCGCCGCAGTGTAGCTGCGCCAGGGCGCGGAGGCCCTGTCCGGCTCGGCTTACTCGGCCGCCAGCTTGTCCTGCGTCTTCGTGTCGAAATCGCCGGCGTCGTGGCGCTCGTGCAACTGCATGGCGGGTTCGCCGAAAGCGCGGTTGACCATGCGGCCGCGCTTCACCGCCGGCCGCTCGTCGATCGCCTTGGCCCAGCGCTGCACATGCTCGTATTCGTGCACGGAAAGGAATTCGGCCGAGTCATTATACATGCGGCCTAGCGCCAGCCCGCCATACCAGGGCCAAACGGCCATGTCGGCGATGGTGTAGTCGCTGCCGCCCAGATACTCGTTCTCGGCCAGCCGTCGGTCGAGCACGTCCAGCTGCCGCTTGGTTTCCATCGAAAAACGGTCGATGGCGTATTCGAACTTTTCCGGCGCATAAGCGTAGAAATGGCCGAAGCCGCCGCCAAGATAAGGCGCCGAGCCCATCTGCCAGAACAGCCAGGACAGCACCTCCGCGCGCGCCGGCTGCTCGGTCGGCAGGAATTCGCCGAACTTTTCCGCCAGGTAGACCAGGATCGAGCCGGATTCGAAGATGCGGACCGGTGTCTTGCCACTGCGATCCATCAAGGCGGGGATCTTGGAGTTGGGATTGACCTCGACGAAGCCGCTGCCGAACTGGTCGCCATCGCCGATCTTGATCAGCCAGGCATCATATTCGGCGCCCTTGTGGCCGCGGGCCAGCAACTCCTCCAGCATGATCGTCACCTTGACGCCATTGGGCGTTGCCAGCGAATAAAGCTGTAGCGGGTGCTCGCCGACCGGCAGTTCCTTGTCATGCGTGGAGCCGGCGATCGGCCGGTTGATGTTGGCAAAAGTGCCGCCATTGCCCTGTTTCCAGGTCCAGACTTTCGGGGGCGTGTATTCGGTCATCTCGGAAGGCCTCGTGTTTGGGTGGACGAAGGATGATTTCGGGGTTGATGGGCCAGGGTTGGCTACAGGTAGGTAGGACAGGGCGGGCTGCAAAGGGGGAAGTTCAACTTACGTTGAACTATTGTCAATGTGGGCGCCGCCCCTCATTGTCCTGCCGGACATTTCTCCCCGTAGAACGGGGAGAAAGACGCTGTGCAGATGATTTCGCCAATCTCCAACGTTGCAAACAAGTTGCCAGCGTTGCGGCCAGATCCCTTCTCCCCGTCACTATACGGGGAGAAGTGCCCGGCAGGGCGATGAGGGGCAGCGCCGACATCGACAATTGGCATTCCCACAACCCCTTGCGCCTTGCCGCGCGTGGCATACCTATAGAACATGACAGCAAAGCCCGCCCAGGACAGAAGCATGACCATCAACCCCCATCTGCGCTCCGTCGTTGCCGTGCGCGCCACCGTTCCCGATGACGCCTTCACGGCCAGTGCGCTGGGCACGCGTCGGGAAGGCAGCGGCGTGGTCATCCGCGACAACGGGCTGGTGCTGACCATCGGTTATCTCATCACCGAGGCCGAGGAGGTCTGGCTGACCGACCATAGCGGGCGCGTGGTGCCGGCGCATGCGCTGGCCTACGACCAGGAGTCAGGGTTCGGCCTGGTGCAGGCGCTGGCGCCGCTCGGCCTGCCGGCGGTGACCCTCGGCGACGCCGCCAAGGCCAAGGTCGGCGACGCGGTGGTGCTGACGGACGGTGTCGGCCAGTCCGTGCAGTCCCGCATCGTCACCAAGCAGGAATTCGCCGGCTATTGGGAATATCTGCTGGACGAGGCGATCTTCATCGCGCCGGCGCATCCGTCATGGGGTGGTGCCGCGCTGTTCGGGGAGGATGGCAAGCTGCTCGGCATCGGCTCGCTGCGCCTGCAGATGAGCCGCAATGGCGATGTCGCCGATATCAACATGGTGGTGCCCATCAACCTCCTGCCGCCCATCCTCGACGATCTCCTGACGCGCGGCCAGGTCGCCCGGCCGCCGCGCCCGTGGCTCGGCGCGCTTTCGGCCGAAAGCGACGGCAAGGTGGTGGTGATGAGCGTCACCGAAGGCGGCCCCGCCGCCAAGGCCGGCCTGCGCCAGGGCGACGTCATCTCGGATGTGCGCGACGGCGAAGTCGACGGCCTTGCCGATTTCTATCGCAAGCTGTGGGACAGCGGCCCGGCCGGCGCCGAAATCCCGATGCGCGTGGTGCGCGACGGCCGCGAAACCTGGCTGCGCGTCAAGTCGGCTGACCGGGCGAGTTTCCTGCGCAAGCCGCATCTGCAGTAGGCGGCAAGCGGCAGGGCATGCATCCGAGACTGCTCAAGACATTTCTCGCGGTAGCGCGAAGCCGTAACATCACGCGCGCCGCGGAGGCGGTTCACCTCGCGCAATCGAGCGTCAGCGACCAGATCCAGTCGCTGGAGGCCGAGCTGGGTGCTGCTCTGTTCACGCGCTCGAAGGTGGGCCTGGAGCTGACACCGGCGGGCCAGGCCCTGAAGCCTTACGCCGAAGAGATGCTGATGCTGGCGGACGAGGCGCGGGCCGCCGTGCATGCAACAACCGGGCATACCAGCGGAGCGCTGGCCATCGGCGCGCTGGAAACGATCGCCTCGGCCAGGCTCGCGCCATGGCTGCCTGGGTTCCAGGCCGGCCATCCCGGCGTCACCGTGCGGATGAAGGTGGCCGACAGCGGCACGCTGCTGCGCCAGTTGGAAGATGGCGACATCGACGTCGCCTTCTGCTTTGGCCGCCGCGATGTCACGAATGGCGCCTCCGACGAGCGCCTGGCACGGCGCACCATCGCGGCCGAACCACTGGTGCTGGTCGCTTCTGCCGGGCAGGGCACCGCGCCATGCGATCTGGCCGCGCTTGCCGCGCGGCCATTCGTGGCGACGGAGCCCGGATGCATCTACCGGCACTTGTTCGACACCGCCTTTGCCGAGGCGGGTGTCGAAGCGCCAAGGCTTGCCGCGGAGGTCGGCAGCATCGGCGCGATTGCGCGGCTGGTGGCCGCCGGCGCTGGCTTGGGCCTGGTTCCACGCCTTGCCGTCAGCGACGCGCTGGCACGCGGCGAGCTCATCGAAATGCCATGGCCCGGCCCGATGCAGACGGCACCGCTGACGATGATCTGGCGGCGTCGGCGCGTCCAGCCGCCAGCGCTGCGACAATTGCTCGCCGCCGCCGGTGACACGCTGGCGCCGGCGACCTCGCGCGGCGAGACGGGTTCAGGACTTGAATCGGCGGATCATTCCAAGGCCTTGTTTCCAAACAATTCCTGACGGCAATTGGCCGGCTACACCAGACGGTGGCCACCCTCGACATGCAGCGTCGTTCCGGTGGTGAAACCGTTGCCCATCAGGAAGGCGATGGCGTCGGCGATGTCATCGGGCTGACCGATCCGTCCGACTGGCAACCGCTCGGCCATATCGGCCAAAGTCGCGTCCTTCCTGTCACCGGCCACCTGCGCCCAGATCGAGGTGTCGACCCAGCCCGGCGACACCGCGTTGACGCGGATCGGCGCCAGTTCGACCGCCAGCGCGCGCACCAACCCTTCAAGTGCCGCATTGACGGCGGCAACAACGGAGCCGCGCGCGGCGGGCCGGTAGGCGGCGATGCCGGAGACGAAGGTCATCGAGCCGGTCCCCGCAAGCTTCGGTGCGCCATGCTTGGCCAGCAGCAGCGGCCCGTAGAGCTTGCTCTCCACCACCCTTTGCGCCGCCTTCAGCTCCAGCGCCGGCAACAATTGATAGGCGCCCTCGATGTCGGCCGCCGTGCTGACGATATGGTCGAGGCCGCCGAGTTGCTGGAACAGGGCGGCGATCTGGTCTTCCCGCGTGATGTCGACGATGGCCATGTCCAGGCTGGCGGGATTGCCCAGCGTCTCGCGCGCCTGCCGCAGCTTGTCCTCGCCGCGTCCGGCGATGACGACCCGCGCACCGGTTTCGAGACAGCGCCTTGCCAGTGCCAGGCCCATGCCGGAACCGCCGCCGACAACCAGGATTTTCGTGTTGGAGATGCTCATATCCGCTCTGCCTTTGTTTCGATGGATAGGGAATTGGCAGCTGGCGGCGCCGCGTGGAAACGGAAGAAACCGATGGTGCTATCGGCATTGCCGATGGGCTGAGCGCCTCTCCTTCTCCCCTTGTTGTGGGAGAAGGTGGATCGGCGCGCAGCGCCGAGACGGTTGAGGGGTGCTGGAAGGAATGAGGCATTGGTGTTTTCTGGAACACCCCTCATCCGACCTCGCTTCGCTAGGCCACCTTCTCCCACAAGGGAGAAGGGAAGGCGCTTTACTACTCCCGCTCAGCACTCACCAATGAGATTCCCGTCGGCGGCGTGGAAACGTTCCGCGCCGACATCGCCGGTGGACGAACAGAGCTATGCTGGCTACCTTTCGCGCCGCGCCGCGATGATCTCGCGGCAATCGAGGAGTTTCGTGCCGTGAGGAGTGTGGTTTCGTGGACGGCGGCGCTCATTGTTGCCGCCTTCGTCGGCTTCTGGGCGAGCACTGCTGCTCTTGCCCAGTCCCAGCCTGCCCCGGATCTCCTGTCGAAGGAGATAGCGGTCGGCATCAAGGAAGCGCCGCCCTTCGCCTTCAAGCTGCAGGACGGAAGCTGGTCGGGGCTCAGCATCGATCTCTGGCAGAAGATCGCCGGCCGGCTCGATCTGCGCTACCACTATGTCGAAGTGCCGACGGTGCGGGAGCAGATCGACGGCGTTGCCAGCGGCAAGTTCGATGTCGCCACGGCGGCGATCACAGTGACGGCCGATCGCGAAAAGACGGTCGATTTCACGCAACCCTTCTTCAGCACGGGCCTTGGCATTGCGACGCCGCTCAACAACCAGCCGACATGGCGGCCGGTGGTGCGTGCATTGACGTCCTTCGGCTTCCTCCAGGCGGTGCTGGCGCTGATCGTGATTTCGGTCGTCGTCGGCGTGCTGATCTGGCTGTTCGAGCGTCGCCACAACGAGGATTTCGGTGGCGGCGCCGCCAAGGGGCTGTTCTCCAGCATGTGGTGGTCGACCGTTGCGGCGACGCAAGCCAGCACCGGCGATTTCGGCCCGCGCACCGTGCCGGGCCGTGTGCTGGCCGCGCTCTGGATGATGGGATCGATCATCGCCATTGCCGTGTTCACCGCCGGCGTCACCTCGGTGCTGACGGTGACGCAGATGGAAGGGCTGGTGCAGGGCGAAAGCGATCTCGGCATGGTCAGGGTCGGCAATGTCGAGAATTCCTCGACCGTGGCCTATCTGGATTCGACGCATATCAACCACCAGGGTTTTGCCTCCGTCCAGGATGGCCTCGCGGCGCTCCGTGCCGGCAAGATCGATGCGCTGGTCCACGACAAGCCGCTGCTGGGCTGGCTGGTGCGGCAGAACTATGCGAGCAATTTGCAGGTTCTCGACGCGACGTTCGACCAGCAGCAATATGCCATGGCGGTGCCGCTCGGCAGCCCTTTGCGCAAGCCTCTCGACGTCGCCCTGCTGCAGACCGTCGAAAGCGATTGGTGGAAGCAGGCCGTCTTCCAGTATCTGGGTGAAAAATAGCCGCCGCCCGCGCCAATCCGTCAAACACGAAAAGCCGCGCTTGCTTTCGCAAGGCGGCCTTTCGCGGGAGGAGGTCAGGGATGCCTGAGTTCCAACCCGAAAACCGGGAACGGGTCTTCAGTAAAGCTCAGGCGATAGAGGGAGAGTGATCAGGCCTTGGTTGCCTTGCGGACGTGGTGCTTGCGGTGATGATGCTTGCGGACGTGGTGCTTGTGGTTGTGGTGCTTCTTGACGTGATGCCTGTTGTGGTGGTGATGACGGTGATGCTTGCGCACATGGTGGCGGTGGTGCTTGCGGACCCGCTTGTGGGCGGGAGCCTTGGCGGGCGCCTGCGTTGCAGCAGCCGGGGTGGTGGTCGTCGTGGTCGCGGCCGGGGCGGTCGTGGCCGGAGCGGTGGTGGTCGTCTGGGCGTTGGCGTCGACGACCGGCATCGAGAAGGCAAGGGCGAGGGCCAGGCCGAGGGCGGAGAGGATGGACTTGTTCACTGTGATCATTCCTTGTTTCAAATGATGATTGAGAGCTTCACTGGCCTTGGTCGTCCGGTGTCACTCCAAGAAGCTTCAGGGCGTTGGCGAGGGTCCGGATGCCTTGTGCCTGCTTATGGTCGGCACAAAACTGGGATGCGCGCCGCTGAAGCGCCGTTGCCTGCGCGGCCTGCGTCGCGTTGGCTTTGGTTTCGAGGGCCTCGTCGAGTTGAAGACTGAGCCTGTCGCAATGTTCGCTCCGGGTGATGGCCGCCTGCGCGGGCTGTCCGACAGCAAGCATGGCGAACGACATGCCAAGCAGAGCACCCATCCATCCATACGATCGTTGCATTGTCAGCCATCGCCCCGTCTGCTTTCGCGGCAACCGGTATCTCCGGCGCCCACGGATAGGGTTATGACAGCGGATTCTTTCGCCAGTTTTTCTCGAATATTGAATCTTGTTTCTGGATTGTTTCCCGGGGGGCCAGGATGCGATCCAACATAGGGTCGCGGCACGTTGGCTGGCAGCCAGCAACCGGCCAGCGGCAGACAGGGTCTCATGGACGACATCGCCAGTAAGAGGAGGTCGAGCGCTGGCTCGGCCCCTCAAGAACTCCCGGTGCCCTTCGCGGAAGCGCGTCCGTCTATCGATAGACAGGATGTTCAATCGCCGGGGGCGTCGTACTCGGCGTCCACCGTCGCATAGTGGCGCACGACCCAGGACCGGAACAGCGCGACAGCGGGATCGACCATGTCGTCGGGATGGACGGTAAGATAGTAGCCGAAGCCGGTGGGGCTGGTCGTCTCAGGGAAGGGCGTGACAAGGCGGCCGTCGGCAAGCTCGGCGGCGAACATGTCGGGATCGACCAGCGTGACCCCGCCGCCGGCGATGGCATGTTGCACGGCAAGCGCCTCGGTTTCGAAGGCAAGGCCACGCGTGGCGCCGAGATCGATGCCGCAATGGCGAGCGTGGATCGACCAGAAGACGTCGAAGGGCTCACCCTCCAGCTTGACGTGCAGCAGTTCGTTGGTGCGCAGGAAATCATAGAGCCCGAGCCCCTGCGCCCGCGCGGCAATCTGGGGCGCGCAGGCCGGCGTCTGGTTGATCATCCAGAGCGGGTCACGGATGGCGTCGCCAACGTGAGGACGGTCGAAAACGACCGCGATGTCCACGCTGCGTCCTGCCGGCAGCCCGATGCCGTTGCTGCTCGATATGTCGATCGGCACGTCGGGAAAGGCGCGGCGGAACTCGGCGATCAGGGACAGCCCCGCGACATGCAGGAAGGTCGGCGGCATGTGAACCTTGAGGATGCGGCCGCTAGGTCCGGGCTCGCGCCGCAGCATTTTCAGCGTTTCTTCCATGCGGTCGAAGGAGCCCGTCACCACCGGCAGCAGGGCAGCGCCGGCCGCGGTCAGCGACATGCCTTGCGCACGTCGTTCCAGCAGCCGGCAGCCGAGATAGTCCTCTAGCCGCCCGACATGCCGGCTGAGCGCACTCTGCGAAATATGCAGCGCCGCGGCCGCGCCGGTGAAGCTCAGCCGTGCGCCAACCGCCTCGAACGCGCGCAGCGCGTTCAGCGGCAACCAGACCCGGCCGCTTTTCGGATCACCAGTGCACTCGGCGGCAGCCAAGGTGCCGGCCGCATCGGCGGGAGGAAGCGCCGAACCCTTGCTTCCCTTGTTACCCATTATCCGTCTCCGCCTCGCTGTTTGCCCGCATTCGATAGGGCTATCTAAAAACGCAATTTGAACAGTTCCAGCCTGGATGCGAAGGTGACCCAAAGGGGAAAATAGCCATGCTCGATCTGGAGAGAATCCGCGACCTCGTCAACCAGCGACGGCCCGGTCATACGCTGCCGCAGGAACTCTATAACAGTCCCGAGGCGTTCAAGTTCGATCTCGACGCCATTTTCGGCCAGTCGTGGATCCTGGCGGGATTCACCTGCGAAATCCCGCGGCCGCGAGGCTATCTCGCCGTCACCATTGGCGGCTCCCCGGTGGTGATCACGCGCGACGGCGAGGGCGTCTATCGCGCCTTCCACAATTCCTGCCGTCACCGCGGTGCGCAGGTTTGCGCCGACGGGTCGGGCGGACGGGCGCGCCTCACCTGTCCCTATCACCAGTGGGTCTATGATCTCGACGGCAGGCTGGTCCATGCCCGCATGCCGGAAACCTTCGATCGGGCCGAGCACGGGCTGCGGCCAGTGCATCTTGAGAATGTGGCCGGCGCGCTGTTCGTCTGTCTCGCCGAGACGCCGCCTTCCTTCGCGCGCTTCCGCGCCGATCTCGAGCCGTTGCTTGCCCCGCACAGGCTGGAGGAGGCCAAGATCGCCTTCCAGAACACGCTGGTCGAGCGCGGCAACTGGAAGCTTGTGATGGAGAATGCGCGGGAGTGCTACCATTGCGGGGTCGGCCATCCCGAACTGTGCCTGACCTTCCCCATCGGGGTCAGCGCCGATGGGCATTTCGCGCTCGCGCCGGATTCGCACTATGCGGCCTTCGCCGCCCGGGTCGAAGAAGCCGGGCTCGGCATAGGCCCCTTCGCCGGTCCATGGTGGCAGGTCGAGCGCTTTCCGCTCAACAAGGGGCATGTCGGGCTCACCATCGACGGCGCGCTTGCCTGCCGGAAGCTGATGGTCGAGGGCGCCGGCGACATCGGCTCGCTGCGCTGGGCCATCGAGCCGCACAGTTTCTGCCATTCGACCGCCGATACCACGGTCTATTTCAGCGCCATGCCGACCGCGGCGGGAGAGACGGTGGTGACCTGCAAATGGCTCGTCCACAAGGACGCGGTCGAGGGCGTCGACTACGACGTCGAGCATCTCACCGCCTTGTGGAACGTCACCAATCTCCAGGACCGGGACCTGGTGGAGGTCAATCAGCGTGGCGTGAACTCGGTGGGGTATGTACCCGGGCCCTACAGCCTGCCCGACGAAGCCTATGTCCTGGCCTTCGCCGACTGGTATTGCGACAAGGCCATGGACTATATCGCGGCGCGCACGGGCGTGGACGCAAGGCCAATCGAACTGCGCGGCGTGATCTCCGGCGCCGTCGTGAGCAACCTCACGCCGGCCGGGGAATTGCAGGCAAGCCCGGGTCGGGCTCCGCTTGCAACTACTAGACCGGATTGACGCCGCTGGCATCATCGCGGCGCCGGGCCTTTGGACCCGCAAGCGCCAGCACGCCCGCCGTGAGCAGCAGCGCCAGCATGGCGAAAGTGACCAGGCTGGGAACGTGGAAGAAAATGCCGCTCCAGCCGGGCGAGATCACGTTCGCGGTGTTGAAGGCTTCGCCGCTGAACCGGCACATCACGAACGATGCCTGGTTGCGGACCATGTCGGCGTCGATGTCGGAGATCAGTGCGTCGACGGCCTGCTTCTGGTCACCCATCTCCCGCATGTAGACCAGCAGCGCCTGCGCCGCCGACAGATAGGCATGGCTGCATTCGTTGAAGGGGCTTTCCTCGTCGCGCAGGCTGCCGGGCACCAGGCCCCACAGGCAGTAGCTGTACTGGATGTTGCCGTAGTTCATCAGCCGCCGGAACGTCAGGTCGGTCCGTTGCTGGCGCGCGGCAAGGTCGAGGATCCTGCCGCGATAGTCATGGATGACAGCCATCTGGCCGTGGGTGAGGCTGGGTATCGCAATGCCGCTGGTCGGTCCGCCGACGCTGCCGCCATGGGCGGCGGCGGGAGCGGCAAAAGCGAAAAGCAGAACGGCGCCCACGAGGGACGCCGCCGCAAGGCGCATTGAACGGTTAATGCGCCGAAGCATTGCTAAAGCGCGACGCGCTTTAGTTTTTTGTTTTTGTGCATGTCGTTCTCCCAAAACCGGAGCCACTTTTGGGCGACATGCATTAGCGCATGGCCGGCCGTTTGGAGACCGGACGGCTAAGCTGGCCGCCATAGCTGCGTTCGACCAGGGCGCCGAAGACGAGGCCGAGGGTCGTCCACAGCACGACGTGGATGCCGAGCGAGGCGACGCGGAAGCGCCAGAGCAGGTCAGCCGAGAACTTTTCAGGCACTTCGTTGATGGGCGGCAGCGCGTACTGGACGAGGGCGATGAAGATGATGAACGCCGCACCGGCGATGATCGTCGCGTTCCAGGCGCCATACTGCGCCCACAGCCGCCGCGCCAGCGCCACGGCGGCGATCAGCGCCGCGATGGAAACCATCAGCATGACGAAGTACAGTTCCGTGCGCGCGCCGATCGTATCGCCGTTGCCGACCGAGGGCGGATTGGCCGGATATTTGATGTAGGGCACCAGGACGATGGCGACGAAGCCGGCCAGCGCCAGGAGGGCGGCGGTGCCGCGCGGACCGAAATTGCTGACGCGGCCATAGGTATAGGCAAACACCAGCGAGAACAGCCCGCCGACCGCCGCGCCATAGACCAGCACGCCGGTCAACAGGCCAAGGCCGGCCTGTGTCGAGCGGCTGACGATTTCGGGTTCAGGCGCTTCGCCTGCGGCCTGGGCGTTGGCCTCCTCGAAGGCGATGGCGCGGTCGACCTGCGGCTCGCCGTAGATCCTGGCGAAGCCGAATGCGAGAATGCCGGCGAAGATGCCGACCAGCATCCCGCGAAGAAGAAGATTTCCAACCATGACCGTTGTCCCCACGGCATGATGCGCTGCCGGTTGGGCAGGGATCATGCGTTTGTTGCATGTTCATTGCATTGCAAGACCGTAACGCGTCCCTGAAGGACGCGCGGCCTAAAGCACTATGTCAATTGCCCGAAGCGCGGCGCGCTTCCGGGCGGAATGCATCAGTGACAGGGGAAGCCAAGCAGGTGGCGGCCGTCATGCACGAACTCGTGCACACCCATGCCGGAGATCAGCGAGGTCGCGCCTTGCTCCGCGCCGATGAAATAGATCGCCAGCATCAGGAGAAGACCGCCGAAGATCGCCCACGGCAAAAGTTCTTTTACAGGGATAGCAACCGGACCGTAGGCGGGTGCGAAAGTAGCGTTGGACATATGGACCTCTCCTGGGATGCTGCGTCCCGTTCCTCAAACTTCAGCTACGGGAGAAGGCCTGACTTTCAGCAACAACATTGCCGATCACAGTGGCGCGACCGTGCCGGATTTACACCGGCTTCCAAACCCGTATCGTTGAAGACCATATCCACCGGATCGATAGCCGTCAACGAATTGTGGGTGGTGGCGGTATGCCAGTTTGAAATTAGACGCGCGCTACTCGGATCCGGCACGATTCTTATATGCTTGACGCAAAGCACGGAGCATTGGCGTGGCAGACGAAGGCGACCTGAACCGGAATAACCAGCGCTTGCTGCGCAAAACTGAATTCAAGGGCACGGACCATCTTCAGTATATCTGGGCCGTCCAGTGTGAACGGGAAGCCTGCGGACACGTCTATGGTGCCAATGGCTCGGACTTCCATCATCGCCGTTGCCCGAAGTGCGACGGTGGGGCGCCGGGAATATAGTATGTCAACGAAACTAGAGGTCCGGGCGTACCTGCGGAATCCTGCGCTCGGTGAATGAAATAGGCAGTCTCATGCTCGTACGCCTCACCATGATCCGCAGCGGGGCAACGCTGGCGACGCGCAAGGGGGCGTTCGCGCTCGACGAGGCGCTGGAGCCGCGCGCGCATGGGCTGGCGGCGGCGGTTGGGGCGGGATTGCGCCGTGCTAACCGGGTGCTGACGAGCCCGATGCTGCGAGCCCGGCAGACCGCCGAGGCGATGGCGCTGCAGGCTTCCGTCGAGCCTCTTCTGATGGATCAGGACCATGGACGTTGGGCAGGCAAGAGTCTTGAAGAGGTTCACGGGGACGACCCTGAGGGCATCGCGGCCTGGCTTGGCGACCCCGATGCTGCCCCGCATGACGGCGAATCGCTGGCCGATGTGTCGCGCCGGGTTTCGGCCTTCATGGACGGGCTGATGGCGGAGCATGGCCATACGATCGCGGTGACGCATGCCAGCGTCATCCGCGCGGCAATAGTCCATGTCCTCGGCGCGCCGCTTTCCGCCTGCCGCAGGATCGATATCGAGCCGCTGGGCGTCACCGAATTCTCCAGCGACGGACGCCGCTGGATGCTGCGGGTCACCAGGCCGGAGAAGGCCGATTGAGCGGACGACAACCAACGCCTTGGAAAGCGGCGTGACAAACAACGCTTGAAGGCGTATGTTGACATAAAGATGTCTTTATGTGACTTGGGTTAAGCTGTCGCCCCAAGGATAAAAAATGTCGCAGAATTCGCCATCGCTGGACGATCTCCTGGGCCCTGTCGCGGCCAAGCCCGACGGTTCGGAGGTGCTTGCGGCGCTGACCGCGGCGGCACGGGAACGCATCCTCATCCTCGACGGCGCCATGGGCACGCAGATCCAGGGGCTCGGCTTTAACGAGGATCATTTCCGCGGCGAGGTCTTTGCCGGCTGCGCCTGCCACCAGCAGGGCAACAACGACCTCTTGATCCTGACGCAGCCTGGGGCGATCGAGGAGATCCACTATCAGTACGCCATTGCCGGCGCGGATATCCTCGAGACCAACACCTTCTCCTCGACTTCGATCGCCCAGGCCGATTACGGCATGGAGGACGCCGTCTATGCGCTGAACCGCGATGGCGCGCGACTGGTGCGGCGCGCCGCGAAAAGGGCTGAGCAGGAAGACGGCAAGCGCCGGTTCGTCGCCGGCGCGCTGGGGCCAACCAACCGCACCGCGTCGATGTCGCCGGATGTCAACAATCCCGGCTATCGCGCTGTAAGTTTTGACGATCTGCGCCTCGCCTATGGCGAGCAATTGCGCGGGTTGATCGATGGCGGCGCCGACATCATCCTGATCGAAACCATCTTCGACACGCTGAACGCCAAGGCGGCGATCTTCGCCTGCAACGAGATCTTCATCGAGAAGGGCGTGCGCCTGCCGGTGATGATTTCGGGCACCATCACCGATCTCTCCGGCCGCACATTGTCGGGCCAGACGCCGACCGCCTTCTGGCATTCGGTGCGCCATGCCAGCCCCTTCACCATCGGCCTCAACTGCGCGCTCGGCGCCAACGCCATGCGCGCGCATCTGGCCGAGATTTCCGGTGCCGCCGACACCTTCACCTGCGCCTATCCGAATGCCGGCCTGCCCAATGAATTCGGCAGGTATGACGAGAGCCCGGAGTTCATGGCCGCGCAGATCGAGGATTTTGCCAGGGAAGGGCTGGTCAATGTCGTCGGCGGCTGCTGCGGCTCGACGCCGGATCATATTCGCGCCATCGCCGAGGCGGTGAGGAAATACCCGCCGCGCGCCATTCCCGTGATCGAACGCAAGATGCGGCTCTCCGGGCTGGAGCCGTTCACGCTGACCGACGAGATTCCCTTCGTCAATGTCGGCGAGCGGACCAATGTCACCGGGTCGGCCAAGTTCCGAAAACTGATCACGGCGGGCGACTATGTGCCGGCGCTCGACGTGGCACGCGACCAGGTGGCGAACGGCGCCCAGATCATCGACATCAACATGGACGAGGGGCTGATCGATTCGAAGAAGGCGATGGTCGAGTATCTCAATCTGATCGCCGCCGAGCCGGACATCGCCCGTGTTCCGGTGATGGTCGACAGTTCGAAATGGGAGATCATCGAGGCCGGCCTGAAATGCGTGCAGGGCAAGCCGCTGGTCAATTCCATCTCGATGAAGGAAGGCGAGGAAGCGTTCCTGCATCACGCCAGGCTGGTGCGCGCCTATGGCGCCGCCGTGGTGGTCATGGCCTTCGACGAGGCCGGCCAGGCCGACACCAGAGCGCGCAAGGTCGAGATCTGCACCCGCGCCTACAAGCTCTTGACCGAACAGGCCGGCTTCCCGCCCGAGGATATCGTCTTCGACCCCAATGTGTTCGCGGTCGCTACCGGCATCGAGGAACATGACAATTACGGCGTCGACTTCATCGAGGCCACCGGCGAGATCACCGCGACGCTGCCGCATGTCCATATTTCCGGCGGCGTGTCGAACCTGTCCTTCTCGTTTCGCGGCAACGAGCCGGTGCGCGAGGCCATGCACGCGGTGTTCCTCTACCATGCCATCCAGCGCGGCATGGACATGGGCATCGTCAATGCCGGCCAGCTTGCCGTCTACGACACGATCGAACCGGGGCTGCGCGAGGCCTGCGAGGATGTCGTGCTCAACCGCGTGCCCAGGGCCGGCGGCACCGCCACCGAACGCCTGCTGGAGATCGCTGAGCGCTTCAAGGGCACTGCGGGCAAGGAAGCGCGGGAGCGTGACCTCGCCTGGCGAGAATGGACGGTCGAGCAGCGGATTTCCCATGCGCTGGTCAACGGCATCACCGAATTCATCGACGCCGACACCGAGGAGGCGCGGCTGGCGGCCGAGCGGCCACTGCATGTCATCGAAGGCCCGCTGATGGCCGGCATGAATGTCGTCGGCGACCTGTTCGGCGCAGGAAAAATGTTCCTGCCGCAAGTGGTGAAGTCGGCGCGGGTGATGAAGCAGGCTGTGGCCGGACTGCTGCCGCACATGGAGGCCGAGAAGCTGGCAAATGCCGCCAACGGCATCGACAATGGCGAGCGCCAGACGGCCGGCAAAATCCTGATGGCGACGGTGAAGGGCGATGTCCACGACATCGGCAAGAACATCGTCGGCGTCGTTTTGGCCTGCAACAACTACGAGATCATCGACCTCGGCGTCATGGTACCGGCGGCAAAAATCCTGCAAACGGCTCGCGACAAACAAGTCGATATTATCGGCCTGTCCGGCCTGATCACGCCGTCGCTGGACGAGATGGCGCACATGGCCGCCGAGATGGAGCGCGAAGGGTTCGACATTCCGCTGCTGATCGGCGGCGCGACGACCAGCCGCGTGCACACGGCGGTGAAGATCCATCCGCGCTACTCCAGGGGGCAGACTGTCTATGTCGCCGACGCCAGCCGGGCGGTGGGCGTGGTCTCCGCTTTGCTGTCCAACGATGCCAATGCCGAGTATGTCGACGGGGTGCGGGCCGAGTACAAGAAGGTGGCCGACGCGCATGCCCGCTCGGAAGCCGACAAGCAGCGGCTGCCGCTGGCCAAAGCGAGAGCCAACGCGCACAGGATCGACTGGTCGGCCTATGCGCCGCCGAAGCCGACCTTCACTGGCGTAAAAGTGTTCGACAACTGGGACCTCGCGGAGCTCTCCCGCTACATAGACTGGACGCCGTTCTTCCAGACCTGGGAGTTGAAGGGCCGCTATCCGAAAATCCTGGAGGACGAGGCGCAGGGGCCGGCCGCGCGCCAGCTGTTCGAGGACGCGCAGGCGATGCTGAACAAGATCATCGCGGAAAAGTGGTTCGCGCCGCGCGGCGTCATCGGCTTCTGGCCGGCCAACGCGGTGGGCGACGACATCTGGCTGTTCACGGACGAGGCGCGATCGCAGGAACTGGCGACCTTCTTCACGCTGCGCCAGCAACTGACCAAGCGCGACGGCAAAGCCAACGTCGCGCTGTCGGATTTCGTCGCGCCCGCCGACAGCGGCAAGCCCGACTATATCGGTGGCTTCATCGTCACCGCCGGCATCGAGGAGGTGGCGATATCAGAGCGTTTCGAGCGCGCCAATGACGACTATTCCTCGATCATGGTCAAGGCGCTGGCCGACCGCTTCGCCGAGGCTTTTGCCGAGCGCATGCACGAGAAGGTGCGCAAAGAGTTCTGGGGTTATGCCGCCGACGAAAAGCTGGCACCCGACGAACTGATCGGCGAACCCTATCGCGGCATCCGCCCGGCGCCCGGCTATCCCGCGCAGCCCGACCACACCGAGAAGAAGACGCTGTTCCGGCTGCTCGACGGCGAGCGCAATGCCGGCGTCAGCCTGACCGAAAGCTATGCGATGTGGCCGGGCTCGTCGGTGTCCGGCATCTATCTGGCGCACCCCGAAAGCTATTATTTCGGCGTCGCCAAGGTCGAGCGCGACCAGGTCGAGGATTATGCCGTTCGCAAGGACATGCCGCTGGCCGAGGTCGAGCGCTGGCTCGGGCCGATCCTGAATTATGTTCCGGAGAATTATGCCGAAGCGGCGGAGTAGAGCCCGTCGGCGGGTCGCGCTGTCGTCACGCGAGACGATTCCTGGTCACAACCGACCTGGAAAGGGCAGTAACCACCCCTCTCCACTTCATACATATGGCGCACAAGGGACTTGCTTCAAGACCCGGCTCCTGCCGTAAAACCGCCCGCCTAAGCGAGGCCACGGAAACGGGAGTCACCAAATGCTGTTGTTGTTGCCGACGGGATCGCGCGGAGACCTCGAACCGCTGCTGGAATTCGTGCAGCCGCCGCCGGGATCCGGCACAGTGGTTCGACCTTGTGTCGGGGTACCGCCGGCGCCGAAAGGGGTGTCGCGATGACCGGCCGTCGCGCCGCAATGGCCGGCCATGCGGTAACTATCGCCGGCGGCGGTCCCACCGGGCTGATGTTGGCGGGCGAACTGGCGCTGGCGGGCGTCGACGTTGCCATTGTCGAGCGGCGCGCCAGCCAGGAGCTCGCCGGCTCGCGCGCGGGCGGCCTGCACTCACGCACCATCGAGATCCTTGATCAGCGCGGGATCGCCGACCGGTTCCTCTCGGAGGGGCAGAAGGCTCAGGTCGGGATGTTCGCCGGAATCCAGTTGGACATCAGCGACTTTCCCACCCGGCACGATTACGGGCTCGGGCTGCGCCAGAACCACATCGAGCGCATCCTGGCCGGTTGGGTCGACGAACTGGCGGTGCCCATTTATCGCGGCACCGAGGTGACGGGCTTCGCGCAGGACGATGCCGGCGTCGATGTCCAACTGTCCGATGGCCGATCGCTGCGGGCGAATTATCTCGTCGGGTGCGACGGCGGACGCAGCTTGATCCGCAAGGCCGCCGGCATCGCGTTCCCGGGGTCGGATCCGACAATCAGCAATCTGATCGCCGAGGCCGAACTGGCCGAGGAGCCGCCAGAATGGGGAATCCGCCGCGACGCCCTCGGCATCCATGCTCTCGGTAGGGTGGAGTACACGATCCGCGACGGCAAGGTGGTTTACGCGGATGAGGGGCCGGTCGGCGTCCTGGTGACCGAACGGCATGTCGGCGCCACGACCGAACCCACGCTGAGAGATGTCAGTGAGACGCTCATCGCCGTGTACGGGACCGACTATGGGATTCATTCTCCGACCTGGATCTCCCGGTTCACCGATACGACCCGGCAGGCCGAGACCTATCGCAAGGGGCGCGTGCTGATCGCCGGCGACGCCGCGCATGTACATCCCCCGGACGGCGGCCAGGGCCTGCAGACCGGTGTGCAGGATGCGATGAATCTGGGATGGAAGCTGGCCCAGGTGGTCAAGGGGACGTCCCCGGAAAGCCTGCTGGACACCTACCACGCCGAGCGCCACCCGGTCGCTGCCCGCGTGTTGCGCAACACGATGGCCTCGGTCACCCTTCGCCGTGAGGACGACCGCACGAAGGCCCTGCGCGACACGATGACCGAGCTCCTGGGCATGGAGGAGCCGCGCAAGCATTTCGCCGCGATGATGGCGGGTCTCGACATTCACTACGATCTCGGCGCAGGGCATCCGCTGCTCGGACGCCGCGTGCCCGACCTCGACATTGTCACCGCCGACGGCCCGCTGCGGGTCTTCACCCTGCTGCAGGGTGCCCGGCCAGTGCTGCTCAATCTCGGTGAGCCTGGCGGCCTCGACATCGCGCCTTGGGCGGATCGGGTCCAGCAGATCGACGCCAGATATGCCGGCAAGTGGGAGCTTCCGGTCCTTGGCCCGGTCGCCGCCCCCGGCGCGGTGTTGATCAGGCCCGATGGATACGTGGCCTGGGTGGGAGACTCGACCCAGTTGGGACTCGCTGACGCGCTGACCACCTGGTTCGGACCACCCGTTGCGGGACATGGGCCTGGCTGATCCGCGAGAGCAGGCGACCGGCCCATGCCAGGGGCGATCGCGAAGGCCGTGGCTCGCATCGATCAGCCGTCGTGGTCGTCGCATCCCACCTGTTCATTTTCGGCTCAAGCGGCGGTCAAGGACGCGGCGCCGAGGCCAGTTCGTCGGGCCGCAGTGTCAGCACCGACACGCCGGACGCCGTGACGGCAACGGTGTGCTCGAACTGCGCGGACAGCGAGCCGTCTCGCGTCACGACAGTCCAGCCGTCAGCCTCGGTTCTCACACTGCGTCGGCCTCGATTGAGCATCGGCTCGATCGTGAAGACCATGCCCTCGCGCAGGGCGAGGCCGGTTCCCGGCTTGCCGAAGTGCAGGATCTGCGGCTCCTCATGCATCTCCCGGCCGATGCCGTGACCGCAGAATTCGTGCACCACGGAATAGCCGTTACGCCTGGCATGCCGTTCGATCGCCCAGCCGATGTCTCCCAGCCGCGCGCCCGGGCGAACCGCCCGGATGCCCATCCACATGGCTTCGTAGGTGGTCTGCACCAGCCTCCTGGCGGCTGGATTGACCGCGCCAACGAGATACGTCTTGCTGGAATCCGCGATATAGCCGTTCTTCTCGAGCGTGATGTCGAAATTGACGATGTCGCCGTCCCGAAGCACGTTCGATTGCGACGGAACGCCGTGGCAGACCACATCGTTCACCGAGGAATTCAACACAAAACCATAGCCATATTGGCCCTTGCTCGCGGGTCGGGCCTGAAGATCACGGACGATGAACTGCTCGACCATCTCATTGACCTGAAGTGTCGATATGCCAGCGAGCACGGTTCGATCCAGCAGCCCGAACACGGACGCCAGCAGCCGGCCGGATTCGGCCAGCAACGCCAGTTCCTGAGGCTGCTTCGTCATGCTTCGGCCAGTGATGGAGCCGAAACGCCCGCGTCACCAAGCTCCCGCTTGATGATCTCGGTGAAACTGAGCGTCGGATTGGTCTCGCACAGCATACCGACCTTGATCCAGTAGGTGGCCTGCGCATTGATCGAACGATACGACACCTTGCTCACCCTGCGCAGCAGGTCATGCAGATCATCATCTATGTTCACAATGCCCATCGGGATCTCCATATACGATTCGTATATTAAACGTATATAGGTTGTATGCAGGAAAGCCAAGGGGGCGGTCGAGCGCGTTGACCATGGATATGGTCTTCAAGCTCAACAAGGAATGGCACATTCCAGCGGAAGTCCTTGTGCGGCCTTATCATCTTGCAAAAGACAGGGAGCGCAAGCGCGCCTAAGGCGTCTTTGCAGTTCTTCCCCCCTGTCGTCTTTTGCTCCCGGCGGTGTCGCTTTCCTATGGACGGCAGGCGGGCAAGGTGCCTTCGGCCGACTCGGCCGGAGGGATAATTGGGAAGCCGGTCAGATTCCGGCGCCGCCCCCGCAACCGTAGCGAAGCTCAGGTCCCGACAGGCTATTGCATGGCGGCGGGGTTCATCCACAGCAACTCCCAGACGTTGCCGTCGGGGTCTTCGA
Organism: Mesorhizobium shangrilense; assembly: GCF_040537815.1. Taxonomy (NCBI): domain Bacteria; kingdom Pseudomonadati; phylum Pseudomonadota; class Alphaproteobacteria; order Hyphomicrobiales; family Phyllobacteriaceae; genus Mesorhizobium; species Mesorhizobium shangrilense. The sequence goes on from NZ_JBEWSZ010000001.1 coordinate 175,153, forward strand.
TGTGGCGGTTGAACATGAAACCGAGATCCTGCGCAGGGTTGGGATCTGCCCGGCCGCCTGCCGCCACGCCCTTGTCGATTACGGCATTGACCTCGTCCTTGCTGCCGAGGGTGAGCGCGATCAGCATCTGGCTGTCACGCTTGGGGTCGCCGATCTGCCGCGCTGTGAACTGGCTGTAGTGCTGGTGCGTTAGCAACATGACCCCGATCGCGTCGGAGAACATGATCGAGCTGGCCTGGTCGCTCGAGAACTGCGGATTCAGCGTGCCCCCGATCGCGAGATAAAAGTTGGTCGCTGCCTGCAGATCGCGCACCGGCAGATTAAGGAAGATCATCTTGGTCATCGGTCCAAAGCCTTGCTTTCGTTGACAGGTACTAGTCAGTCCAGTACCGTTTTCATGGCTATCATGCGGGAACGGTACCGTCTAGTACTGGTTAAGGAGCGCCATGAAAATCGACGGTGAGACGAGATCAGCACGCAAGGATCGTGAAATCATCCAGGCGGCCACGGTGGCGTTCATCAGCAAGGGTTATGATGGAACCAGCATGGAGGAAATCGCCACCAGGGCAGGGGCCTCCAAGCAGACCGTCTACAAGCATTTCACGGACAAGGAGACGCTTTTCGGCGAGGTCGTTCTGGCGACCGCTACCCAGGCCAACGATGTCATCGAGTCCGTGACGACGCTGCTTTCCGAGGCGAAATTCATGGAGGGTGGCCTGCAGCAGCTTGCCCGATGTTTGATAGCGATGCTCATGGATGAAGAGTTGTTGAAGCTGCGACGCCTGATCATCGCCAACGCGGATCGAATGCCGCAGCTTGGCCGCAGTTGGTACGAAAAAGGTTTTGAGCGCATGCTCGCCTCAATGGCGTCTTGCTTTCAAAAGCTCACCAGTCGAGGCCTGATGAAAACCAATGACCCCCATCTGGCAGCCAGTCATTTTTTTGGAATGCTTCTCTGGATCCCCATGAACGAAGCCATGTTCACGGGAAGCAACCCACGCTCGAAGGCCGAGCTTGAACGGCACGCCGATGCCTCGGTAGAGGCGTTTCTTGTCGCCTATGGGGTGCCGTCGAAATAGTGGCGCCCTTCACCCTGTCGTCTTTTGCTCCGGGCGGTGTCGCTTTCATGTAGACGGCGGCCGGGCATCGATGTTTAGATCACCGCGTTCAAGGTGCCCTTCGGCCGACTCGGCTGGAGGGATAATTGGGAAGCCGGTTCAATTCCGGCGCTGCCCCCGCAACGGTAGCGAAGCTTAGGTTCCGACGACAAGCCACTGGGCAACACGCCTGGGAAGGTGTCGGAACCGGTCCGCAAGGACAGCTTCGGAGCCCGGAAACCAGCCTCGATCACATGAAACTCGACTGATCGCGGTGGGCGGTCAAGAGGCTAAGTGATGCGGGCCGGTAGCGTGACCGATGGTGCCCGTGGCTTTCCTCCATCACCACCAGGTTCAGTCCTCAACCGCAGGACGAACATGGATTCACACAACGAAATGCCCAAGCTTATCCCTGGCCGACCGGAAGGATCCGGCCCGCCCGAGCCGCGCCCGCTCGACGCGGCGACGATGCGTGCCATCTCGCCGCTGCCGCCGCCCGAGGAGGTGTTTATCGACTGGCTGATGTCGGTGCCGCATGGCGCCGACCTGGAGGTCGCGGCACGACGCAAGATCGCGCTGATCGACCGCCGCGGCTCGCTGCATCCCGACGTTTTCCGGCTGCGCACCTTGCTGGCCGTCATCGCCGGAACCGGCGTCTGGCCGAAACATATCCGCAATGTCTGAAGGAGGATTTTCCATGAACACCCAAAATACGCCCACCCCCAAGCGCGGCCTGCTCGAACGCCTCGATACCGATGCCGTCATCTGCGCCGAAGGTTATCTGTTCGAACTCGAACGGCGCGGCTACCTGCAGGCCGGTCCGTTCGTGCCGGAAGTGGTCCTCGAACATCCAGAAGCGGTGACGCGCCTGCATGAGGATTTCGTCCATGCCGGCTCGGAAGTGGTCGAGGCCTTCACTTACTACGCCCATCGCCAGAAGCTCAGGGTGATCGGCCGCGAGGACATTCTGGAGACAATCAACCGCCAGGCATTGCGCATCGCCAGGGATGTCGCTGAGCGCAATGGCGGGCTGATGGCCGGCAATATCTGCAACACCAATGCCTATGAGGCCAGCGACAGGAAGACCCACGACGCCGTGCGCGCCATGTTCGAGGAGCAGATCGGCTGGGCGGTGGAGGAGGGGGCGGATTTCCTGATCGCCGAAACCATCGACTGGTACGGCGAGGCCGAGATCGCGCTCGACGTGATGAAGAAGACGGGCTTGCCGACGGTGGTCACGCTTTCGGTCCATCGCGAGGAAAAGATGTTCGACGGCGTGTCGGTCGTCGATGCCTGCAAGCGTCTGGAAGCGGCCGGCGCCGATGTCGTCGGGCTGAACTGCCAGCGCGGGCCGAAGACGCTGATGCCGGTGGTGCGCAAAGTGCGCGATGCTGTGTCGTGCCATGTCGCTTCGCTGCCGGTGCCCTACCGCACGACGGAGGCAGAGCCAACCTTCCAGTCGCTGACCGATCGTGCCTGCTCATGCATTCCGGGTGGACGTCCGTTCCCGACAGCGCTCGATCCCTTCACCTGCAACCGCTACGAATGCGCCGAATATGCCCGCGAGGCCTATGACATGGGCGTGCGCTATATCGGGCTCTGCTGTGGTGCGGCGCCGCATCACATCCGCGCCGTGGCCGAGGCGCTCGGCCGCACCGTTCCCGGCAGCCGCTATTCGCCGGACATGTCCAAGCATGCTTTTTTCGGCACCGACGCGGCGATTCCCAACGCCTACAAGGGCCGGCGCGTCGAGATCTGACCGACGGGCCAGGGGCGAAAGCCTCCTGGTCGCACATCAATCGGCCGTCTTGATCGACGGCCGATGCATGGGGCGCCTCAACCGGGCAGCAAACCCATCGCCAGCTCGATCAGTTCGAGCTGGTAGCGCTTCTCGATATGCTGTCCCGCGAAGACGAGACGGTAGATGACCGGAGCAACCAGCAGGTCTATCAACCGGTTCGGGTCCGGTGCGGGCTCGGATCGGCCGGTTGCACGGTTTACCAGCACCTCGAAATTCGCCTGGGCGTATCCGGCGGCGCGGCGCGCAAGCGCTGTATTGGCAACCCGCTCCTGGATGAGCGCAAAGCCGACGCCGGTCGAGATGTCGTCGACGAAGCGTTCGAGCCATATTTCCAGATCGCCCCGCAACGACCCGGAATCAGGAAGGTCGGCGTCCGGCCGGAAACGCTCCGCGGCGACATCAGCCAGGAGCTCGCCGACCGTCCCCCAGCGCCGGTAGATGGTCGACGGGGTGACGTTCGCCCGTTCGGCGATCATCGGCACGCTGAGCTCGACCGCTTCGTTTTCAGCCTTGAGGGCTTTCACGGCCTCATGAACGGCTTTCTGTATCCGCTCGCTGCGTCCACCCGGTCGGATCAGGGGAGGGCCGGACATGGTAAAAAACCGTTAATCGATTAAAGCTAAGGAATTGCATTAAGGCGACGGGCAATGGCCCTTCGCATCGACTGACCAAGGCCTTAGCAGATGAATTCTCTTCGTTCCAATATCTTTCCGTTTTCGCTGTTGCGGCCGCGCCGGGGGAACCCTTCCGTGGATGGCGAGCGCAAGCGCGGCCGCCGGCGCATGGCGATCACGATGGCCGCCTTTGCGGCTATTTTCTGCATCATCGGGGCGCGACTGGTGTTCTACGGTTCGTCCACACCGCACGCGCCGGATGCTCTTGCGCGGCCGGTCGGCGCGGCGCGACCAGACATCATCGATCGCAACGGGACTATACTGGCGACCGATCTGCGCATGGCGTCGCTCTATGCCGAGCCACGGCGGATCGTGGACGCCAACGAAGCGGTCGAGAAGCTCGCCGGCGTGCTGCCCGAGCTCGACTACGAGCAGACCTATCACAAGCTCAGGAGCGGGTCGGGCTTCATCTGGCTGAAGCGGCAGCTTACCCCCCGGCAGCAGCAGGATGTGCTGGCGCTGGGCATTCCCGGCATCGGCTTTCGCCCGGAAATCAAGCGCTTCTATCCAGGTGGCGTCCAGGCGTCGCACGTATTGGGACTGACCAACATCGACAATGTGGGCCTGTCGGGAATGGAGAAATGGATCGACGATCAAGGACTTGTCGACCTGCGCGGGGCAGGCCTGGGGGGCAGCGGTGCGTTCCAGCCGGTCCAGCTGTCGATCGACGCGCGTGTCCAGCATGTCGTCCATGACGAGCTTTCGCGCGCGATGGAACGCTACAAGGCCACGGCGGCGGGCGGCGTGATCCTGAACGTCAAGACGGGCGAGGTGATGGCCATGGTCTCGCTTCCGGACTACGACCCCAACAACCCGTTCAACGCGCTTGAAAAAGACCGGCTCAATCGCATGTCGGCCGGTACGGCGGAGATGGGCTCCACCATCAAGACGTTCACGACCGCGATGGCGATGGAGATCGGTGGCGCCGGCATCTCGACGATGTTCGACGCCAGCGCGCCCATCATTGTCGGCCGGCAAAGGGTGCGCGACGCCCATGGCAAGGGGCGGCCCCTGTCGCTGGAAGAGGTCTTCCTGTTTTCCTCCAACATCGGTTCAGCCAAGGAGGCGATGATGGTTGGCGTGGAGCGGCATCGCGAGTTCCTGGAGCGGATGGGGCTGCTGTCGCGTATGACGACCGAGCTCCCGGAGGTGGCCCGGCCCGTCCAGCCGAAAATATGGAAGCAGGCGACCTCGATCACCGCCGCCTTCGGCCACGGCTTTGCCACGACCCCGCTTCAGACGGCGGTCGGCATCGCGGCCATCTTGAACCGGGGCAAGCTGGTTCCAGCGACTTTCGTGCGCAGATCCGAGGAGCAGGCCAGTGCGCTCGCCCAGACCGTGGTCAGTGAAGAGACGAGCAGGAGCATGCGCTATCTCTATCGCCTCAACGGGATAAAGGGCTCGGGCCGGCGCGCCAACATCAAGGGCTTCCGCGTCGGCGGCAAAACCGGCACGGCCGAGAAGGTCATTGCCGGGCGCTATGCCAAGAACCACAATTTCAACGTCTTCGCGGCGGCCTTTCCGATGAACGATCCGCAATTCGTCGTCCTGGTCGTGGTCGACGATCCGCGACCGGAGCGCTCCGGCATGGGCATCACCGCCGCCTCCAATGCCGCGCCGGTGGCAGGCGCGATCATCGAAAGGACGGCCGCGATGCTTGGCGTGCGGCCGGATTTCACCGATGACACCCAGCTCACGGTCAACAGTCTGCGGTGATGGCCGCTTTCGACAGGTGACGCGGCTCGCCTGCCGTCACATTCCGTCGGCTGTACCAACGGAATCCGCCGGTGAGGGCCGCGGCCCGGCGTCGACATCCCGGCGCTGGCCGGTTACCATCGCCGGCATACAAACCGCCAGACAATACAAACAGCCAGATAAGGGAACGGCAGATGAGCGTGCGTCCTCTCCAGCAAACCCACACCGAAGGCGACGCCATCGACCAGCTGGTCGCGTCGCACCGGCCGGGCCATGGCCTGGTCCGCGCCTTCTATCATGACCCCGCCATCTATGCGCGCGACATGGAGCGCGTCTTCCGCCGCCACTGGCATTGCCTGGCGCATGCCAGCGTCATTCCCAACCCCGGCGATTTCGAACTGTTCAAGCTGGGCGACGAGGCCGTCATCCTGACGCGCGGCACGGATGGAACCATCCATGCCATGCTCAATGTCTGCCGCCATCGCGGCGCCGAGGTCTGCACCAAGGAGAAGGGCAATGCGAAGATGTTCGTCTGCCCCTACCACGCCTGGACCTATTCCAATGATGGATCGCTGCGCGCGGCGCGGCTGATGCCCAAGGATTTCGACCGCGCGGCGCACGGCCTGAAGAAGCTGCATGTCCGTGTCGCCGAAGGCCTGGTGTTCATCTCCTTCGCCGAGACGCCGCTGGATTTCGATCCGATCGAGCAGTCGCTGCGCACCAGCTGCGGCCAGTATGGCTGGGCGGATGCGAAGGTCGCGCACCGGCAGAGCTATCCGGTCGACGCCAACTGGAAGCTCGCCGTCGAGAACTATGTCGAGTGCTATCATTGCGGCCCGGCGCATCCGGAATATTCGCAGACGCACGCGCTGGAAAAGCCCAAGGAGATGATCGAGCAGCTCAACGCCGCGATGGAGCAGCGCACCTGCGCGCTCGGCATCGAGATCCACAGCGGCAACCGCTGGCAGAATTCGGCGGCCGGGCAGGAAGCGATCGATACGTTCCGCTACGCGCTCTATGACGGCGTTTCGAGCGGCAGCCAGGACGGCTCGCCGGTGGCGCCGCTGATGGGCCGCTTCACCGACTATGATGGCGGCGTCACTTCCATCCACCTCGGCGGCACGACGTTCCTGGTCTGCTATCCCGACCACGGCATGATCTACCGCTTCATTCCCAAGACCGCCGACACCTGCGAGATGGAACTGATCTGGCTGGTGCGTGGCGACGCTGTCGAGGGCGAGGATTACGACCTCGAAAAGCTGACCTGGCTGTGGAAGGTCACCACCGACGAGGACAAGAAGATCATCGAGCACACCTCGCGTGGCGTGCGCTCGCATTATTTCGTGCCGGGGCCTATCGCGCCGATGGAATATAACGAGCTGCGCTACATCAACTGGTATCTCGAAGAGATCGCGCGCGCCTGACCGATGATGCTTGACATGGGAAGGGTCGGCTGATGGCGCCGGTCAAGGTGGACCCCGACAAGGTCAGGGAGTTCGAGGACGCCGCCAGTTTTTACACCTGGCTGGCGGGGAACCACGACGCGGAAAGCGAAGTCTGGATCAAGATCCACAAGGTGGATTCAGGCCTGAAGTCGATCACGGCCAAGCAGGCGATCGACGTGGTGCTGTGCTTCGGCTGGATCGACGCGGTGCGCAAGTCGTTCGACGACAAGAGCTTCCTGCAGCGCTACACGCCGCGCGGCAAGAAGAGCATCTGGAGCAAGATCAACATCGACAATGTCGCCCGGCTGGTCGAGGAAGGCCGCATGACCGGCCATGGCCTCAAACAGGTCGAGGCGGCCAAGGCCGACGGCCGCTGGGACCGCGCCTATGGCAGCGGCAAGGGCCTGCAGATCCCCGACGACCTGCAGGCGGCCATCGATGCCGTGCCGGAGGCCAGGGCGATGCTGGCGCGGCTCAGCGCGCAGAACCGTTTCTCGCTGGCGTTTCGCATCCACAATTTGAAGACCGAGGCCGGCCGCAGGAAGAGGATCGAGGCTTTCGTCGAGATGCTGAAGCGCGGCGAGACGATCCATCCGCAGGGCAAGTGAGGCTTTGGGCAGGCGATGCAATTTGTATCGCTAGCGCTTGAGCGCCCCCCTCTGTCCTGCCGGACATCTCCCCCTCAAGGGGGGAGATTGGCGGCTTCAATGTCGTCGCACATTCTTCAACGTTGATGATTGGCGAAAGCCGCAATGACAGCCAATCTCCCCCCTTGAGGGGGAGATGTCCGGCAGGACAGAGGGTGGCGCGACAGAACGCGGTTTCAGGCATATTAGCGACTGCCGCTTAGCTGCCTGATGCCTGGCTTTCCCGCGTCAGGCTGACCACGAGCTGATCCACGCCGGGATCGTCAAGGCTGACGACATGGGCCATGCGGATCGCGTCCCTCGGGCGGATCCTGGTCAGGTGCTGGCGCATGATCACCGACACGAAGGCGGGGCCGGAGCCGGTCAGCACCATGGCCGTGCCCCGGAGAACCGGTTCCGAGATCGGCGCCCACTGCACGGCCATCAGCGATGGTTCCCCCACCTGCCGGCGGTTGACGCCGTTGAAATAGACCCAGTTCAGGCGCGAGATGGCCACGCCATAATGGTTGCCGCGCGCACGCGCCAGCGTGGCCGGCCCATGGCGCTCCACCCAGCCGGTGACCCTCCGGAACGTGACCAGCTCGGCGTCGCGCCGCACGAATGTCACCGATCGCATCAGGAGGTCGGCCTGGCCCGGAATCGAAAAATAGGTGAAATAGAGGCCGCCAGCGATCGCTGGAGTTGGGGGCCGCGTCAAGCTCTCGAACAGGCTTCTGGAAACCGGCGGCAGGCCCGGAATGCGCGTTCCCGGCTCGCTCTGGTTCTGGTAGAGTTGATCTTCGCCGATGCCGAAGTAGTCGCAGATCAGTTTGGCGGTCTTCCTGTTGGGCACGGTGGTGCCCTGCAGGTATCGCTCGAACTGTGTTCGATTTATATCAAGCTCGCGGCAGACAGCACTGACGGAGGCATGGCTTTCGCAGAGCCGTTTCAGGTTTTCCGAAATATTCTTGCGAATTGGCACGACATCGTCCCCGCCGCGACAGACGTCCGAACTCGAACCACTTACTCGCCTAATCCCCAACCAATATTGCACCAATTTTCATCCACTGCGATCGCCTCGCGAAAAAAAATGACCGGGCATATGTCTGCAACCCGCAAAAGAGCGAGAAACCGTACGTTTCCGACATTTTGGCTAGGCAAATGATCAGAATGGGCGTATCTCCGGTTGCAAGAGCGACCCGTTTTTGCGGACCGGCCTCTCGACATCGTGGGATGGAGAGCGGTGTGGACAATACCAACCTGCGCGACCTTCTTGAATTTACGCATACCCAGTTGAACACGATTCGCAAGGCTGTCGCGGCAAGCGGGCATGCCAGGACGATGTTCAGCATCGATTGCCTGGTTGGCGCCGCCGCCGAACAGGCGAAATGCAAACTTGCCGGCCTGAATGGCGGCGACATGCCGATGGGCCGTCGTATTGACGCAGTCGATGACGGCGTGGCGGCGCCGGGCAAGCTTGCGTCAGGCAGGGCAGGGCAGGGTGTTTCACCACGGCCAAGGCGGTGCCCTTGAGCCTGTTCACGAGACTTCGCGCCAGCAGCGTTTCGGCAAGTGTGATCCCCTATAAATTCGTGCTTTTGGAATCCGGCATTCCCAAAGCGGACAAGCCCGATGAGAATGTCAAAGCCTTCGTCGCCGAAAGGGCGGGCTTCAAGGCGGTGAGGGGCTGGCTGATCCTCCATGGCGCCATTCTCGACAAGCATGTCGTCGTCGAGCAGGTCAGGACAAGAGTCCGGTTCGACGTGACGCCGCTGATGGTTTCTGCCCCCTTCTTCGAGCATCCGGGTCCGCTGGAGGAATTCGAAGGATTGTGCGGGCAGATCAGCCTGCCTTTCTGGCCGGGTCCGAACCCGATTGTTCGGGATTCGGCTGAGACCGATCCCACCGAGGCAGCTCCGGCAGAGTCCGAAAGCGAACCGGGAGAGTGACCTGGCCGCAGGCGGCTTGTCCGCGGATTGCGTCATTGGATGGAATCGCCGTTCTCTTGGATGCGATCTTTCCGAAGATCCGATCCGCTCCGGATCAGACGCCAGGGGCCTGACTTGAAGTCATGCCTGGGCGGCGCCGATGTCTCCGATAAGCCTGGCATATTCGGCTTCCGCCTCGCCATAGCTGCCATTGGCCAGCTCGATGAGCCCGGCGCGGTCGCGGATGATGACCTCGCCACGGCGCGAGCGGATGAGTGAGCGACCCTCGAGCAGTTGCAGGGTGATGGTCACGCCAGGCCGTCTCACGCCAAGCATGCTGGCGAGGAATTCATGGGTGATGGCCATGCGTTCGTCGGGCAACCTGTCGTCGCACATGAGCAGCCAGCGGGCCAGGCGTTCCTCGAGCTTCAACTGGGCATTGGCCAGCGCGGTGCAGCCGGTCTGGGTCTGCATGTAGTTGACGAAGCGCAGCAGGTAGAGACGCAAGGTCGGGCTTGCCGCCAGCGCGGCATTGAAATGGACGGCGTCGATGCGGATGGCTTCGCCTTCAAACAGCATCGAGCATGCGTGCGCCGCACGGTCGTCCCCCATCACCAGCGAAGCCCCGGTCATGCCTTCGAAGCCGATGAAACCCACCTCCGCGCCATGTCCGCTCGCTGTCCTGGCAATCACGGCGGCTATGCCGTGCTCCATGAAATGCACGGCTTCGATGGGGGTGTCGGGAGTGACGAGCATGGCCCGCAACGGCAGGTTGCGGCGCGTCATATAAGGTTCGATCAGCGCCAGATCGTCTGGCATCATCCGCCGCAACAGCTCGTTCCGGTACGGTCGGGGATCAGACATGGCGCGGTCCGACAGGGGGCACGAACCGTCCAACCTCCGCCATGCCCGGCGCAACGCGTTGGCACTCCTCGGCATATGGGGAATGGAAACAGAAAGACTCAAGAATGCGGCATTGAATTCGATTCACGGCGACCCCCATCGCCCGAATACGAAAAGATCGATCTGAACGTTAGTGTTGGAATCGCACCAACCCCCATTGGTATAAAAGCGACATAGTTCTGAGCCAAACACACCGGAAATTAGCCGGCTTACGAGAAGGCTTGCCGTTATGGCGAATAGCCGTTCGCCACTCCGGTGCTTGCCGCTCAGGCCCGGGTTTTGTCGGCCTGCCGCTGGCCCCGCCAAGCCCCCGAAAACTTGCGTCACAATCGCGGCATCACGCTATTTCAGCATTCCCTGATGTGCTATCGCGGCATCAATGTGGGAGCCTATCGCCAGCGCGCCGCCGGATCGGCTTGTACAAGTGGCCGTCGCCAGTGCCGGCAAGCTGACACCATTGCGTTTTCCCTGCCGGCTCTCCGGGGCCGGCTGGGTGCATGCCGTGACCGACGAGCCGATCGGCGTCGAGCCAACGCATTGGCGCGAATGGCACATACGCCTGGTGATCCGCGACGATTGAGCGCCCCGGCGGCGGATGGTTCCCGTCAGCCGGCCGTGATCGCCGCCGCGATGGCACGGGCCTGCAGCCGCGCATTGGCGAAGCAGCCGCGGATGCTCGGCCGCATGCCGATGAACCACAGGCCGGGCAGGCGCTGATCGTTGCCGGCGCCGTTGAAAAGCGGATAGCCCTTGGCGTCGAGCACGCCGAGCTTGCCAACCATCTGTTCGAGCCCCGTGCGATAGCCGGTGGCGGCGATGACGATGTCGGGGCGTACCCGCTGGCCATTGGCGAGGATCACGCCATCGCGGTCGAACTGGCCGACCTCCGCCACCACTTCGATCTTGCCGGCCTTGATGGCGTCGACCGCGCCGTCATCGGACGCGATCGCCACATAGTCGCCGGCCAGGCGGCTGGCGCCGCCGACGTAGGCGGCCGGCAGGTTGAACCGCGTCAGGTCGCCGAAGGCCATGCGCTGGGTCGCCCGCAGCAGCGCGTCCGCGAGCCGGACCGGCAGGCGCGCTATATAGGGCGACATCAGATGAACCGGGATGTTGAAGATGCGCTTGGGCAGCAGCGTTGGCCCGTGCCGCGCCGACAGCCAGATGGCTGAGGTCTCGATGCCGCCCAGATGGTTGAGCACGTCGAAGCCCGAATTGCCGGCGCCAACAACCAGAACCTTCTTGTTGGCGTAGTCGCCGGCATTGCCGAAATCGGCCGAATGGATGATGCGGCCGGGAAACTCCGCCATGCCTTTCCACTTTGGAATGTAAGGGGTGCGGTCGCGCCCGGTGGCGATGACGACATGGGCGGCGGTCCGCGTCCCCATGTTGGTGGCGATCGTCCAGTGGCTGCCGGTGAAGGCGATCTCGTCGATGCAGACGCCAAATTCGATCGGCAGCCGGTGATGGCTGCGGAACTGGTCGAGGTGATCGATAACCACGGATTTGTCCGGGAAGGCCGGCGTGCCCGCCGGGTAGTCGACGCCGGGCAGGCGCGAAAGCGAGCGATGCGTGTTCAGATGCAGGTCATGGTGCCGACGCCGCCACGGCTCGCCGATGCGGTCTTCCTTCTCCAGAAGCCGGACCGAGACGCCGGCCATGATCAGGGCGTGTGTGGCGGCGAGACCAGCCGCGCCCGCGCCGATCACAATGACTCCGTCGAAAGTCCTGGTTCCATGCATGGGTGGCCTCGGCAACAACAAAAAAAGCCGCGCTCGACCACCCAACCTCATCAAGCACAACCGCCCGGTAGTACCGGTCAAGTTGCTGATATGCCTAGTTTGTGGCGACAGCCAGCGTGGCGGCAGGCAGTCCTGTACAATTTGCCGTTACCTGACACCGAAGCCGTGCTCCCTGGGCGCAGGCATCCGGGCCGCCTTGCATCAATCGCCATTGTGGGTGCCGCTGATGCCGGCGTCGCCGAGTTTGGTCAGCGGTACGAAGGACAAGGTCCCGCCCTGATAGATGTCCGAACGCGCGACGGAGATGCTGCCATCCGCGGACTGCTTCTTGGTGACCTTCAGCACATGCTGGGCGCCCGGCGGTCCGACAGGGATGACCATGATGCCGTTGGGCCGCAGTTGCTGCAGCAGGGGTGGCGGGATGTGGTCGATGCCGCAGGTGACGATGATCCTGTCGAACGGCGCCTCTTCCTTCAGGCCGTAATAGCCGTCGCCCGTATGGGTCGAGATGTGCTTGTATTCGGTGTAGCCTTCGGCGATGAGCCCGTCATAGATGCCGCGCGTGCGGGCGGCCAGCGGCTTGATGATCTCGATCGAATAGACCTTGTCGGTGAGATAGGAAAGATAGGCGGACTGGTATCCCGAGCCGGTGCCGATCTCCAGCACCTTGTCGCCATGGCGCACGTCGATGGAATTGGTCATGCGGGCAACGGTGTGCGGGCCGGTGATGGTCACGCCATAGCCGATGTCGAGATAATGCCATTCATAGGCGCGCGCGACGTTCGCCTTGGTGACGAAGCGTTCGCGTGGGGTCAGCAGGTAGGCGCGCTTGTTGCTGGTATCCCACACGTCCTTGTGAGCGATCAGCTGTTCGAAGCGGTCCCAGCGCTGGCCCAGGAAATCAGCAGCTTCGCCGCGATTCTTCTGCATCCACTGGATGTATTCGGACTTGCCGGTCAGAGGAGGGCCGTCGGCTGTATTCAAGGGCGCCGGAACCTTGGCGGCGGCGCTGGTCGCAAAGGCTGCGGAAACCAAGCCTCCCGCACCGCAAAGCATCAATTCGCGCCGGCTCAGTGCCATGGGCGTTTGACCTTTCTGGTCCCCGGACAGCGTGAAGCAATACATGCCGTCGGTCAACCCGCTTCAGCCGCGGCCGCGGACAGGCCACGGAGATCGTCCGTTGAACCAAGCCTAGATGGCGTAGCTTGAGGCCAGATTGCCGCAACCATACAAAAGGGTAAGGCTTGCGAAGTCGGGCGGCTCAATCGCGGATGGCTCGCGCGGCCTTCCACGACAGGTCGAACGCACCCCCGACCGATGCTTTTGAGGTTCCGATACGCACCATCTTCCTTGGGGCGGCGAGCGCGCCAGCCGCCTGGGACAGGCGCGATTTCGCATAGTACCTTGGGGTTATGGTCGCGCTGCGCCGGCTAAGTCATGTTTTGCGTCAACTTCAAGAAATGCCACCGGAGGCCTGCGTTACGGCCAGTTTCCGGAAAAGGCATCGAACACATCTTTCCGGAGGCGGAACCATGCAAGACACTGTCAAACTCGACCGCACGCTCGGACTCTGGTCCGTCGTGCTTTTCGGCCTGGCCTACATGACGCCGATGATCGTCTTCGGCACCTTTGGCGCGCTGGCGGCGGCAAGCCAGGGAACGACCGCCATGGCCTATCTCATAGCTGCCGCGGCCATCCTGCTCACCGCCATCAGCTACGGCGTCATGGCGCGGGTGTATCCGGTCGCCGGCTCGGCCTACACCTATGCCCGCCGCTCGATCAGCCCCAGCATCGGCTTCCTTGTCGGCTGGGCGGTGCTGCTCGACTATTTCTTCCTGCCGATGGTGATCTGGCTGATTGGTGCCGCCTATCTCGCCTCGGCCTTCCCCGCGGTTCCGACCTGGGTGTGGATCGTCAGCTTCATCGCGGTGACGACGGTGGTCAATGTCGTCGGCATCGCCTTCGCCAACCGCGTCAACTTCATCCTGATGCTGGTGCAGCTCGGCGTGCTCGCCGCCTTCCTGTTCCTAGCCGCCCGCTATGTGGTGGCGCTGAACGGACCCGGCGGCCTCGTTTCGGTCACGCCCTTCTTCAAGGAAGGCGTGCCGTTCTCGGCCTCGGTCGCGGGTGCGGCCATCGCCGCCTATTCGTTCCTTGGCTTTGACGCCGTGTCGACGCTGACCGAGGAGACCAGGGATGCAAAGCGCACCATGCCGAAGGCAATCCTGATCATCGCGCTGGCGGGCGGCCTGATCTTCATTGCCTCGGCCTATGTCACGCAGCTTGCCCATCCCGGCATGGATTTCGTCTCGGTCGACGCCGCCGCCACCGAAATCGCCAAGGCGATCGGCGGCGACCTGTTCGTCACCATCTTCCTGGCAACGCTGGTCGTGGCGCAGTTCACCTCGGGTCTTGCCGCGCAGGCGAGCGTCGGCCGGCTGCTCTACGCCATGGGGCGCGACACGGTGCTGCCCGTCTCGTTCTTCGGCAATCTGCATCCGAAGTGGCAAACGCCGATCCTCAACCTGATCCTTGTCGGCATCGTCGGCCTTGCGGCGCTGACCATGGACGTCACCACCTCGACCTCGTTCATCAATTTCGGCGCCTTCCTCGCCTTCACCGCCGTCAACGTCTCGGTGATCGCGCTCTACCTGAAGCATGACCAGCAGGTGCGTCCGCTCGGCATGCTGATCGGGTTGATCATCCCGGCGCTGGCGGCGGTCTGCGACCTCTTCCTGCTGTGGAACCTCGACGGCAATGCCAAGGTGCTCGGCCTGGTCTGGCTGGCGGTCGGCATCGTCTATCTCGCCTACCTGACCAGCTTCTTCCAGGTCGCACCGCCGGAGATGGATTTCGCCGAATAGGGCACGAGCGGCGGCCTCTTACAGTGAGTCAGGCCGCCGCTTTATCTGCTTGTTCGGGAATCGGAATTTTCGGCTCTCGTTTCGACATCCGATTTGGCCAATTCTACTTGATAGACACTTCGCGGATGTCTCCTGCGTCGCCATGCATTGAGAGTTATCATCAACGCACCGTAGCCCAATATGGCAAGCATGCTCCACAGAACACCGAGATTACCCATGGCGACAAGAAGCACGCAAGCAACAATCACCACGGCGTAATACAGGACAGAGGCCCAGACATATCTTTCCATCTGAGAGCTACTACTCATCGATCACTCCTGGCTCGAAAGCGCGATTCATAACCCACTGATGCTGAGCGATTCGTTCCGAGAATGTGCACACAAAGCTGGCGGCGGCCATCTGCTTGAGTTCAAACCTAGGCCAAAAACAGTCGGAACAGTTCCGCCTGGCTGGATATGGCAAGTTTCGAATAGATCTGCCGGCGATGGACCTTCACCGTGTTGGGCGACAGCGACAGGACTGCGGCGAGCGAGAGGTTGGAATGGCCCTTGAGGACCAAAGTGACGATTTCGAGCTCGCGCCTGGTCAGCAGTGGATGTTCGATCCGCGCCGCCGGGGCGGCGTTCTTGATGTCGAGCGAGAGGCCGGGGACATGAAACCAGTGCCGCGCCGCCAGCGCGCAGACGATGGGCGCGGCGGATTTCAGCCGCTCCAGCTCGTCTTCGGCAAACAGCGGCGCGGAACCTGTTCGCGACAGCGACAGCACGCCGGCAAAACCGTTCTCCAGCTTCAGCACGAAACCGATCTCGTCGATGATCTCAGTCGTCGCATAGTGGCGCCGATAATATTCGGTGTGCGCGAAATCGTCGGGCGCGAGTTCCCGCATTACGATCATGCGCTCTGTGCCGTCGCCGCGTACCGCGTCGTAGAATGGGTCCAGCACATAGGCGCCGGCAAGGTAGCGGTCGACGATGATCGAACGCTCGGCGACGATCTTCTCATTGTAGAGGTCGAAGGCGCGCCCGGCCGGCGAATAGATAAAACCGTTCATCATCTGGAAGGGCGTCAGCAGGCGAAGTGCCGCCGCCAGCGCATCGGGAAATCCGCGCGCGCCGATTGCGGCCGCCGCGGCGCCAAGGCCGGCATTCCAGGCATCGAAGGACGGATGCGGGCCTTTGTCGGCGGATTTCATGGCAACGGCGGGTCCTCTGTTCCAGCGTTGGCGAGATTGTGCAGGTCCGGCGTCGCGGGGCAAGAATGCTTTCCGTTTCCTTCCAAAAACCAAAGCCAACCGGCATGAATTCACCGGAGAACCGAACCATGACCCATCCGCTGGACCTCAACGCCAACGCCATCGCCGACGGTGTCCGATCCGGCGCCTTCAGTGCGCAGACGGTGGTTGAAGAGTCCATCCGCCGCGCCAGGGCAGTCGGCGAGAGGCTCAACGCCTTTGCCGTCATCCGCGAGGAGCAGGCGCTGGAAGCGGCTGCCCAAGCCGACCGGGCCGTAGCGCTGGGCGAGGCCACCGGGCCGCTGCATGGCGTACCGTTCGCGGCCAAGGACCTGACGCCGACCGCCGGCGATCTGACGACGCTGGGGTCATGGACGAAGGGCGATTGGGTGCCGACGGAGACGGCGCTGTGCATCCGCCGCCTGCAAGCCGCCGGCGCGATCCTGATCGGCAAGACGACGACGCCGGAATTCGCCTTCTCCTCCTTCACCAACAGCCCACGCTGGGGCGTGACCCGCAACCCGTGGAACCCGGAGCGCACCAGTGGCGGTTCTTCCGGTGGCGCCGGCGTGGCGGTGGCGACGGGCGTGGTGCCCTTCGCCGAGGGCACGGACATGGGCGGCTCGGTGCGCATTCCCGCCGCCTTCTGCGGCGTCGTCGGGCTGAAGCCCAGCCTCGGTCGCATCCCGATGACCATCCTGCCCAGCGTGTTCGACAACATCTCGCATTTCGGCCCGCTGGCGCGCAGCGTCGGCGACGCCGTCGCCTTCATGGAAGCGGCGGCGGGCGGCAGCGACGAGGACATCGCCTCGCTGCCGATCGGTTTTGACGGCGCGGCGGCTGGCATTGGCGGGCTCGAAGGCAAGCGTTTCGCGCTGTCGCTCGATCTCGGCTACTACCAGATCCAGCCACAGGTCGAAGCCGTCATCCGGCAGGCCGTGGCGGAGATGCGTCGGGCAGGGGCCGTCGTCGACGAGGTGCCGATGGGCTGGACGCGCGCCGTCAACGACGAGTGGTTCGATCTCTGGTGCGTCTTCATGTCGGCCTTCTTCGGCGACGAACTCACAGTTCATCGCCACCACATGGACCCGTCGGTGGTTTCGATGATCGAACGCGGCCTGGCGATGAACGCGACCACCTACAAGCGGGTGGAGCTGCTGCGCACCACGATGTGGCGGGATATGGCGCGGCTCTACGAAAACTACGATGCGCTGCTGTGCCCGACCTGCGCCATCACAGCGCCGCCGGTGACCGAGAACGACGACGACTATGCCGCAACGCTGCCCGATGGCCGTTTCAAGGGGCTGGACCTCACCTGTCCCTTCAACATGCTGCCGCAACTGCCGGCGCTGTCGCTGCCCGCCGGCTTCGCGGCGGACGGACTGCCGGTCGGCCTGCAGATCGTCGGCCGGCGTTTTGCCGACGAACAGGTGCTGTCGATGGCGACGGCCGTGGAGGCGCGGCTCACCGCCGCCAGCATCAGCGCGGCACCGATAGCTACTCACACTGACGCAGCGCTCAGGCTGATATCAACCCGCTGAGCGCCTTGTTGAACGGCCGGTCCGGAAACAAAGTGCGCATGGTCAGTTCCGGGTCGAGATGCAGGCTCTCGGCGGCGACGGTGGCGATCAGCGCGTCGAGGTCGAGGGTCGGGGCGAGGTCGCGGCCCTCATAGAGCGCCTTGGCCGAAAGGCCCGGCCAGTCGGAGAGGATGCGGCCGCCCTTGACGGCGCCGCCCACCACCATGGCGGCCGATGCCGTGCCGTGGTCGGTGCCTTGCGTGCCGTTGGCGGCGGCGGTGCGGCCGAACTCGGTGGCCACGAACACGGTGGTCTGGGCCCAGTTGTCGCCAAGGCCGTCGCGCAGTGCCGCGATCAACGCGTCGAGGCCGCGCAGCTGGTTGCCGAGCCTCCCGGCCTGGGCGCTGTGCGTGTCCCAGCCATTGGTCTCGATCATGGCGATGCGCGGTCCGTCGGCGCGGCCAAGGAAGGTCGCCGCGGTGCGGCCGACATCCTGTGGGCTCTGGCCGGCCTTCTGCTGGTCGGCAAGGCCGCGCGCTTGCATCGCCTCGCTCCACAGCGCGTGCAATTGCGGGTCGGCATCGTAGAGCGTGCTGACGCGCGTCAGCAGGTCGTCGTCGGCCTCCTTGAGGTTGGAGGGCGCGTAGGAGGTGACCTCGGCGCCGCCGCGCAAGGCGAGCGGAATGGTCGGCGCGAAGGCAATCGCATCGCCCTTCGATTTCGGCATCAGCGAGACCAGCCGGTTCAGCCAGCCATCCTTGAGCTGGTAGGGATTGACGCCGCCGGTCTCCAGCACGTTCTGGCCATCGAAATGCGAACGGTCTCGATAGGGCGAGGCGACGGCCTGCACGAACAGCGCCTGTTTGGCCGCATACATCTTGGCAAGCTCGGCCAGCGAAGAATGCAGCGCGAAGGTGCCGTCGAGTTTCAGCGCCGTGGCCGGATCGATGGCGAGGTCGCCGCGCAGACCGGCATAGGCGGGGTCGGCATAGGGGACGACGGTGTTCAGCCCGTCGGCAGCACCGCGCTGGATGATGAAGACGAAGCGCCGCTCGGTCGCGACATTGGCGAAGACGATGTGCGGGGCAAGCAACAGCGATCCGGCGCCGGCGGCGGCGAAGCGGAGGAACTGGCGGCGGTGGATCATGGTCTTACCTCCGTTGGAAATCGGGCGAGACGATCAGGAGCGCGAGGCCGGTGTGCAGCGATTCCGCGCGGCCGACTTCGGTGGCGGTCATCGTGCTGACAGCAGGCAAGATGCGTGGCGCGAGCTGGCGCGGATCGATGTCGAGTTTGCGGGTCAGCCGCTGCGCGACCTCGACCCGGCGCACCAGCGCGTCCGGCGCGGCCCAACTGGCGGCGATATCGTCATAGCCGGCGGGCGAGCGCGGCCGCCACACGGGCTGGCCAAGCTGGTTCAGCATCGGCGCCACCGGCATGTCGGTCACATCGGTCATGCCAAGTCCGCGCAAGGCGGAAATCGTCCATTCCCATGGCGTCTTGAATTTCACCGGCTGCGGCGTCCACGCCGACTTCAGATCGATCAGCGTGTGATAGACCGTCGGCAGATCGCCGCGCGACGAGATGAAGGCGGCCTGCAGGGCGGCAACCGCCTCATCGGGCGGATCGTCGGCGATGAAATGGCGGGCGAGCTTGGTCGCCAGATGCAGCGCCGTGGCGTCGGAAGACGCCAGGTCGTGCAGCACCGCGCGGGCCTGACCTTCGCCCTGCTGCGGGTAGCTCTTGCCGATGATGGTTTTTGGGCCGGGCTCGTGCATGGGCGGGCGGAACTTGAAGCCGGCGGTCTCGTCGCCTTCGGTTTTCGCATTGAGGCCGCCGATGCTCCAGCCGCTCAGCGCCAGCGCGAACTGGGTGACGTCGGCCTGCGTGTAGCCGGTGCGGACGCCCAGCGTGTGCAGTTCCATGATCTCGCGGGCGAGGTTCTCGTTGATGCCGATCTTGCGCTTGTTGCCGTTGCGCTCGACGCGCTCGGCCAGCTTGCTGTTCGGCCCGGCCGATCGGACCTGGTCGAGGAAGAACAGCATCGCCGGATGCCGCTCGACAGCGATCAGCATGTCCTCGAAACGTCCCAGCACATGCGGCCGGATCGCCTCGCGCTCGAAGGCCCCGGCCAGGATCGTCACCTGCGGCTTGTCGGCGGAGACAGCGAAATGATTCGCCCAGAAATAGACGAGCCGTTCCAGGAACGGGGTAGGGGTCGTCAGTGCCGAGGCGACGCGCATGGCGACCTCAGTGCGGTAGAGCTCCTGGCCCTTCTGGCGCAGCGCCTTCAGCGCCGCGGCCTTGGCGTCGGCATCGTCGTCCTTCGCGTCAGCCTTCAGGTCGGCGCGATCCTCCCGGTATTGCGATGCGATCGCGGCGGAGGTGTCGGCCGAGGCAAAGGCGGCCGGCGCCGCCTCATAGTGGTCCATCTGCCCAAGCAGCCACTGCCTGGGGTCGGCGGGCGCCGTGTCGTCGGCGCGCGCGCCCAGCCCGAAGCGGTTGAGCGCGATGGCCTGGTCGGCATTGGGGGGAGTGGCCATGTGTGCAATCCCTGCAAGGTTGGCTTGTTGCAAGGTTGAACGGATGGTGGCGGTCGATCCGTCGCGGCGGGCCAAATTTAGTTTGCGTCTCGGCTGGGCCGGCAGGCGCGAATTCTACGCACCCTGCTTGTCGAACTTCCGGATTGCCTCGGCGGTGACAGGCGTGAAGAAGTTGACCAGATTGCCGTCGGGATCGCGAAACAGGAGCGAGCGGTTGCCCCAGGGCATGGTGGTCGGCTCCTGCACGATGGCGCCGGCGAGGGTTCCCGACAGCCGGTCGAATTCGGCATCGACGTCGCCGACGCGGAATTCGAGGATGGCGGTGTGGTTGTCGGCGGGGCGGGCAATATCGCCGCCGAACAGCTGCAGGGTGCGCGTGCTGCCGATGGCCAGCGTGCAGGCCGGTGTCACGAGCTCGCCGAAGTCGGGCGTGTACATCGTCACGGCCATGCCGGTGATCTCCTCGTAGAAGCGCGCCAGGCGCTGGACGTCGGTGGTGATGACGCGGATCGAGACGAAATTCATGATGGTCTTCCCTTGTTGGCTGAAGCCCGCGACCGGGCCTGTAACCGACTGGTAAACCGGGGCTGCTGCCAGCATAGTGGCAACAGGAGGACGCAATGCGCCGCGCCGATCGACTGTTCCAGATCATCCAGATCATGCGGCGCTCCAGCCGTCCGGTGACGGCCAGTCAACTGGCCGAGGAGCTCGAAGTGTCGAAGCGCTCGGTGTACCGCGACATCGCCGACCTGATCGGACAGCGTGTGCCGATCGAGGGCGCGGCGGGTCTGGGCTACGTGCTCGACCCGGATTTCGACATGCCGCCGCTGATGCTGACGCCCGACGAGCTGGAGGCGGCCGTGCTGGGTGCGCAATGGGTGGCGGACAAGGGCGACGCGGTGCTGGCGGCGGCCGCGCGCGACCTGATCGCCAAGATATCGGCAGGCGTTCCCGAACATCTACGCCCCTTCATCGCCAACCCGACCATCGGCCCGACCATGGGCGCGCCGCCGGGCAGAGGGACCGCGCCGGACGGCATCGATGTCACGCGCACCCGGCAGTGGATCCGCAGCGGCCGCAAGATCCATATAAGCTACCGCGACGACCAGGGCAGGGAGAGCGAGCGGACGATCTGGCCGGTGATCATCGGCTATGCCGAAACCGTCCGGCTGCTCGCCGCCTGGTGCGAGCTGCGCTCGACCTTCCGGCATTTTCGGATGGATCGCATCATCGCCGCCGAATTCCTGGACGAGCGCCACGGCCGCCGGCCCGTCGATCTCAAGGCGCAATGGACGCGCCACTTCGAGGCCGAGCGCCGCGTCAGCCTGTTCTGACGCGAGGCGATCGGGGAGGCGGGTGACCGGTTCTTCGCGCTATGTCGTCTCGCGCTGGATCACCGTTGGCTCCATCAGCACCATCCGGCGCGGATGGGTGGGATCATCCAGGAAATCGATGAGCGCGCCGATCGCCAGATGGCCGGCCTCCGAAATGCGCCTTTCGATCGTCGACAGGGGCCGGACGAGAAGCGGCGCGATGTAGATGTTGTCGAAGCCCATCACCGCGCAGTCTTCGGGAACGCTCAGGCCTCGTTCGCGAAGCGCCACGGTGGCGCCCATCGCCAGCATGTCGCTCATGCAGCACATGGCGGAGAAGCTGGTGCGGTCGAGCAGGGTGCGTGTCGCCAGCAGTCCGAACCGATGGTTGAAGGCGCCGCACTCGATCAGGTCGGGATCGACCGGCAGCCCGGCCTCGCGATGCGCCCGCTCGAACCCCGCGCGCCTGATCCGGGTGTTCGAGGCCAGGGGGTTGCCGCTGACGAAGGCGATGCGGCTGTGTCCGTTGGCGATCAGATGGCTGGCCGACAGGAAGGCGCCGATCTCGTAATCGGTGTCGATGCGCGCGGCGAGGCAATCGAGGTCGGGAACCTCCCGGTCCATCGACACCAGGGGGATGCGAAGCCTCTCCAGCAGCCCGGCATCCGGAATCAGGTCGCTGGCGGCGAGTACGATGCCATCGACACCGTGGCTGGCGAGGAAGGTCAGATGCGACGCCTCTTTTTCGGGGTCGCTGTCGGAATTGCACAGGATTGTCGAATAGCCGCGCTCGCGCGCGGCCTCGTCGCAGGCGCGGACCAGCTCGGTGAAATAGGCATTGAGGATATCCGGCACGATGATGCCGATGACGCGCGAACTGCGGGTGATCAGCGAGCGGGCAATCGAGTTGGGCGTGTAGTTGAGTTCCTTGACCAGGGCCCGGATTTTTCCCCGGGTCTCCTCGCTTATGAACTGGTCTTTCCGGTTGAGGACCTTTGAAACCGTTGCGGTCGATACACCAGCCCGCCGGGCGATATCCTTGATCGTCGTTGCCACATTCCCTCGCCACCTCGACCAGCGACAGCCTGTCTCCAGCCGCCATCGCAACGTCGATCCGCGATTAGCACGGATACCGATTCCGAGAAACAGGTCGCGCGATCGACAGCCTTCGCCGCGCGATTGACAACCGCGATATTAGCATCTAGGTAAACGTTTACCTACGCAAGTTCTTCGTCGTTCTACGCGTCGGAAGGCTTCCGTTGGTTACCAGGCACATCCGGGGAGGGTCGGGTGTGTCTTGGGGGATTTATGCTTTTTCGAGACGGCGCCTGCCTGCATCGAAGGGATTTCTGAATGCGACAAACGCTTGAGCCGGGCGCTGTCGGCGAGGAGGCTACCGGATTGCGAACATCACCCGTGACCAAACTGTCGATCGAGAAACTCAATGTCAGTTTCGGGTCGGTGACCGCGCTCAGCGATGTCAGCCTCGACATCGCCGATGGCGAATTCGTCTGCATCCTCGGCGCCTCCGGCTGCGGCAAGAGCACGCTGTTCAATGTCGTCTCGGGACTGCTGCAGGCGACGTCGGGCAAGATTGTGCTCGACGGCCAGGACGTCAGCAGCCGTCCCGGCCAGGTCGGCTACATGCTGCAGAAGGATCTGATGCTGCCCTGGCGCACCGTGCTCGGCAACATCACGCTGGCGGCGTCGCTGACGCGTGGTGCCACGGCCAGGGACCAGGAACAGGCAGCCGAACTGGCGACGCGTTATGGCCTGGGCGACTTCCTCAACCACTATCCGCACGCACTGTCGGGCGGCATGCGCCAGCGCGTCGCCATGATGCGCACGATCGCCGCGGGACGGCAGGTGATGCTGCTCGACGAACCGTTCGGCGCGCTCGACGCGCAGACGCGCCTTGGCATGCAGCAATGGCTGCTGCAGCTGTGGCGCGACCTCAACCGCACCATCCTGTTCGTCACCCATGACGTCGACGAGGCGATCTATCTTGCCGACCGCATCGTGGTGATGACGCCGCGCCCCGGCCGCATCGCCGAGATCCTGACCGTCGACCTGCCCAGGCCACGGCCGCTGGAAGTGTTGACGACCGACGTTTTCGTCGGCCTGAAGCGGCAGATCATGAAGCACCTCTACCACTGATCCAGGGAAGGTCACCGAAATGAACACACGGTTTGGAGCGGCCGCAGGGCCGTTCATGATCTGGGTCGTGGCCATGGTGCTGATCCTGGCCTCCTGGCAGGTGCTGGTATGGGTCACCGGGCTGCCGCCCTATGTCATTCCGCCGCCGGCGCTTGCCTTCTCGACGCTGTTCGACAATTGGCCCCGGCTTTCGGTGCTGACCGGCCAGACGCTCTATGAAACCGCTGTTGGTTACCTGCTCGGCGCGCTCATCGGCTTCCTGCTCGCCCTCGCGATGGGGCAGATCCGCGTGGTGCAGCGGCTGGTCATGCCGGCACTGATCATCTCGCAGGCCGTGCCGATCGTCGCCATCGCAGCACCCCTGGTCATCGTCTTCGGCTTCGGCCTGACGCCAAAGCTGATCATCGTCGCCTGGATCGTGTTCTTCCCGGTCGTCGTCAACGTGCTCGACGGACTGGCTTCGGTCGACCGCGACATGCTGAACCTCGCCCGCCTGATGGGCGGCGGCGGGTTGCGCACCTTCGCCATCGTCAAGCTGCCGGCCTGCATCGGCCCGCTGTTTTCCGGCCTCAAGATCGGCGCCACCTATGCGGTGACGGGCGCGGTGATCGGCGAATGGACGGCATCGTCCAAGCAGGGCCTGGGCACGTATCTGCTGACCGCCAACGCGCAGATGAACACCGTCGGCGTCTACGCGGCCATGCTGCTTTTGACCGTCATCGGCGTCGGCTCGTTCCTGCTGGTGTTCGGGCTCGAAGTGCTGATGACGCCATGGCGCTCGCGCTCCACCGCACCGGCATGGGCGCAGTGGAAGCCAGCGCGGACCGCGTGAAGCGGCCACCCATCTCGAAATACCACCAACGATAACCGGAGGAGTTAGTTGATATGACCTATACAAGGATGATCTCGGCAACCGTGGGCCTGCTTGCCTTGGGTGCTGCCTTTGGTGCGGCACCAGCCGCTGCCGCCGACCTCACCACGGTTCGCTTCGTCTATGACTGGCCGAGTGCCGACTTCGAGTTGATCCCGACGCTGGTCGGCCAGCAGAAGGGCTTTTATGAAGCCGAGGGCCTCAAGGTCGATGTCATCTTCCCGCCGGACTCGCAGACCACCGCGCGGCTGCTCGCCGTCGGCCAGGCCGAGATCGGCTTCGAGGCCACCACCGACGTCGTGTTCGGCGCTTCGCAGGGCATCCCAATCACCTCGATCGGCCTCTACACGAAGAGCAACAATTGGGGCCTGTTCGGCCGTCCCGGCGAGCCGCTTTCGCTCGACAATCTGAAGGGCAAGTCGATCGCCATCTACACCGACTCCTGGACCAAGGCGATGATGCCTTTCGTGCTCAAGGCGGCCAAGCTGACCGAGGACGACGTCAAGCTGATCATCGCGCAGGATTCCGACACCAACCTGCTGCTCGCCGGCAAGATCGACATTGCCACCAACACCGAGAACTACCTGGTGCCGCAGGTTCAGGAGACGCTGAAGAAGGACCCGACCGCGCTTGTCGGCAAGGCCGCCGGCGCGCCCGACGTGCCGGTGTGGACCTACACCGCTTCCACCGACTACCTGGCTGCTCATGGCGACGTCGCCAAGAAGTGGATGCGCGCCACGATCAAGGCGACCGAATGGGCCGTCGAACATCCCGACGAAGCAGCCGATATGTTCACCAAGGCTTACCCGGAAGGCGGCAGCCTTGCCTACAACGTCTCCGGCTGGAAGCTGACCGCCGCGCTGATGAAGGGCGACACCGGCTACATGATGCAGGAAGACAAGAACTGGCTGCCGATCGCCCAGGCGCTGAAGGACACCGACCAGATCAAGGACGTCCTCCCAGCCTCGAAATACTACACCAACGAACTGCTGAAATAGGCGCGACATCGCCTCTCACGACAAGGGTCACCCCAAGCGGGGTGACCCTTTTTACCGCTACACAGGAAATGGACTTGCATGGCCAAGAGCAGAATTATCGTTGATTGCGACCCCGGCGTGGACGACGCCATCGCGCTTCTCCTGGCGTTTGCCTCGCCCGACGAGATCGAGATCGTCGGCATCACGACGGTCAACGGCAATGTCTCGCTGCCGTTGACCACGCGCAACGCCTTGCGCATCACCGCCATGGCCGGCCGCCAGGATATTCCGGTCCATGCCGGCTGCAGCCGCCCGATCATGCCGGGTCATCCGAGGGAGCCCTCGGTGCACGGGCTCGACGGCCTTGGCGATCTCGGCGTGGCCGATGCCACCCACGAGGCTGAGCGCCAGCACGCCGTCGACTTCATCATCGACACCGTGATGCGCGAGCCCGGCCAGATCACGCTGTGCCCGATCGGGCCGCTGACCAACATCGCGCTGGCGCTGATCAAGGAGCCGTCCATTGCGGCCAAGATCAAGGCCATCGTCCTCATGGGCGGCGCCGTCTTCAATCCGGGCAACACCGCGACCGATGCCGAGTTCAACATCTGGATCGATCCGCACGCGGCGCAGATCGTGCTGTCGTCGGGCATCCCGATGACCATGTTCGGACTGGACGTGACCCGGCATGCCACGCTGACCCAGGAGCGGTTCGACCAGCTGGAGCGCGACAGCAGCCCGATCATGAAGACGGCCATCGCCATGATGCGCTACTATGGCAGCGGCGACGCCAGCCTGCATGACCCCTGCGTGACCGCCTTCCTGATCGACCCCACCCTGTTCAAGGGCGTCGATGCGGTGGTTGAGGTCGACTGCGATCCCAAGGGCGCCTATGGCCGCACGCGGGCGGTCGAGAATGGCGCGGGCCAGGGCCTTCCGGTCTGCCATGTCATCACCGAGGTGGATGACTCCAGGCTGTTCCAGCTCATCGACCAGCGGCTGCGGCTTCTGTAGTTGCAGCTGAGGCGCCTGCGGCCGCCATTATCCTCGGAAAAGATGCGTCGGAGGCTTCGGGCTTTCGTCCGGGCCGCCGACGAAGCCGCTCCCCTCGGACAGTTTCCGCGTTACGCGCTTCGCCAGATCGCGCAGTAGGAATTGATGTCGGACCTGAACTGGACGATCTTCAATCTGTCACGGGCGGCGGCGATCTTGCGTTGTTTCATATAGTTGGCGTCGCCGACATCCCACCTCCAGAGGAGATTTCTGGGATTCGGCGCCCATTTGGTACGCAACAGGTATTCGGGGGGTGAGGTGCTTTTGTCCGACCAGCAGTCGATGGCGACAGGCATCATGCCATCTGCTTGCATCTGCTTGCTCTCGGCGTTCGCCTGATCCGTGGTCAGCCAGCCGTCATCCCGTCTGGCGCTGGTGGCGCAGCCTGCAACCACCAGACAAAGTCCTGCAAAGGCAGCCAACTTCAGGCCCGAGTGACGTCGATCGCTCATCTGGTGCGCCTCCTTTGGTCCGGACGTCAGGAAACCATCTATGTCCCTGGCTGACAAGGTCTCTGGCTGACAGGCGAAAGCGCTTCGTCGTCGGCGAAGAGGATTCCAACGCGTCCATGCGCCGGCGGCGAGATGCCATGTTCCAGCTCATCTACCGGCCACGGCCCATGACCGCCGGTACAGGGATCATGCCGGCGTGTTCAGCATGCCACACCTGTCTTCCCTCCCGATTGATCATGTGCAGCGTTCAGGGGGGCAGGGTGGGGAGCCTTGACTTACACCAGCCGAGGCATGGATGACCGCTTCGCGCCCTCATTCGGTCATTCGTGCCAAAGTTTCTTTGCTCCTAAAAGCCGCCATTCGGTCATCTGGCCGGCGACGGCTGCACCGTCGCCTCGCGCGATACGGACAGTCCCCCGAGCAGCGGCGCGTACGCGGCGAGGCTGCGGGATACGAACTCGGTGAAGAGCCGCACACGCTTCGTCTTGCGTGTCTCCCCCTGTGTGAGAAGCCAAACCGTTCCGTACATGTGCAGGTCGGTACCCGGCACCCTCACCAGCAGGGGGTCGGCATCGCCGATGAAGCACGGCAGCGTCGTCATCCCGATCCCTTGCCGTACGGCAACGATCTGCGCCTCGCCGTCCGTGGTCCTGAATGGAACCCCCGTGGTGCGAACCTCACCCTCGCTGGCCCAGTCCGGGATGTCATGAATGCTTATGACGATCCACCGGATGGGATCCGGCGCGCCCGCACGCCACGCGGCTAGTCGATCCCGGGACATGTAGACGCCGCCGAACAGCTCCGGTCCCTTCAGGCCGTGAAGATTGAGCGGCAGGGTTTTGCGGTCGTAGACGACGCGGATCGCGACGTCGGCCTCTCGGTTGGTCAGATTTGCCAGTTCGCCGGACGACAAGATTTCCATCTCGATGTCCCGATGCAGACGCGCGAAATCGGCGAAGTCCGGCATGAGCAGATGTGTCGCGAGGGTCGGTGCCAGTGTCACGCGCAGAAGCCCGCGCACGCTCTGGTCGCGCCCCAAGACGCGCGTCTCCAGCTGGTGCGACGACGCTTCCATCTGTTCCGCGAGTTCGAGGACCTCCTCCCCCGCAGTCGTCAGGCGGTAGCCCGAAGGCAGCTTTTCGAACATGTGCGCCCCGAGGCGGTCCTCGAGTTGGGCGATGCGTCGCAGCACGGTCGCGTGGTTCACACCGAGGCGCTTGGCGGCGGCCCGCACCGAGCCTCCGCGTGCGACGGCAAGAAAGTAGCGAACGTCATCCCAGTCGATCATGGTGCAATCCGGCACCGCACGGTGCGCCTTCCAAAGCCCGTATCTAGCACATCGACCAGAGGTATGGCGATCGTCACACTGACATCAGTCGCCCAGCCGGATCTATTTCGCACCACCGATGTGCGCGCTTCCTCACTGAACGCCTGACCCCGGCAGACCCATCTTGAGGGTCTCGGGGCGTTCCCGGATGACCAAGGCGGAAGCCTGGAAGGATGCACGACATGACCAGACTGAATGGAAAGACCGCCGTCATCACCGGCGGCGCCACCGGCATCGGCCGCGCCGCAGCGAAGCGATTCGTCGAGGAGGGCGCCTTCGTCTTCATCTTCGGCCGCCGACAGGAAGTGCTCGACGCCGCTGTGGCGGACCTCGGGCCCAATGCCCGCGCGGTGAAAGGCTCGGTCTCGAATGAGGCCGACCTCGACCGGCTCTACGCGGCTGTGAAGGCCGAGCGCGGAAGCCTCGATATCGTCTTCGCCAATGCCGGGGCGGGAAGCCCGCTTCCGCTCGGCCAGATCACCGCCGAGCACATTGACGAAACCTTCGACACCAATGTGAAGGGCACGATCTTCACGGTCCAGAAGGCGTTGCCGCTGTTGGGCCCGGGCGGTTCGATCATCCTGACCGGATCGAGCGCCGGTACCACGGGCGCCCCGGCATTCACCGCCTACAGCGCGAGCAAGGCGGCCGTGCGCAATCTCGCGCGGACCTGGGCGGAGGACCTGAAGGGCACCGGCATCCGGGTAAATGTGTTGTCGCCCGGGGCGACGGCGACCGAACTCGCGAAGGAAGCGCTGGGCGAGGAGGGCCAGAAGGCCTACGGCGCGATGACTCCGCTCCAGCGCATGGCCGATCCGGCGGAGATCGGGGCCGTGGCCGCCTTTCTCGCGTCGCCGGACAGCAGCTTCATGACCGCCAGCGAGGTCGCCGTCGACGGCGGCCTGGCGCAACTTTGACCCCAGCGCGGTCCCGCGTCTGGGCAACACAACGAAGGATAGAACATCATGAAAAAACTTGAAGGCAAAGTCGCAGTCATCACGGGCGGAAGCAGCGGGATCGGGTTGGCCACCGCCAAGCGCTTCGTGGAGGAAGGTGCGCACGTCGTGATTACCGGGCGACGGGAGAAAGAGTTGAAGGAGGCTGCGGGTTTCATCATGAGAAACGTCACGGCGGTCGTGGGTGACGTGTCGCTCTTGGGAGATCTGGATCGCCTCTATGCCGTCGTGAAGGAGAAACATGGTCACATCGACATTCTCTTCGCGAACGCGGGCGCGGGGACAATCGCACCGCTCGCGGTCGCCACTGAGGCACATTTTGATCAGACCTTCGATGTGAACGTGAAGGGTCTGTTCTTTACGGTGCAGAAGGCCCTTCCCCTGTTCAAAGACGGCGGTTCGATCATCCTGAACTCTTCAGTGTCGAACGTGTTGGGGCTTCCAGGGTTTAGTGCCTACGCCGCGAGTAAGGCGGCTGTACGCAACTTCGCGCGCGCTTGGACACTGGAGCTCAAAGACCGCAAAATCCGCGTCAATGCAATGAGTCCCGGAGCAATCGAGACGCCGGCCTTGGAGACAACGACTGGCCTTACCCCTGAGCAAGCCGAGCAAGCGGCCGCCCAGTTTGCGTCACAGATCCCAATGGGTCGCAGGGGCAAACCAGAGGAAATCGCGGCTGCCGTCACGTTCCTCGCCTCCGATGAAAGTTCTTTCATCACTGGCGTGGATCTCGCCGTCGACGGAGGCATGGCGCAGGTCTGACCCCGGCGTTAAAACAAGATCGGAGAGCATTGTGAGCTATTCAATTATCGGCTTCGGCAACATCGGCAAGGCCCTGGCCAAGACGTTTGCCCGTAAGGGCATCGAAGTATCCGTTGCAACCACGCGCGACCCGGAGAGCTTTGCATCCGCCGCGGCCGCGATCGGCCCCACGATCATTCCCAAAACACTGGCGGAAGCCGTCAAGGCGGACATCATCTTTTTGGCTGTTCGTTTCGAGTCGCACCCTGAGGTCGCGAAGGCGCTGCCCACCTGGCAGGGGAAGACCATCATCGATGTGACCAATGCCTACGGCGTGCCTCCTGAAAAACTGGGGGGACAGCCTTCTTCCAAGTTCGTTTCACAGGCATTTTCTGGTGCAAAACTAGTCAAGGGCTTCAACCATGTGGTCGCTACCGTCCTTGATCAGGACCCGGCCGTGCATGGTGGCAGGAGAGTCGTGTTCCTGGCGAGCGACGATGACGCTGCCGCAGCGGAGATTGGTGCGCTCGCGGAAAAGCTCGGCTTCTCGCCGATCAAACTTGGCGGGCTGTCGGAAGGTGGGCTGCTGGTCCAGGCGCGCGGAAATAGCTGGGGGCATCTGATCTTCAAGGACCTGGTCAAGTTCGACTGATGAACACGACGTGCCAACCGGCAGGGCCACGATGCACGGAGCGCGATGCGATCCGTGCGAAATGGAGAAATTCCTATGAGTATCGAGGAGAACATCCAGACCGTGAAGGACTTCTTCGCCGCGATCGGCCGCGGCGACAGGGAGGCTCTGCTGGCGCTGGTCGCCGAAGACATCGAGTGGATCATTCCGGGCGAGGACTGGCCGCTGGCCGGAACGCGCCACGGACACGCCGGGCTGGCGGATTTGCTTGAGACGGCATCCAAGTCGATAGAAACGTCCACGGAACCCCGGGAGTTCGTGGCGCAAGGAGACCGGGTCCTCGTGCTCGGCTTCGCGAAGGGGAAAGTCAAAGCCACGAATAAGACGTTCGAGGACAATTGGGTCTTCGCCATTACCGTTCGAGATGGCAGACTGACGAACATCCGGGAGTATGTCGACACGCAAGCGCTGGCCCGGGCTGCGCAGATGGACGCGTCCGGGCTGGCGTAGCGCCGGCCATCTGCGGCCATCGGGTCGGGGTAGACTGTGGATCAGCCGTGGATTGCCCCCTCGCACGCCGCCCGCTCGTCGAATGCCTAACCGTAAGGGAGATTCCGATGTACGACCGATCCAAGCTATCCGAGTTGATCCGGTTCGCACGCATCGATGCCGGCTCCACCGTGATCGACGTTTACCCAGGCGACGGCGACTGGACCCGTCTCTTCTCCGACATCGTGGGACCCGAAGGACGGGTCTACAGCTTCGTGCCGGCCGAAGTCGCCGACTTCAAGAACGATCCGGTCGGCCGCATGCGGACACTCGCGAAGGAGCCGGGCCGAGAGAACGTCGAAGCCGTCTCAGCAGACCTCGTGGCGATGCCGGAGGTTACGCAGCCAGCGGATGTCCTGTGGTTGCACCTGTTCTATCACGATCTCCACACCGCGCTGATCCAGGGCAGGGGCGCGACCGCGGGCCTCTTCAATCGAGCTGTCTACGAGCGGCTGAAGCCCGGTGGGTCCTACGTCATCGTCGACCACGCCGCCGCCGCCGGGGCAGGCACGGGCGATGCCCAGTCGCTGCATCGGATCGACCCTGCCTCCGTGCGCGAGGAGGTGGAGGCTGCCGGCTTCGTGCTGGACGCGGAAAGCACCATGCTCGCGAACAAGGATGATCCGCACTCGATCAAGGTGTTCGATCCCTCGATCAAGGGCGAGACCGATCGCTTCGCCTATCGATTTTTGAAGATCTGACATTGACCCATTCCCCAACGATGAGGTCGGCTCTTTTATGGGAGGCGGCTTTGACAAGCGCGATGACCGATTGTGGGTCGGTTTCGGAACGACAGCTTACCGCAGAAAGTTGATTGAAACCGGACGATCCACAACCAGCCCACAGCGGTCAATCCGGGGCTCGGATGGCGACCTTTGATGCAAGGCGATTTTCCCTCGTCGCGACCCGCATCCGGGAGCCGCTTGCCGATGTGTTTCGCCAGTTGCTCGACCTGGCTGCCCTGGCAGGCGGACGCTCGACTGCGCCAAGCCGCTCGTTTCAACCAGGTCGTCCGGACGAAGCCCGGATCACGCCCTCTGCCTTGCAAGGCGCTCAAGCGCGTCGACGATCAGGTCGCAGAATTTGGGATGGTCGAGCTTCATCGCCACGGTGTGGCGGAAGTCGACCTGCTCGCTCGCCGTGCCGCCGAAATGATGCATGCCGCCCATCTTCTCGAAATTGCAGACCGTCATGCCCTTGGTCCAGCGGCCGGCAATTTCGACGCGGATGTCGGCCTTCTCCGTGGTGAAGACGGTCGGGTCGATCATCGCGGCGACGCAGCATGCGTCATGGACGGCAGGATACTCGATCTGCAGCAGGCCGCCATGCGTGGTCGCTATGAACTCCCAGATATCGAGGATGAACTTGGCGATCGGGCCGCCGACGGCGCGCACCCTGTTCTGCAGTTCGGGGGTGGCCAGCGCCTGGTGCGTGAGGTCGAGCCCCACCATGGTGACGTCCCAACCGGCGCGGAAAACGATGTCGGCGGCCTCCGGGTCGCTATAGACGTTGAACTCGGCCGGGGGCGTGATGTTGCCCCGCGTGAAGCTTCCGCCCATCGCGACCACCCGCTTCACCCGCTCGATGATGCGCGGCTCCTTGCGGATGGCGAGCGCGATGTTGGTGTACGGACCGACCGGCACGAGCGTGACGGTCTTCGGCTCATGCGCCATGACGGTGTCGATGATGAAGTCGACGGCATGCCGCTTGTCGAGCTCGAACGAGGCGGGCGGCAGTACGGGGCCGTCGAGCCCGGTGTCGCCGTGGATCTCGACGGCCAGCACCTGATCGACAATGAGCGGGCCGGGAGAACCCTTCGCCACCGGCACCTTGATGCCATAGGCGGTGCATACGGAGAGCGCATTGCGCGTGGTGTTCTCGACATTGTGGTTGCCCGAAACCGTGGTGATGCCGAGGAGATCGATCTTTGGATTGCCTGCCGCCAGCAGGATGGCGATGGCGTCATCGTGGCCGGGGTCGCAGTCCAGGATGATTTTTTCCACGGTGGCACCTCCCTTGTCGCCGAGCCTGTGGACAAGAGACCGCCGCGCCCGCGCAGTCAAGGTTCCGGTGCTCGACCTGGGCAGGCCAGCCGCTGCCTGCGTAGGCATGGTGGCACGGCCCGCAACGGTGGGTCGGCGGAACGTCCGTCCAACGATTGCCGCGGCAAATAGCCGACTACCGGCCCGGAGGCTGCCTGTCTGAGAAGCGCCCCTTGTCGGTCGTTCCCGACCGGCTTCTAGAAAGCAGTCGTCCGGCACGGTCAGTCCATGATGTGAAATCGACCCAGAAGTCTTTTGAAACCGCGTCCGCCAGATGGTCCAATATGGTTCCCCAGCCCCTCGTGTGACCTTCGACAATTGCCGTGGTCGGTAGACAAGGCTGAAGGCTCCGCCAGGGCGCAGGTCAGAGCTTGCCTCGCAATTGACCGTACGCGGGAAGGGGCTCATCCACCGAACCATCAAATCGGGTTTGGTCCACAGGTCGAAGATCTGCTCCGCCCCGGCCCGCACCCGGCGGCGTATCCGCACGGTCGCGGCCGTCGTGTCACCGCGAAGCATGCTTGCGATCCTTTGGCCCAATCGTCGCGGCTGCCGAAAGCACTCTTCGATTGCCAACTACTTCACAGAGATCGCCAGGATATTTGGATGGTAAGTGTCCATCGTCGCGCCGTTGCGGTCTTCGTCGAAAAGAGATTTCGAGCCAAAGCTGGCGCGGATGCCAATCAGGAATTTGCTGGTATCGATGTCGTTGGACTCGATGGACAAGCGGTCGAATTGGTATCGCCCGAATACCGACCAGGGCGTGGTGTCGAACCGGTACATCGCCTGCACGGACATGCCGACAGTATCGAAGCTCACGGATCCGGCGTCCGTCACGTTATAGGCAATTTCGGCATCGAGCCGCAGGTTCTTCTGCACGAAGTAGCGTGCAACCCCACGCACGCCCCATTCGTCAAGATCGTCGGTGAAATCGCCGACGTGGTCCTTGCCGTAATAGGCCTGGCCGTAAAGGGTAAGATTGCCGAAATAGAGCTGCGCCTCGGGTCCGCCAGCGTAATCATAGACCCCGTCGATATTGCCGCCGAAATCTTTTATGGACGCGAACAGGCCGGCTGCGAAGAGGTTTGGATCGCGGTAGTATGCGTGGACGGCGCCGCCAATCCCGTCGGTGCGATTGAAGCGATCCCAGACGCGATCGTAGGTTCCGTCGATCTGGATATTCCAGCGTTGCGCAAACGGAATATTGACGCGTGCCGTGCCGCCCCCTGTCCGAAGCGTGTCGCCTTCGTCAGAGAATTTGAGCCCGCCTAGATAAATTTCCCCATAGCCGGAAATCTGCGGCTTCATAATTGGAGCTTCTGTAGTCGCCTGCACAGCATCGGCTGCCAAAGCAGAAGTCGTCACTGAAAATGAAATTGCTGCAATCAGAAAACGATGCATGAAGTCCCCATTCGACATTCCGCGGGACGATAGATGCGAACGTCGCTTCCATCTCATCAAAAGTGTCAAATTTCATAGTCAAATCTCATACTTCTCACGATCGCTACAGCCGGCATTGACCAATGAGGCCAAAATAAAACTGCGGCTTGTCGCGCCGGGCAGGCTGTACTGCGCAGGCGAGAGATTGGCGAAATTAGATTCGCAAGTTGAGCGGCCTCTGCAATTTTGCTAGCTTGCCTGTAGAACTTGCTCAGGTTCGGCAACAATCTCGAGAAAAGATTTCAGCAATCATGAAGATCCGATTTCACCTTTCGGTCGTCGCTGACCGCACGTCTGCCGTCTCTGTGTAATCCGTGGAGAGGATTGTCTACAGATCGGATGATCTCATCGGCGACGAAGCATTGCGCAAGGAGCAATGGATTTCCTCGCTCTCGTCGGGCTATGTCCATCTACAAGCCGATCCTGTCGCCGAGACTTCATTTGAGGGTGAACTGAGAATTGCCCGAACCGGTGAGGTATCAGTCGGTACCATTCGCGGCACGGTGAAATCGATATCGCGAACCGCCGATGATATTGCCGCGCAGAACACCAACAATGTCGTGTTGCTCTCGAATGCGGGGGAATCCACGGTCTGCGTTGATCAGTCCGGCCGTTCTGTAGAGCTCCAGCCCGGAGGCGCCGTGCTCATCGAACAGTGCGAACCATCCTTGATAAGGGTGGCTGGCGGCAGATGTGACCTCATGGCCGTGCAGACTGGGCGCGAGCGCATCCGTCAACGGTGCGCCAACGTCGAAGATCGCTTGATGAAACCAGTGCCAGGTCCGTCGATGTCGAGTGTGTTGCTGCGCGCTTACGTGGATGTCCTGATCGAACAGCAGTCCGCCTCTCCGCTTATCAGGCATTTCGCACCGGAACACATTGCCGATCTCATCGCGGCCGCCGTGTCCATGGAGTGCGCTTCTCTCGAAAAGGACACGGCCCGCTTTGGAGCCTCGAGCAGGGGGCGTCTGCTGTCCGCCCTCAGCTTCATCGCCCAGCGTCTGGACGATCCGCACCTGGGTGAAGAGGCCATTGCCACCCATGTCTGTGTATCGACGAGCCAGTTGCGAAAGGACTTCGAGCGGGCAGGTCTGGGCATCGCAGGTTATATCCGCGAGCAGAGGCTGGATAGAGCCATGACCATGCTGCGTGACGGGGCCTTTCGGCAGCATCGCATCATCGACATAGCGTTTGCATGCGGGTTTCGTAACCTCGTGACGTTCAACCGCGTATTCCGCAATGCCTATGCCATGACACCTTCCGACCTGAGGCAGGACGTCCATTCCTGACGGCCTCGACGTGCACTCAAGGCCAGATACAAAACGGCCGCTTTAGGTACATATCGCTCCAGAAACCGGACGATCCGCAACCGGCCCCAATCAGGGCGTTCTGGGTCGCCCCGGCGAAGCCCGACAGCATGTTGATTGCCCGGTTCTTGTGCGTCGTGTTGCGGACCGAGCGACCTCGCCGCCCACCGTTGCATCGGCTGGCGCCGCGCGCCGAGGGTGCAGCCCTATCGCTGGGAATTCACGGAAGCCGGCAAGGATTTCAGTGTCACCGTGCCGCCGCACATCACCACCAACGACATGGCGCTGATGATCAAGCTGGCGATAGCCGGCGCCGGCATCGCCTTCGGCATGGAAGAGAGCTTTCGCACGCCGCTCGAGCGCGGCGACCTCGTGCCCGTGCTGGAAGACTATCGCCCATACTTTGCCGGCTTCTATCTCTACTATCCAAGCCGCCGCAACATCGCGCCCAAGCTGAGAGCGCTGATCGACCATGTGCAGCGGTTCAGGGGATAGTCGGGGGCGGCGTCCCAGTCGGGAGCCATCGCCATAGTCGGCGCGTCCTAGCCCTGCAAGTTCGAAGCGACACCGTTGTCGCCTACCCGGGCACTGTGCACTGATGGTCTCATCGGTATCGGCGTGCGGCGAATCTGTGCTAAGCCGCCGCCCAACCAATTAAAAGGACGACATCCGTGAGCGAACTGACAGTGGCCGAGGCGACCGAAAATATCTATGCCTCGCTCCGGGCGGACAATGCCGACATCGACGCACATATAGCGTCGCTCAAGGCAGCGCTGACCCGAGAGGGGATGAAACAGGCGGTGTTCGATCCGACCAAACTGGTGCAGAACAACCGCTCGGGCCGCAAGTTGATGCAGGCTTATTTTCGGCAGCGCGGCGTGAGCGTGACGTTTTCGGGCCAGTAGAACCCCGCGCGGGCGAACGTACCTACGCGGCGCGCCGTTGAGCGAAGTGGGGACCCGAACGGGCTCGACGAGGGTCGACGGCAGTCACGATGCTGTGGTGGTGATCGCAGTAGACGCGATCCGTCGAAGTTGGCCCGGCACAAAAACGGTAACCGCCGGGTACTGATGGGTCTTCGCTCACCGGGAAGCGGCACTGATAGACGCCTAGCTGAATAAGTGGGACGTCTCTCGAAGTCAGTCTGATATTTTCAGGCATGATGGTTTTCAGGTTCCTGGTTCATAAGCCGATGCCGGCTGACGGCCGCGGCGCGACCGCGCCGAAGCGAGCTTCTTTCGTTTTGAAAGGCTGGATCACCATATGGTGTTGGTCGCAGCATCAATGAAGCCCGAGGCCCTGCCATAAGAAGCCAATAGTTTGCGACTTAAGGCCACACCTGCGCGAGCAAGAACGTACAGGCAAGTGTCACCGTAGGCTACCTCGGCATCAGCCCTGTCGGGGTTTGTCGGCGGGGTGTAGCGGCTTTGTGAGGCCCCTAACAGGCGCCCATGCCGTTCACGCTCAGCACCGTGATAGAAGGGCTCTCGCCCCAAAACCCAAATCGCTCCGAAAGGCGGGGTTCGACCCAACGGTGACCTTGTCCATTGTTCGTGTTGCGAATGGCAGCAATGCGCCTCAACCTGGACGTAGTGACCAACTTTGCGGTTTCCGCAAAGCAGACATCTAAGGCGACCACTGGAGGTCCCTGCTACGCCAGGAGGAGCTATGTGGACAGGGACGGGTTGGGTGGTCGGTGGCAGCGCCTCGTCCAAGTCAAGGTCGGCACGCAAAGGGTATCATGCAACGGTCAGAGCGCAGCGTCATCAAGCGCAGGCAGTCAGCTGTGTTCGGTATGCT
This sequence comes from Mesorhizobium shangrilense, assembly GCF_040537815.1. Classification (NCBI taxonomy): domain Bacteria; kingdom Pseudomonadati; phylum Pseudomonadota; class Alphaproteobacteria; order Hyphomicrobiales; family Phyllobacteriaceae; genus Mesorhizobium; species Mesorhizobium shangrilense. The sequence continues at coordinate 212,838 of NZ_JBEWSZ010000001.1, forward strand.
GTTGATTCAGTAGTGTCGACAGGGCCGTGATGATCTGAGGCTGGAAGAAGGGCTTGGTGATCATGACGCTCTCCGGAACACCGCGCGAGTCCTCAAACCAGCGATTCAAATCCTGCAGCGTTGACCGGCCGACCGAACAGAAATCCTTGCCCGAAATCGCAGTCCATGTCGCGCAAGAGCGTGCGTTCCACCTCTGTCTCTATTCCCTCGGCGACGACATGAAAGCCGAGTTCTCTGGAAATCCTGATGATCGACTCAATGATGACCCGCTTGGACCGGCTTTGCGCTAGCCCTTTGACAAAGCCTCGATCGATCTTGATTTCCGTGAGGGGGAAATCTTCGAGATAGCGCAGATTTGCGTAACCGGTACCGAAATCGTCGATCGATAGTCCGACGCCCAGTTCGCGCAAATCTCTCATGATCGACAGCATTTCCGCGGAACTCTCGACCATCAAGCTCTCGGTGAGCTCAAGCTTGATCGATGCGGCATCGGCGCCGCTGGCTGTCAGCACGTCGGAGACGAATTTCGGCATATCGCGAAGCTTGAACTCGATCGGCGAAACATTGAACGAGAAGCCTATCGGCACTTGTCGGTCCCTGTTCATGCGCGCGGCAAAGTCCGCGACGGTTCGAAGACCACGGGCGCCAATGTCGAGTATGAGACCCGTGTCTTCGGCGTGGCCGATGAACTTGTCCGGCGACTGCATCCCAAACAGGCCATGGTGCCATCGCAATAGGGCCTCAGCGCCGACAATAGTTCCCGTGGCGAGGTCGACCTGCGGCTGGTAGTGCAAATCGAACTCGTCATGTTCCAGGGCCTGTTGCATTTCGCTGGTCATTCGCAGTCGGTTTCGCGCGCGCCTGTCGTCCTCGGAGCTGAATGCGCAGACATCTAGGAACGCGGACGACTTCGACCGATGCAAAGCGGCGCCGGCACGACGAACCAGCGTCATGGCGTCCGTCGTTTGGTTGCCAACGACATAGCCCATTGCGAAACGTATCCTGATTGTTGCGCCCGCAACGAGATACCGCGGCGCCAGGGACTGCCGGATCATTTCAATTGTCGCTCGAGCCTCGTCGGCATGGCTTAGAGGCTGGGCGAGCGCAAACTCGTTGGATCCCGTGCGGCAGACCAGTGCCGCGCCAGTGTTGGTCAGGCGTCGGGCAATCTGCATCAGCACCTGGTCGCCAACGTCATATCCGTAACCTTCGTTGATGTCATGGAACCGGGCCATGTCGATCTTCGCAATTAGGATCGGCCGTTCCCCTTTACTTAGCAGGATGTCGACGTCCTCGACGAAGGCATATCTGTTGAGCACACCGGTCAGCATGTCGGCGCGGGTGCTCTGGGCAATTTGTGCGGCAGCGGCCCTGCTCGCCGTCACGTCCCGGATCAGTCCGACATAGTGCGTCGGCTCGCCACCAGCGATGCTCATGGTCGCAAGCCGGAGTTCGTTCCAGAACCAGCGACCGTCCTTGCGGTAGTTCTTCAGCGTCACCGCAACATCCGCACGCCGGGCGATTGCGTCGCGGATGAACTGGATTTCGGGTTGAAGGCGATCGCTGCCCTGCAGGAAGCGGCAGTTTCTCCCGATCAGTTCGTCACTAGAATAGCCGGTGATGTCCTGGAAAGCGCTGTTGACATAGATGAGCGCCATACCCCTTTCACGCAGATCGCTGATGGCCAAACCATCCCTCGATAGATTGGGTAGCCGGGCCACGATCGCTTCCGGCACGCCTGAGCGACGCGGGTTGTCGGCTGCGGCATTGCGGATCAGACTGCCGAACCCGGCCTTGAAAATCTCTGTCATGTTGGTGCCACAGCTGATAGCCTCTCCGGAGGTGCACGCCCCATAAAGGGCCAGCTGCCGCACACATTCTACTGGTACGATCATCAGGTTCCGTAACGGAATGGTCGACGTAGCGTGGGGCCGCGTCGGCCGCGACCGATCTAGTGGGTCGGTGAAGTACTCGTGCATCCGGAAAGTGGCATCGACATGAGCGATGAGCCTGCCTATGCGCCCCGCAAGTCCGGCATCCGCGTCATGGGCGAGATATCCTGGGGCACACATATCTGCGTCTTCTACGAAGCGGAACAGGACCTGCTTGCCACCAATGCTTCCTATTTCGCGGCTGGCCTGGAGGACAACGAATTCTGCATCTGGGCGGTCTCCGATCCGATCGATCCAGAGACGGCGAAAGATGCGTTGCGGCACTCAATCCCCGACATCGATGCACGCCTGATGGCCGGCCAGATGGAGATGATCCCTGCCACTGACTGGTATCTTCCGGGCGGGGAGTTCGACATGCAGCACATCACCGGAGGCTGGGATGAGAAGCTGCGCGCAGCCTTGGAAAAAGGCTTCGCTGGGATGAGAGTGAGCGGTAACGCATTCTGGATCGGGACAAGCCACTGGAAGGAGTTTTGCCAATATGAGCATGAACTCGACCGGTCACTGGCAGGCCAGAAGATGGTCGTGTTATGCACTTATTCCCTGTCGAAGAGCAGGGCTGTGGACCTGCTCGATGTCGCGCGCGCCCATCAATTCACCATCACCCGGCGAAAGGGGGAATGGGAATTTCTCGAGACGCCGGAGCTTCAGGCCGCCAAGCAGGAAATCAGGAAGCTGAATGGCGCACTGGATGTCCTCGCGGATACCGGCCATGCCGCGTTCACTGCCCGCGAGCGTGTCGTGCTCGCGCAGATCGTCAGGGGTTATTCGAGTAAGGAGATTGCCCGCACCCTGGGAATTGCCCCGCGAACGGTCGAGTTCCATAGGGCCAATCTCCTCAAGAAAACCAACGCACGAAGCACGGTCCACCTATTGCGCATGGTTCTTGGCGAGTAGCACAAGTCCGGACTTGCTCTTGCGATGGGAAACTGGACCGGAGCCCGCGCTCAGCGCGGCCTGCGAGCGCTGTTTTGGGCGGCGATGACACGGCACTATGCGGTAGGTTCCAGGTATGTCCTATCGGCGAACCGACATGGCCGTTCCCGACCCGAAGGCTGGCTCCACAAAGCTCTCACCCAGCATGTCGGTCCAAATGTGAGCTTTCGACCTAGAAGTCCTTTGAAACCGCGTCCGCCAGATGGTCCAATATGGTTCCCCAGCCCCTGGTATGACCTTCAACAATTGCCGTCGTCGGCAGGCGCTCGTGGGTCAGCACGAGGTCGGTTTCATCGCCGTGCGGATTGAGTTCGAGGGTTACCAGCGTATTCACATTGTTCGTCAGCGGGCCAATCCACGTGAACACGAGCTTGCGTGGCCGGTCGACCTGCACATAGGTGCCGGACACTTCGCGGCTTGCTTCCCCCGATGACATGACGAGGCTGAAGGCTCCGCCGGGGCGCAGGTCGGAGCTTGCCTCGCAATTGACCGCACCCGGGAAGGGGCTCATCCACCGGACCATCAGATCGGGCTTGGTCCACAGGTCGAAGATCTGCTCCGCACCGGCTCTCACGCGCCGGCGTATCTGCACCGTCGGGGCCGTCGTATCACTGCGAACCATGCTTGCGATCCTTTGGCGCGTGATCCTTGTTGAGTTCCTGCAGCAGGCGCTCCATGCCGTCCAGGCGCTCTTCCCAATAGCGGCGCGTCCGCTCGATCCAGCCATCGACCTCGTCCAGAGAACGGGCGTTGATGGAGAGAATGTGGTCGCGGCCTTTCCGGTGCCGCTCGACCACGCCGCTCGCTTCCAGCACGCGGATGTGTTTCGACACCGCGTTCAAGGACATGTCGAAGGGCTCGGCAATCTCGGTCACACGCGCCTCACCCTGTGAGAGCCGTTCGATAATCGCGCGCCGCGTCGGATCGGCCAGCGCGGCGAATACCGCGTCGAGGCGGACGGTGCGCGAAGCTGTTTCGTTCGACGCTTCGATCTCAACCATGGTGGTTAGCCAGCTCGATTCTCCATTCTGAAAATATTCAACCCAACGGTTGACAATCTGTCAAGGCAACGCTTTATTCAACCTGATGGTTGAGCAATTTGATGGTGAAGGAGAGCGCGATGCCACATAAACCCCTTGCCGCCGCAGCCGCTGCGGTCGCACTTCTGTCAGCCGCCGTCGCCCCGGCGCGGGCCGAGCCGGTCAAGAACGTCGTCCTGGTCCACGGTGCCTTCGCCGACGGTTCCGGATGGCGGGATGTCGCCGACATTCTTGGCAGGGACGGCTATTCCGTCAGCGTTGTGCAGGAGCCGCTGACATCACTCGCCGACGACGTCGCGGCGACGAAACGGGTGCTGGATCTGCAGCAGGGCCCCACAATTCTGGTCGGCCACAGCTATGGCGGGGTGGTCATCACCGAAGCGGGCAAGGCACCAAATGTCGTCGGCCTCGTCTACATCGCCGCTTTCATCCCCGACAAGGGCGAGAGTGCGGTCGGGCTGCTGTCGCAAGCCTCCGCCGCCAACCAGGACATGCGCGCCACCAAGGACGATTTCCTGTACCTTGAGCCGGCCGCTTTCCCTGCCGATTTCGCGGCCGACGTCACGCCGGTCCTGGCGAACTTCATGGCACATTCCCAGCAGATGCTGGCCAAGGCCGCCGGCGGCGCGGCAGTGACGGACGCCGCCTGGCACCAGAAGAAAAGCTGGGCGCTAGTTGCTACTCTCGACCATAACATCAATCCCGATCTTGAGCGCAGCATGGCCAAGCGGGCCGGCAGTGAAACCATCGAGGTTCCAGCCAGCCACGCGGTCTACCTTTCCAGGCCAGATGAAGTGGCTGGTTTGATCGAGCGGGCTGCCAAGGCGTCCGCCCAGTAACCCCCAACACGATTGACAGGGAGCCTTGAACGGTCGCCCGCGCCACGGGCGGCCGTGATGGCTGCTTCGCCAGCCCTCAAGGCTGACTGGGGTGAGCCCCTACTTCACCGTGATGGCCATACCGCTGAGATCGGCGTTGACCTGCAGGCCTACCTGCCTGCCCGAGAGTTCGAGCTGGGCGCCCTTGTCATTGGTCATGACGATCACCTGGGCGCCTTTGCCGACCGCACCGCCACCGCCCGCCGCGCCGTACACCCCTGTCACATCGCTGGCCCGGCGGATATGGCGCACGGTACCGTGGAAATAGGTCTTGGAAACGCCGAAGGCGAGGCCGCCCGAGACGCCGCCGATCGAGATGGGATATTTGCGACCATGGAAGGTCAGCGTGCCGTCGCCGCCGGAGCCGCCGACGAAGAAGGCCGCCTTGTATACGGCGAAGCTGATCGTGCCGCTGTCGGCATGCGCGGCGCTGGCAAAGCCAACTCCCGCGGTGGCGATGGCGGCAACCGCGACTGAACGAAAACTGGACGAAATCTTCATGATGGGCTCCTCGAGGTCGCCGCTTACCCGGCCGGGTTCGCCAGCGTCGTAGCAAAGTTACAACGGAACAATCTCGCCTGTCATTGGTTCCAATCGCGCGGCCTGAATCTGGCCCTGGCTCGCGGCCGTCGGGCGCAGAATGAAGGGCTCGCGGTAGAGTTGGCACTCTCGATGCAGTAGCGGCGGGTGCAATGGCCTCGCGTTCAGGAAATCGACAGGATCTCGAGTTCGCGCTGGCCTAGCTGGACAATGTCGCCAACGGTCTTGCCGATCAGCGCCAGGGCCACCGGCGAGCCATGCGAGATGGAAGCCTGGGACGGGTTGGCCTCATCCTCACCAACGATGCGGAAGGTCTGGGTGCGGCCATCGTCACGCTCGAAGGTAACGGTGTGACCGAAGGCGATCACGTCATTGGACGTCGGCGCCGGCATAAGCCTGGCCGTACGGACGCGCTCGGCATAATAGCTGACATCTCGAACCGGAACCGCCGACTGCCGCCGCCTCTCGTTGACATCTTCCAGCACGTTGGCGGCCGCGAGACCGTGCTGGGCGCGAGCCAATTCATCCTGCAGCATTTTCAGGCCCGCCTCGGTGACGAGGTTGATCCGATCGGAGATGGGGCGAGCCGGCAGGATGGTTTCCGATGCTGCCTCGGCGCTTTCCTCGCTGGCAAATGCTACGCTCATGGTCGGAACTCCCTTCGAACACCGATCGCCACCGGATAACCCGCGGCCGGCAATAAAGCTGCGTCACATGGCCTGGTCTTCGTAGATGCCGATGATCAGGAGCCATGCACCCGAGATCAGGAAAGCGAACAGAACGATGGTTCCAATGGCCGCGATGTAAAGCCCCACGCCGCGTCCGAGAATGAGGAAGAGCGAGCCTGCGACCTCGGCAAGGTAGCACATCGTGCCGCCGGCAAGCCGCGGCGGGTTCAACCCGATGGAGCTCATCCCCGACCGGATCGCCACGACATAACCCCTGACAAATATGAACGTCGCCACAAGCCAGAGGAGAAGCCATTCGAAGCCAAGTGCGGGAAGATATTGATCGCCCAGAAGCGCAAGGCTGCATGCCATGAAAATCGCGCTGAAGCCCGACAGCATGTTGATGGCCCGGTTCTTGTGCGTCGTGTTGCGGACAATGCGTTCGGGGTTGATGGAGATCGCGACGAAGATCAAGCCTGCAAGCGCTGCCGCGCCGCTGCCCACCATGACAAAGAAATTACTCCACTGATCCAACATAGGATGCTCCTCGGGTCCCAATTCCAGGATGTCGAGCTTCGGCCGGTCTGATCGACGCGAGGTCAGGCTACCATGGCTGCATTCCCGAACTCCACGGGGAGAGATGGCGCATTGTCCGGGACGTTGCCCGATCGGCGCGCCTCAAAATCTTATGAGGTGACGATATCGTCTTGTGGCCTTGAGCAGCAATTCTCCGGCTCTTGGCCACAACAGGATCGGGAAAGCCAGCCGCAGCTTGATGCGGTTTCGAAGGCGCAGGTAGGGTATCAGCGCCCATATGTCCCAAGCATACTCCCGCATCCTCGCGTCGTTCTTGTAACGTCCCGCGCGCAAATACATGTATGCCCATAGCATGACGAAGCGTGGCGCGATGATATCGCGCACATAGTAATGTCCGCGCCACCTGTCGTCGGGAAACTGCGAGATCAGCTTGCGGAAATAGTATCGCTGCGATGTCTCCATGCGTTTCGAGGCACCCGATGACGTATCGTAGATGCGCCATTGCGATAGCGAATGGGAAATATAGGCATTGTCGTAGTTGGCTCGGAATATGCGAAGGAACAGATCTTCATCCTCATAACCCGACAGGTTCTCGTCGAAGCCACCTACGGCCTCGAACGCGGCCCGGCTTATGAGCGTTGCCGAGGGTTGAATCACCGCGCCCTGGGCAAGGAACTGCAAGAGGTCCCGCTTGGGGTTCTGCAGAGCCGGACGGTCGATGAAGGACCGCGCTACGATCAGGCCGTTTTCGTCGATATCGTCGAAGTCGCTGTAGACCCATCCGAGCGGCAATCCCTCGCGGTGCTTTTCGAAAGGCTTGACGAGCTCTTCGAGGTGGTTCGGATACCATCTGTCATCTTGATCTATGAGCGCGATCAGATTGCTCTTGCTGCGCCCGATCGCAAGGTTCCGGCTCGCGGACTGGCCGGCATTCTTTTGCGCCACGATGAAAATTATTGGATATCGCCGGCTCAGTTCCTCCACGATGGCTTGGCTTCCATCGGTAGACCCGTCGTCGACAATGATGAACTCGTCCGGCAACAGGGTCTGCTCCAGGACGGAGTTTATCGCCTCGCGCAGGAAACGCTCGCCGTTGTACACCGGCATGACGGCGGTGATCGTCAGCCTCTTTTCGCGGCGACGACCGGTCTCGGGATCGGCGGCACTGCTTGCCGCGGCCATACGGTTCGAGAAGTTCGATGACGGGTTTTGCCTTTCATCGGCCTTCAGAGGCTGCACCGCGTCAAGAGCCTTCACGCCCGGCACCACACTTGCCTCCAGACCCTTCACGATACGCGGCCCCAGCGAATGCGGCCCGCCATGCTCGGTTTTGCCGATGATGCACATCGAGTTCTTGAAGCTGATCGACCTGATCTGCTTCAGGACGTTATCGTTGAACAGAAGGCGATATTCAGGGAATTCGGCGGCCATGAGATCGGTGATCGTTTCATCCAGGCCCCAATGTTCCGCGTGAAGCGCGTCGACGAGCAATTTGAGGAATGAAATGGACGACTTCCTGTAAAACAGGCCGCCTTGCCATTGTTGCCAATAGCTCGTGTGCAAATCCTCGATGACATAGATGCCGCCGGCCTCGACAAGAGGGAAATATTTGAGAAAGGCGGTGATGACATCGTGCGAAACGTGCGATCCATCATCAATGATGATGTCGAAGGAGGGCGATATCGCTGTTATCTCGTCCCTGATGGCGTCGGCCTTGCAATCGCCGACGACGACTTCGATGCCTGACGCGAATTGGAGAAGGCGGCATTTCGGGTTGATGTCGCAGCCGATGAGGATTTTCGGCCTGGTGAAATACTCCGAGTATATTTCCAGGGATCCGCCATTCTGGATGCCGATCTCCAGGAGCGCGATCGGCTTGTCGCGGAATTGCGTGAGCACGCCTTCATAAACCGGAATGTAGGATTGCCACTTGTCTGAAATCTTGCCGCTGTTGGTCGCGAAAATTTCACCGAAAGACTTTGCCGCTCTCTCAACCAAGCTCATCCAGCCCTTCTCGACCTCGACCGCACGTCAGCGTATTCGTGCGCTGTGGCTTCGGAACCCCCGAGGAACGCCATCGGACGGAAAGCCCGCTTCGCTCCCGATGCGCCTCTTCAGCACATGCTTAAGTGGCTTTCGCAACGTTGACAAATGCCGTCACGACGGCGGCGGATGACCGCTTCTGGCGCTTAGCGGACCTTTTGGGCTGCACTCCCGGCGTGCTGTTGAACCGGCGACAATATCAGGACAATATCAGCATGAACCATCCGCCAGACATTGGACAACTCCAAATGACAGCGAGGGAGAAAGCCGTTATTCGCTAGTTGGTGGGGGTCGAATTGGCATAATTCCTGATAGTTGCAGCCCGTAGTGAAGAGCTCCTGGGGTGTTTTCTGGAGATCGAAATTCAGATGCCTGGCAACGATCGAATCGCGGCCGTCGTCACCGACAACAAGCCTCGCGCTATTCGCTTTACGTCTCCGCCGACTGAGACTTCCACCTCAGGCGGATTGCCTGGATGGATCGCGCGCAAAGTTGCACCCCGCCAGATTTCGGCACCAGCCTTCTGGGCTTCAATTGCCAATACCTCCTGCATCTCCGGATGGAAGAAGGAAAGGACGCATGTGTGATTAGGGGTTGACGCGATGAGATCACGAGGCGGGGGTTGCTCACCCGCGTTGAATACGATCTCGTGCGGAGCTTCTCTCGCACAGGTAGCCAGCAATAGGCTGTTCGATGGCCGCGACGCGCCAATTCCGGACCTTCTAGGATCGGAACTCGCCTTTCAGTGTTGCAATTGCCGAAGTATCCAACCAGAGCAGATTGTCGAAAAGCTAGTGACGGAAACGGTAAACACGCGCCAGCTGGTTCGGCACCGTCATGAGTTCGTCCGCTGTTCTGAAGCCAGCATCGCGGGCCATGCCAATCCAAGTCGCGGCCGTCTCGGCATAGTCGGACGCGCGACTGTGGCTCTCGAAGGCGTCGAACTCCTCGTCGGAGATCGCCGCCCAATCCGGCCGCATCTGATGAAATCGCTCCATCCATCCCTCGCGATCCTCGCCCTCGAAGCACGTCGGCTCCCAGATCAAGAAAAGACCACCTCGTGGCAGCAGGCTGTGGATTTTGCGCATAAAGGCCGCCTTATCCTGCGCAACGAGGTGGTGCAGGGACTGGCCAATCCAAACCACGTCGAGCGGGCCCTTCCAGGAATCGATGGCCACGACGAAATCCTCGCAGCGCAGTTCGACCGGACAAGCGAGAGCGGCAAGCGCTTCCTTCGCAACATCGAGCGACGGCTGGGATATGTCGATGCCGACATAGCGTGCGAGGTTGCTGCCAGCGAGTGCGGCTGCCAAACCAGGAGCTGTGCCGCAGGCGAGATCGGCAAAGACGAAACCATCGGAAGCCTCATCGAGCAGAACTTGGCGCAGCATTTCATGGACCTCTCTGTGGGCCATGTAGTTCGCCGCGACAACCTTTTGGTATGTGGCAAGACCTTTCGCGAATAGGTCCTGGTCAGACTTCATGGACCCCTCCTCATGATGAACATTTCGCATACCGGAAACAGAACCGCGGTGCCGACCTCAGCATCTTCGGACATCGGATCGATTGGCAGCCTGGCCAAGCTGTCAGCTGCAGCCCCAGGCACTGTCCGCCTCTGGCCTGGAGCAGTCAATCTCTACCCCCTGCCGTCATGCATGGACAACGTCAGCGAGTACAGCCCGCCAGACATTAGCGAATTCGAAAGGGCTGCAATGGGTGGAAAGTTGTCGTTCGGGTCACCAGCCAGAACGAGCACGTTGCGCCAGAACGAGACGTTGTCGGGCGTATCGCCGATTGCCCCCGAAAACCATCAATGCACGCATGCGCGCCGAAGCGCGGAGCTTTCAGGTCCCGACCTTTGGGGGTAGAGTGTGCGTGCAAAATATTTCCGCAGCTATCGGAGCCCTCGCGCGCGCCCTGGAAACTCTGCACTTGCCCGACATCCGGTGCGTTCCGTCTATCGAGGGAAAGAGGAGCGGCCGATGACAACCTACGTTATGGTGCCCGGCGCATGGCATGGGGGGTGGTGTTGGCGCAAGGTCGCTCGGTCGCTGAAGGTGCCGGGCTCCGATTTGTATACCCCCACGCTTACCGGCCTCGGTGAGCGAGCACATCTCGCCTCTCCTGACATCGACCTGGAAACGCACATTTGCGATGTGCTCGGTGTGTTGGAGACCGAGGACTTGAGAGATGTTGTCCTGGTTGGACACAGTTACGCGGGAATCGTGGTCTCGGCAGCGGCGGACAGGGCGGCCAGCCGGGTAGCGCGCGTTGTCTATCTCGACGCCATTGTTCCCCACGACGGCCAGTGCCTGTACGACTGTGCATCGGCGCAGGCCAGAGACTATTTCGAGGAGCAGGCGCGCGTCGGGGGTGAGGGCTGGCGCATCCCCGCCAGCGCGGCGACCGTGCAATTCCTCGGGTTGAAGGAGGAGAAGGACGTGAGTTGGGTGATGCCAAAGCTTACCGCCCACCCGATCCGCACCTTCAGGGAGCCGGTCAAACTGAGTGCGGGCTTTCCACGGGTGCCACGGACCTACATCAATTGCATCGGCGACAAACCGCTTGGCCAGCCAAAGAGCGCGCAAGCCGCTGATATCGAGGACTACCACGAGTTGCGAACGGGACACGACGCCATGGTGACCGCACCAGACGATGTCGCCGAGTTGCTGAGCCGGATCGCGGAGAACACCACTGCCTAGCCCGGGGCAAAATCCACAGCCGAGACGTGTGAATTAATGTAGCACAACGTCAGGAGGGCATGTTCACCGCTGGCTCGAGCCGGTGCGCCGCATGATCGCCTCACTCATCCACCTGCCGGCCCGCCTGGTCCTGTCCGATCGGCTGCCCGCATACTCTCAGATCACAGTCGATGTGGAAGTCGACAACGGTGACAAGTGGATGGAGGTCTGCTCGATTTCCCGCCGCACCGATTTTCCTGATCGTTGCAGGACGCAGCCGAAGAAGGGACCGGCAGTGGAACACGATGTCCTCGTGCTTGAAATCGCTATCGGGTTGGATCGCTGCCTGTACAATTGGGAGGTAGCTAGTCGTCGATAGCTTTGAATTCCGGACCTCGGAAGGGGTCCGGAATTCAACACGGTCTGCCTGATCGCAAAGATACCAACTTCTGGGCTGCGTCTACTTACCTGGGCCAGCAAAAAGCAGCAGATTTCCGTCCGGGTCCTTGACGATGAAATCTCGCGCGCCCCACGGCTGGCTCTTGAGCGGCTGAAAGAACGGCACGTCGGCGGCTTGAAACTCGAGAAAAAGCCGCTTGATTTCTTCCGCCGTAGCGACGGTGAGCGAGGCGGAGAGTAACTGCTCGCGGTCTCGTAGCGCCGGATCGATCACTGGCTGCTCAACGCATCGCAGATTGACGAGTGCGCTATCGCGCTTGACCTGCGCGTAGAACGGCGGTGTGCCATAGATAAACGCGATGGCAAAGCCGAGCTTGCTTTTGAAGAAACCGCACGAGGCCATGATATCGACGACGAACAATTGCGGCGCTGCACCGGCGATGACGGTTTTGGTGGGAGTTATGTCTGCATGATCTGACATGGTTGGAAGTCCTGTCTTCAGGGCCTGCCAGCTTACGAAACCGTTTTGCCTTGCGACCAACTCCTGCGCATCGCCGAGCTTGAAGCTTTGCGCTAGAATTTCTGAGTCTGTCATCTGGCTGAAGCGAAGCAAGCCCGACCTGATCTGTGTCGCGACCGGGTAGTAGCGGTCGCGATGCCAGCGCAAAATGAGCTTCGCCTGCTTCCGGAGGTTATCGAGATTCGGCATGGGCGCGCTACGGTTGACGATGCGTAGGTGGGCATTGCCCTTTGGCATGACACCGATGCGCCCTACATGCAGCGGGATTAGAATGCCGAATTTTCAAACGCCCGTCAACGGCCCCTCAGTCACACGGTTCAGTAGATGGCTGAATTCGCGGCCCTCATCGTTGATTAATGTGGCACAATATCAGGATGGCATGTTCACCGCTGGCCCGCGCCGTAGCGCAGCCCGTTGACGAGCAGGGCGACCATGCGCTCGGCGCGGCCGCTTCCGGCATTGTGGGCCGACATGCAAAGGCTCGCCACCGCGCCCAGGAGGTCGTCGGCATCGACATCGGCGCGGACTTCACCGGCGGCGGTGGCGGCCTCCAGAAGCGTGCGAAGGGCAGGGCGCAGCCGCTGGTCGAAATACCCCGGCAGATTGTCGAAGGCCGGATCTCCCGAATGCAGGGCCTTGGCCAGCCCACGCTTGGCGGCAATGAAGGCCGCGTAGCGCTGCATCCAGGCCGCAAGCGCCTCAAAAGGCGCGTGCTCGGCCGACAGGATGGGGGCGGCATCGGCGCAGGCGTCGATCTCGCGGCGGAAGACGGCGGAGATCAGGTCGGAGCGCTGCGGAAAGTGCCGGTAGACGGTGCCGATGCCGACGCCCGCCTTCTCTGCGATCTCGCGCACCGGCGCGTCCACGCCGGAGGTCGCGAACACCGCCAAGGCCGTCTGCAGCAGCGTGTCGAGGTTGCGTTGCGCGTCGGCGCGCACGCGCCTTTCCGTGCCGCCACGCGGCTTCAGGCCATCATCTGAATCGTCGGTTTTGTCGTCCACAATGCACCCACTTGCTAACCGGAACAATGTTCCGTATAAATCGGAATGATGTTCCGGTTAACTGGATAGCACAGCGGGCTGGCGTTGGCCACATCGACGCAAAAGGAGATCACCATGCAGGACAAACCCGTCGCCCTGGTCACCGGGGCCAATCAAGGCATCGGTCTTCAGATCGCGAAAGACCTGGTCGCCCACGGCTTCGCCGTGCTGGTCGGATCGCGCAATTTCGAGAAAGGCGAGGCCGCGGCCAAGGAGATCGGGCCGGACGCCCGCGCACTCCAGCTCGACGTGACGGACCAGGTTTCGATCGCCGCTGCTGCCCAGCGCGTCCGCAACGAACTCGGCCGCCTCGACGTGCTCGTCAACAACGCGGCGATCTCGAACACGCGACTGCGGCCGGGCATGTCCGTCGAGGAATACTCAAAATCGACCCGCCCGAGCAATGTGTCGCTCGAAGAGGTGCGCGCGGTGTTCGAGACCAATGTGTTCGGCGTGCTTGCCGTCACCCAGGCGATGCTGCCGCTGCTGCGCGAGGCGCCGGCAGCCCGCATCGTCAACGTGTCGAGCGGGGTTGGCTCGCTGACGCGGAACTCGGACCCGGCCTTCCCCTACCGCCAGATTTTTGGCCCGGTCTACCCCGCGTCCAAGACCGCTCTCAACGCCATGACGCTGGCCATGGCGATCGAGCTGGAGCCGACGGGGATCAAGGTCAACGCCGTCTCGCCGGGTTTCACCAAAACGAACCTCAACAACTATGCGGGCACGGAGACAGTCCAGCAGGGCGCCCGCGAAGCGGTACGCGTTGCGCTGCTCGGCCCGGAGGGGCCGACGGGAGCGTTCTCAGGCACGAACGGCCCGATCCCGTGGTGACGCGGTCTCAAGCACATGAAACTGGCGCAACTGTCGGCGCTGACGACGGATCAACGAAAAAAGGAACAGACCATGCAGTACCGCACACTTGGAAGAACCGGCATCAAAGTCAGCCCCTATTGCCTGGGGGCGATGATGTTCGGCGGAATCGGAAATCCCGATCACGATGACTGTATCCGCATCATCCACAAGGCCCTCGATCACGGCATCAACTTCATCGACACCGCCGACAGGTATAGCCGTGGCGAGTCGGAGGAGATCGTCGGCAAGGCGCTGAAGGGCCGGCGTGACAATGTCGTGCTGTCGACCAAGGTGCACGGGCCGATGGGGGACGACCCGAACAGCCAGGGCAATTCTCGACGCTGGATCATGCAGGCCGTGGAGGCATCGCTGCGCCGCCTGCAGACCGACCATATCGATCTCTACCTCATTCATCGGCCCGCACCGGACACCGACATCGAGGAAACGCTGTCCGCACTCACCGACCTGATGCGCGCCGGCAAGGTGCGCGCGATCGGGTCCTCGACCTTCCCGGGTTCCGAGATCGTCGAGGCCCAGTGGGTCGCCGAGCGGCGCGGGCTCGCCCGTTTCCGCACGGAGCAGCCACCTTATTCGATGCTGGATCGCGGCATCGAGCGCGAAGTGCTCCCGACCTGCGAGCGCTATGGCATGGGAGCGATGGTCTGGAGCCCATTGTCCAAGGGCATGCTCACTGGGCGCTACCGCAAAGGGCAGCCTCAGCCCGACAGCCTGCGGGTGAAATACATGCCGAGGCAAATGTCCGATGAGCGCAGCCTGGACGCGGTCGAGCAGCTGATCCCGCTGGCTGATGAGGCGGGACTGTCGCTTACCCACATGGCGATGGCTTTCGTGATGGCTCACCCTGGCGTGACTTCAGCCATTCTCGGGCCGCGCACGATGCAGCATCTCGACGATCTGCTCGCCGGCGCCGAGGTTCGCCTCAGCGACGAGGTTCTGGACCGGATCGACCAGATCGTCCCGCCGGGAACCGATGTCGGGTTGAACGAGGCCAACTACAACCCGCCGGCGATCCTGCAAGCCGATTTGCGCCGCCGGCCCGCCATCGAGCGCGCCGCTGCATAAAGTTCGATTGAGTTGGCGCGGACCGGGATCAAGGTCAACGCCGTCTCGCGGGGCTTCACCAGGACGAACCTCAACGGCTATGTGGGCACCCGGACCGTCGAGGAGGGTGCCCGCGAGACGGTGCGCGTCGCCTAGCTTCAGGGTTTTGTCCGGCGGGCAAAATGTTCATAGGTGATTTGCCAGGGGTCGCTCTCGGACGATCTTTCCTCACCGATCCAATGGAAGCTGTCGGCCGTGATCTCGGTGAAACGCCATCGCGTTTTCAGGCCGCGCGAGTCATGGCCGAGCTGGACAATGTCCTTGCCTTCGGCACGTCCGATCTGGCTGGAGTGATCCCGGTTGAGCGGGTCGTTCCACAGGATGCGCCAGCCGTCGATCCCGGGATCGAAGATGCGCAAGGTCGTGCCATACATCGTGGACGGCTGGGGGCGCCTGGGCCTGATCCAGATGTCCTGAATCGCGCGGCCTTCGAGCACCCAGCCAAAATGGCATTCTCCATCCCAGTTCTGGATTGTGCCGTCGTCGAGATGGACGACGGTGTCCATTTCCCAACTGCCGATCAGCCATCCATACAGGTCCATGTCTTTCGCGCGGTCGGCTGGGGGACCATCGGATCCGAGAGCGGTGAGAAACGGAGAAATCGTCATCGTCACGCTGCCTTTCGTTTCCAGATAGGCGAACCGAGCTGCCGGCGCGGCCCACTGGCCCATCGTCGCGCCGCCCGCCGCAGGCACCGTCTTGTGGAATTTTGCGACGGAAGGCCGTGTCGGCAATGAGGCATTGCCGACACAGTTTGCAGCGTTGCGATGCCCAGGGCTTGGGGAAAATTGCTATAATGCCGAGCTGGCCACCAAGGCGAGCCTGCCGATGGCCATTACCCTACGGCTGGGGAGCGGCGGGGCTAGCGGGCTGAGCATATGTCGTGGCGATCGGGCAGGCGATGGTCACATAGGTGCGGGTATTGCCGAGCGGAATACCTCCGGCAATGATCATATCCGTACTACCTTGCTCTCGCTTCAATTCGCGCGCGCCGCCTCGAGGGCAAGCAACTCTACCCATCCTCTTATCTGATAGTCTTGGTAGACCCAAAATTTGAAATAGTTCTCGCCGTCCTTTGACCCAAGAAATCTTTCTTGACGCATCCTGAGCGATTGCTCATCCGAGATACAGCCAGTTAGAAGAGCAATTCCTATCAATGGAAATAATGAACGACGTGATCGCATCTGCTACCCACCATTTTAGAGGGCGGCTTAGCTAAAAGGCGGCGGGTTTGTCAAACGGACAACTGCCTCCTACTTCTGTGCTTTCGCCCGCGCCGGCGCTTTCTTCTTCGCTTTGGCCTGGTTGTATCCGACGGCGGCACGGATCAGTTCTTTGAGCGCCTGTGCGTCAATCTCGCCGCCCTCGAAGATGTCGATGGAACGCCATACCTTGCCGCCAAAGCCGTTGTTGAACAGCTTCTCGGGATCGGCCAGGCTCGCGCCATGGGAGAAGGTGAGCTTGATCTTGTCCTTGTGGGCGTTGCCGACCACCATGTTGCCGTTGCTGCACCATACCGGGCTGCCCATCCACTTCCATTCCTCGATGATCTCGGGGTCGGCCTCAAGGATGGTCTTGCGGATGCCGGCGAGCGTCTTGCCGCGCCAGTCCGGGAGGCCGGCGATCAACTGGTCGATATGGTCGGATGGTGTCATGGGATGCCCTTCCTTCGATGCGCTTCATAGTGCCGTCAAACAGCGGCAAGCGCCATATCCGGCAACTGCGGCACGCCGTTCGCCGGGGCGGTCATGCTTGCCAGCGCCCTGACGACCTCCGCCAGACTACCAGCGCGCCAGCTGGGTGATCTGGACGAGGTTGCCGCAGGTGTCGTTGAGTTGTGCGATGGTCGATCCGGTGACCTCGGTCGGCGCCATGGCGAAGACGCCGCCGCTCGCCTCGATGCGCTCATGGTCGGCCTTGATGTCGTCTGTGAAGAACATCACCGCCGGCTGGCCCTGCTGGAAGATCGCCTGCTGGTAGGCCTTGGCGGCCGGGTTATCGTTGAGCGCGAGCTGCAGTTCGGTTCCGTCGGGATCGTCGGGCGAGGTGACGGTCAGCCAGCGATAGGGGCCGTTGCTGAAATCGGCCTTTTTGGTGAAGCCCAGCACGTCGGTATAGAAGCGCAGGGCGTTTTCCTGGTTGTCGACATGGATGGTGGTCAGCTTGATCTTCATCGCTATTCCTCCTTTGGATAGTCGCGTTCGTGCCGCCCGCGAAACGGGTTCGGCGGCGAATGGTTTCGGTACTGTCAATCAATCGGCCCGATCCATAGGAGCGCGCCGTCGCACGTTGCTTGGTCTACGGAATCCAGCCGGGCAGGGCGGCCGCCTGCTTAAGCCAGTCCGCCATCTGCGCCTCGTCGAACGCGTCGTCTTCGTAGATGTCGATCCAGCGCGCGTCCTTGCTCTTCACCGTCCCGCCGGACAGGATCGGCTGCAGCGACATGCCGGCGAAGAAGGTCACCTTCACGTAACGGGTCAGCACATGAAACGTCACGAACCAGCCCTGGCCTTCCACACCGTAGAATGGCGAGTTCCATCGCACCGCCTTGTTGACGCCAGGCACGTTGTCGACAATGAGCGCGTCGAGGCGCTCGCCCAGGCCGCGTTTCCAGCCCGGCATCGCGGCGATGTAGGCCTGCACGGGGGCATCGCCGTCGCCCTTGGCGATTTGCGGATTGCCGCCCGAGAGCAGCACGACCTCGTCGCCCTTTCGCGCCGTCTTGACGTCGCGCGCTCTTGCCTTCTTGCCTGCCATTGTGTTCATCCCCCGATTGTCGACCCTCGCCACTTGGTGGCATAGGGCAGCGCAAACAGGTAGAGACCGGTGAGCAGCAGCAAGGCGAGCGGCGGCAGCGGCAGGAAATACACCCATTGGGCGGGTTCTTTCCCCAAGCCCAACATGGCGAAGATGGCGGCGACGATCAGCGTGAAGATGATCGACAGCCAGCGATGGATCTGCCGAAACCATTTGTTCCAGTTCAAGATGACCTCCCGTAAAAATTGAGCCCATGCAGACCGGCGATCCGCTTGCCGGCAGTCTTCAATCCGTCCGCGCCAGGATCTGCTCCAGGGCCGCGAGATAATGGTGCCAGCCGCTCCTGGCGCCCCGGTAGGCCTGCTCCTGGTCCGGCCGGAAGCCCGACTGTTCCATGCGCAGGCGCGTGCCGGTGGGGATGGCCGTCAGCGTCCAGGTTACGACGCTTTCGAGGCCATAGGCGTCCCAGGTGTAGGACAGCGACCTGTTGGGCTCGACCGCCGTGACCTTGCAGTCGACGACGATGCTGACGCCGGGCTGCGGTTCCTTGCGCAGATTGAAACGGTGGTCCACGACCGGTACGAAATCGTTCTTCATCAGCCACTCCTCGATCAGGTGCGGTTGGGTCAGCGCGCGCCAGATCTTTTCCGGCGGATAGGCAATCTCACGCTCGACGATAACGGAGCGCGTCTCGGTCGCAATGCTGGTCATTGGTCCATTCTCTTGAGCAGGTTTTCGAGGTCGTCGAACCGGCTTTCCCAGAACGCGTTCATCTGTTTCGTCCAGTCGACCAGCGGGGAAAGTGCTGCCAGCTGCGCGCTGTAATGGGTCTGGCGTCCTTCATGACGGTCGCGCACCAGGCCGGCCCGCCGCAGCACGCCGAGATGCTTCGACACGGCCGGCTGCGACACGCCGGCCTGCGCCGTCAGCGCTCCCACCGTCTGCTCTCCATCGCGGCAAAGCCGCTCGAAGATTGCCCGCCGCGTCGGATCGGCAAGCGTCGTGAAGAGCACATCATGAGCGTTTGGCATTTCAATTTATAACCCGTTGGCTATGGGTTGACGTATAACCGCAGAGATATATGTTGGTCAAGTGGGAATGTGGGGGGCAGCGAGATGATCCTTGTCACGGGCGCCACCGGCCATGTCGGGCGCGCCGTCGTCAGCCAGCTGGCGTCAGGCGGCCGCAAGGTGGTCGCGATGGTGCGGAACGTCGAAGCCGCAAGCCGGCTGCTGCTGCCGCCGGGCATCGCGCTGCGCGTTGCCGATTATGAGGATGTTTCCGCGCTGGGGAGGGCGCTTGCCGGCATCGACGAGATGGTCCTCATCTCCAGCGATGGCGACGCCAAGACGGTCATGCACCATCACGCCAATGCCATCGCGGCGGCAGGAGCGGTTGGGCTGCGGCACATCACCTTCACCAGCATCGTCGATACGGACGTGGCGTCGCCATTCTACTTCGCGCCTGTCTACCGGGACGCCGAGCAGCGGCTGGCCACCTGCGGCATACCTTCGACCATCGTCAGATGCGGCCTCTACTGCGACTTCATTCTCGACCATTGGCTTCAGCCGAGCCAGGCATCGGGAGAGCTGGTGCTGCCGGCTGGACAGGGCCTGGTCGCACCGGTTTCCAGGGATGATGTGGCGGCCGCCATCGCCGCCGTGGCGGCCAGGCCCGGGGAGTCTCGCAGGCTCTACACGATCACCGGTCAACAGGCGTCATGCTTTGGCGACATCGCCGCCGCATATGCTGAAGCGGTGGGCAGGCCGATGCGCTATCGCCCCTGTTCCGTCGCTGAATACAGGGCGTCGGCGTCGGCGCATGTCGATGATCCCTGGCCGCAAGCCTTCGCCACGCTGTGCGCCGCCATCGCTGAAGACCGCTACAGCCAGGTCTCAGATGACTTCGCCGTCCTTACAGGACGCGAACCAGAGAGTGTTCGGGATTTCCTTGGTCGAGTAGCGTCGGCGATTGGCTAGCGCATAAACGTGTGCAGCATCCCTGAAGTGTAACCCGTGTTCCTCCCCCACGTTGTCCTCGCGGTCCTAATCTGTGATCGGCTTCCATGGACTAGCAACGGGAGTTTCTCCATGGAGACTACATTGGAGGTTCTCACGACCAGACAGCCTGGACGTGAGGTTCACCGGCACTGGCCGGACGAGGTCAAGGCGCAGATCGTTTCGGAGAGCCTTCGGCCCGGCGCGATGGTGAACGAGGTCGCAGAGCGGCATGGCTTAAAATCGAACCACCTGTCCACTTGGCGAACAATGGCGCGGCAGGGCAAGCTGGTACTGCCCGCACCCGAGGACCCGGTGGAGTTCGCAGCGGTGATCGTTGATCCGCCCGCTCCGGAGCGGCCGATCAAAAAAGCCAGCCGTCCCGAGATCATCATGGGGTCCGTTACTATCCGGCTGGAAGAAGGCGCGTCAGTCGCTCGGATTGCCGCTATCGCGCGTGCCTGCGCGGTCCCGGCATGATCTTTCCATCGAACCGTGTGCGGGTCATGGTGGCAACCAAGCCGGTCGACTTTCGCAAAGGCCATGATGGCTTGGCGGCGCTGGTCAGGAACGAGCTGCACAAGGACCCGTTCACCGGGACAGTCTTTGTATTCCGGTCGCGCAAGGCAGACCGATTGAAGTTAATCTACTGGGATGGCAGCGGGTTGGTGATGGCCTACAAGCGGTTAGGGGAACACACGTTCACTTGGCCGAGTGTCAGAGACGGCTTGATGACCTTGGGTCATGCTCAGTTCGAGGCGTTGTTCGTGGGTCTCGACTGGCGTCGGGTCCGTGCTTTGGAGACGAGAGCGCCGCATGCCGTCGAATAGACGCGGCACGATGACTCGGGTGGCAAATTCCGGCGGCGAAGCGACGCTAGTTTTGATAGACTTTTCCCATGTTGGACGCCGCCAATCTTCCCGACGATATTGCTTCCCTGAAGGCGTTGCTGATCGCGGCACAGGCTCGTGAAGTTCGTTAGGACGAGTGTATCGAACGGCTGGAGAAGCTGGTTGCCGCTTTCAAACAGGCCGCCTTTGGTCGCAAATCCGAGAAGGCCGATCCCGAGCAATTCGATCTCGCACTTGAGGACCTTGAGACGGCAACCGCGGCCGTCCATGCCGAGGACGAGGCGGATGGTCCCTCTGGCAAACACCTTCCAAAGCAACGCGCCGCTAATCGCGGTTCTCTTCCTGCCCATCTTCCGCGCATCGAGGAGATCATAGAGCCGCAAAGTCTGATCTGCGCTTGCGGGGGATGCTTGCACCGCATCGGCGAGGACGTGTCCGAGCGGCTGGACGTCATCCCGGCGCAGTTTCGCGTCATCGTCACCCGTCGTCCCAAATATGCCTGCCGCGCCTGCACCGACGGCGTTGCTCAGGCTCCCGCGCCAGCACGACTGATCCAGTCGGGGTTGCCGACAGAGGCGACCATCGCGCATGTGCTGGTGTCCAAATACGCCGACCATTTGCCTCTCTACCGGCAGGTCCAGATCATGAGCCGCCAAGGCATTGATCTCGACCGCTCCACGCTTGCCGATTGGGTCGGTCGTGCAGCTTTCGAACTGCGTCCGGTCTTCGACGCCCTGATTGCCGACCTAAAGCGCTCGACCAAGCTGTTCATGGATGAGACCCGTGCGCCGGTGCTTGATCCCGGTTCCCGCAAAACCAAGACCGGATACTTGTGGGCGCTGGCTCGTGATGGCCGACCATGGGGCGGTGGTGCTCCACCAGGTGTGGCCTTCACCTATGCTCCCGGTCGCGGCGGGCAACATGCCGAACGGATATTGCAAGGGTTCACGGGCATCCTTCAAGTGGATGGCTACGCCGGATATAATCGCTTGATCGCACCAGACCGCGTCGGTCCCGATATCCGGCTTGCCTGCTGTTGGGCACATGCGCGGCGTAAGCTGGTCGAGATCACCCGCACTGGTTCCACACCGATTGCTGACGAGGGAGTGAAGTGGATCGGCGAACTCTATCGCATAGAAGCGGAGCTGCGCGGTCTCAAAGCCGAGGCTCGTCTTGCTGGAAGGCAGGAACGATCAGCGCCGCTGATCGCGGACATGCGGACTTGGCTGACTCTTCATCGTGCCCGGGTCGCTGGCAAGTCGCCGCTCGGCGAAGCTTTAGCCTATATCGCCAGATACTGGGATGGTCTCTGCATCTTCCTGGTTGATGGCCGCATCGAGATCGACAACAACAGCGTCGAAAGAACCATCCGACCAATAGCTCTGAACAGGAAGAACTCCCTTTTCGCCGGTCATGATGCCGGAGCGGAGAACTGGGCGACCATCGCCTCGCTCATCGAGACCTGCAAGCTTAACGCCCTCGATCCGCTTACCTATCTGACCGCTACGCTCACGGCCATCGTCAACGGCCACAAGCAGAGCCGGATAGAGGAACTCTTACCGTGGAGTTATGCGGTGGCAGCATTACGCGTGCCCAAAGGCAGCAGTCAGCCCTAAGCGGACGTGTCAGCGCGCCGTCGAGGCGCGCTGTCGCCAGCAGAAGTCAGTGTTGGGTTTTCTCGCTCCTACCTAGTCGCGGAGCAGGCCAAGCCGGACCAAGCTCTCGGCGGCAGCGGTAATTGCCTCTTCCCTCGACCGGGGAGCCCAACCCAACAGGCGCTCCGCTTTCCTGCCAGTCGCATTCATGTCGTAGTTCAGCAACGGCACGACCGCCTTGAGTTGCGCGTTCGTTTCACCGGCGATCCGCACCTGTTCGTCAGGCCAGGCTTCCGTTGACACCTTCTCGGCTGCTTTTCCCAAACGCTGTCGCAACAGTTCTGCAACTTCGATCATCCACATGCTCTCACCGACTGTGGCAAGAAACCGTTCGCCCTTGGCGGTGGGGGCGGTCATGGCGCGAAGATGCAGGTCTGCTACGTCCCGCACATCCACGCAGCAGGAATTGACATTCAGGCATCCCGGCTGTCCGTTCAGCATGGTGGTGATCAACCTGATGGAGTGGGAATAGTCCGCCCCCAGAACAGGTCCGTAGACGGCAACCGGATTGATTGCCGTGAGTTCCAGCCCTTTGCCTTCCCGAGCGATGAAGTCCCAGGCGGCACGTTCCGAGAGGGTTTTCGACTTCTGGTAGGGCGCGACATTGCCGTTCAGGTCGCTCCAGTCGGTTTCATCGAATGGTCGGCGATAATCGGGCTTATGTCCAACCCCGATCGCGCCGAAAGCCGACGTGAGCACGACACGCTTGACCCCGGCGTCACGAGCCGCCCGCAGCACTCTGAGGTTTCCATTTACGGCAGGCTCGATCCAGTCTTCCTCGCGGGTCTGTTCGCCGGAAGGGGTTGGGGAAGCACCATGCATGACATAGGCGCACTCCGCGACAGCGTCCGGCCATCCGAGATCGTCGGTGAGATTGGCAACGACGAACGAAAGACGATCGCCGGCATCCACGCCACCCACCTTGAGGTGATCCCGCACCTCGGCTTGCCGCTCGAGAGAACGAACTGTCGTGCGCACCCGATAGCCTGCATTCAGCAGCGCCAGCATGCAATATTGCGCGATGAATCCGGTGCCGCCGGTCACGAGTACAAGGTCATTGGTCATGTCATACCTCAGAGATATTGAATTCATGCCGCATCGATAGCGGCTGGTTGGTGCCTTTAAGGTAGGGTGGGATTTTCGCACTGTGAATGCTTGAAAGTACGGGTTGCTTGCGCGATAGTACGAGAATGCAAGTTGACCCCTTCTCTGACGTGCTCACACTCACAAACGCCGAGGCCGTCGTTACAGGTGGTTTCACCGCCGGCGGTCCGTGGGCAATCCGTTTCCCGGCAAGCGAAAAGATCAAGTTTTTCGCAGTCGTGAAGGGACGTTGCTGGGTCAGTCTCGGCGGAGAGCCGGAGCCCGTTCTGTTTGAAACAGGCGACATCGGACTGTTGTCTGTTCCGCGAGGCTTCGTCCTTTCCAGCGATCCGAGTGTCGAGCCCGTCGGGGCAATGGAACTGTTCTCCGGCGCGGGCCGGACGATGGCGACAATCGGCGACGGCAACGACTTCGCGCATATCGGCGGACATGTTCTTCTCGACCCGATCCGAGGCAGGTTGTTCGCAGATATATTGCCTCAATGGATTCATGCGCGGGCGGCATCGTCTCATGCGGTGGTATTCCGATGGCTTCTCGACCGGTTGATTGACGAAAGAGACGAAGATCAGCCAGGTGCTCGGCTTGCGGCGGCACAGTTGACACAGCTGCTCTTCATACAAATCCTTCGCTCATACATCGACACGGCTAGCCTCATGCCCGCCGGCTGGTTACGGGCACTTGCCGATCCAAGGATCGCGCCCGCACTCCGCCTGATGCATGGCGACCCTGCTCGGTCCTGGCATCTGGAAGAACTCGCAAAAGCATGCGCCATGTCGCGGACATCGTTCGCGTTCCACTTCAGGTCTGTCGCAGGCGTCGCGCCGCTGACCTATCTAGCCGAGTGGCGTATGCACCTTGCTGAACGCGCACTGCGAGATGAGAAGACACCTGTAGCGGTCGTCGCCCGATCGCTTGGCTATACGGCCGAGAGTGCTTTCAGCAATGCATTCAAACGCATCAAGGGCAGTTCGCCGACGGTCTATCGGGCCGCAATGTACGCTTCGGATCAAAATGCTCTGAGAGAGCCGCTTCCGAACGAAGTCACGGATACTACTTTGTAAGGGTGACCGCCTCTATCGACGGCTTGGGGCACTAGCCTGCAGCGGCTGTAGCGATGTCGGCACGGTTTCATGCACAACAGAGTATATTTTCCAGCATCGTAGATGGCCCCTTGTGACGCATAGTTGCCCTGCCGTCAAATCCAAGTCTACCGACAACGTGTGAGCGGCACATCGCTTACCCTGAAGTGACGAATGCCCTGCGATTAAAGTCTCAGGCCGCAGCTATGCTTCGAAGGGTATCGATCATCATATATGATCGCGGCGAGGCGGCCTGAACCTTATCGATGCAACAACTGGATGGTTTCAGCCTCGTAGAGGATCAACACCCCGAGCGCGACAAGAACGAACGGCACCACTCTTCGACCATAGCGTCTGATCGGTGCGCCAATCGTCGGGTGATTGGTGAGGTAGTATGCGGCTGCGAGCCATGCCGCTGTCATGGCGGCGAAGACAAGTCCGAAGATTGCTATCTCGTAAACCGTGCGCGTGGCGAATAACGGCGTGTAGGTGCTGATGTTGTCGCCACCGTTGGCCATCGTGACCACGGCGACCGCCACGATGTTCCCATGGCCCGCTGACGGCTGTTCATGATCTTGCGGATCATCTTCGGCTCCATGGCCGGCCCGCAACTCCCAGAGCCTCTTCAGGCCAAAGAAGATCGGCGCAAAACCCAAAAGGCCGATATAGGCCGCAGGCACGACGAGCGAGATCAAGGAGGCGACGACGCTTGTGCCGTAGAGCGCCGTGATGCCGAGATACTGGCCAATCGCCACCTGCCGCGGGCGGAATCTTCGATCCGAAAAGAATCCGAGCAGCACGAAGACATCGTCGACGTTCGTCGATGCAAACACGACGATGGCAAGGCCAAGAAGCCCGACAGGATGCTCCAAGATCAACGCTCTCCGCTTTTGATTCCAGATGCATCATTGCGAGGAAAAGGGACGGCGCTCAATGGCGACAGGCTGCGCGAAGCTTACGCTGTCAACAGGGCCCGCAGTTGCGCTTCGATGGCCGCCTTGTCGATGACCGACCAGACGCGC
Source organism: Mesorhizobium shangrilense (assembly GCF_040537815.1). Taxonomy (NCBI): domain Bacteria; kingdom Pseudomonadati; phylum Pseudomonadota; class Alphaproteobacteria; order Hyphomicrobiales; family Phyllobacteriaceae; genus Mesorhizobium; species Mesorhizobium shangrilense. The sequence continues at coordinate 238,511 of NZ_JBEWSZ010000001.1, forward strand.
ACGATCTTTTTCGCGCGAAACTCATAGAAGACATTCTCGCTGAAGGAGATCTTCCTGCCATTGATCGCAAGGCCGAGGAACTCTCCCCTCGGCGTGCAGTTGAAGAGCAGTCGGCTGGCGACGCGGGATGGCTCGGCCATCATCATCTGGACGTTGAACTGAAGGTCCGGGATGTCGCGAAAATCCCGCTCCAGCATGTCGCGATACCCCGACAGGCCGAGCCTGCGGCCATTGTGGTGAACATCGTCATCGACGAACCGCCCGAGCCTGCTCCAGTCCTGTTTGTTCAGGCAGGAGATGTAGCCGAGATAGACATCGGACAGGTCGGTTTTGATCACGGCGATTTGGCCCGTCTTCTGCAGGGATGCCATTCCAAAGTAAGATGAGGTGCGGTCACAACTGGAACCTGTGCATCCCGACGGAATCGAGATCGGGCTCCATTTGGCCATTTGAGCATGATCTCTGGACAAACGGGTACCGTTTGTCCGAGAAAACCGGATCACATCTTCGAGATCATGCTCTTTGGGGAATTCGATCAGCTGGCTGCCCTTGATGGCCGAGATGGGTGGCCGTCGACATCCCGCCGCCCCTAGCTGGCAAGCGCTCGTGCGTAGCCACCTGGCGCTCGTCCCACATGCCGGCTGAACGCGGTACTGAAGGTGCTTGCCGAACTGTAGCCGACGCGTTCGGCAACCTCGGCAAGCGACACGTCGCGGCGGCGTAGCAAGTCCTTTGCAACGGCCATCCGCCAGCCGAGCAGGTACTCCATCGGCGGCACGCCGACGATGCGCATGAAGCGGTCGAAGAAGGCCGATCGCGACAGCGCGGCTTCGCGCGCCAGTTCGACCACCGTCCAGGGCCGGGCGGGGTCGCCATGCATCCGCCGTATTGCGGCCGATACGCGCGTATCCGCTAGGCCGCGCAGCAGGCCCGGCGGCGTGTCCTCGCCCTGCAGGGAGCGCAGTGCTTCGACCAGCAGCACTTCGACAAGCCGCGAGAGCACGAGATCGCGGCCCGGCCTGTGTTCGCGGGCCTCTTCGCCCACCAGTCGCGTCAGGATCGACAACCTGTCGGCGCCGCGCATGTGCACGAGCGCCGGCAGCATCGATACCAGCAATTCCGCGTCGGGTGAGTCGAAGACGAAGTAGCCGCCGAGCAGCCGGACGTCGGGATCGCCGTCGGGGTTTCCATGACGGACCTCGTCGTCCGGCGCCGGCGCCGCCCTGGGGTCGATGACCACCGGCTTCACCGGCGCGAAACCCGACATGACGAAGCCGGGCGTGGCCGGCAGGAGCACGAAGTCGCCGGCCTCGATCGTGATGGGCTGCTGGCCGTCGACATGCAGCCGACAGCTGCCTTCCAGCACCGTGCAGAAGCTGGGCTCGCCGAAGTCGGTGTAGCGGACGCCCCAGGTGCCGGCGCCGCTTATGCCCTTGGCGAACACGGTGCGCGGCCGCAGCAGCGCGATGACTTCGGAGAGTGGGTCGATCATGTTTCGGACTTTAGCAAATGAAATCTGGACGTTCAATCGTAGGAGGTCCTGATGCCCTGGCCTAAAACCGCGTCATCGAAATCTGAAGGACACCGCTATGAAAACTGTACTGATCACCGGCTGCTCGTCGGGCTATGGCCTGGAAACCGCACGTCATTTCCTGGACAGGGGGTGGAACGTCATCGCGACGATGCGCACGCCACGGCTGGATATCCTGCAGGACAATGATCGCCTGAGGGTGTTGGCGCTGGACGTCACCAGTGCTGACAGCATCGCGGCGGCCCTCGACGCCGCCGGTCCCATCGACGCACTGGTCAACAATGCCGGGGTCGGCGTGATTGGCGCGCTGGAAGCCACGCCCATGTCCAAGACGCGGCAGGTGTTCGAGACCAACACGTTCGGCGTGATCGCAATGACCCAGGCCGTCGTGCCTCAGTTCCGCAAGCGGATGTCGGGCGTGATCGTCAACGTCACGTCAAGCGCGACGCTGACGCCCATGCCGCTGGCTTCGGTCTACACGGCCAGCAAGATGGCGATCGAAGGTTTTACCGGATCGCTCGATCATGAGCTGCGCGCCTTCAACGTGCGCGTCAAGCTGGTCGAGCCCGGCTACGGCCCCACGACGCGTTTCTCCCAGAACACGGATTTGCGCCTTGAGGACGTCATTCCGGCACCGTACGCGGCCTTCGCGCAGCCGATACTCGCGTCCTTCGCGCGGCCGGCGCTGGTGACGACCGAAGCCGACGTGGCGGAGGCCGTATGGCAGGCCGCGAACGATGAATATGGGCAGTTGCGGTTCCCGGCCGGTCCCGACGCCGTGGCGCTGGCTCGCCGATAGGCAGGAGAAGGTGGTGTCCGCACGTCGGAGAACTTTTCGCACCTCTGATGTCGGAATTCCGGTTCCCCCTTCGTCCTTTGCTTGTCACGATCGACGAAGGGAGACGACGAGATGAGGACACCGATGATCCCCACCATCACTGCCTTTGAACGGTCGCCCGATCGTGGCAGGGGGCTGGCACGTGACATGCCGGTTCGCTGGGCGCTCGAAGAAGTCGGCCAGCCCTACGAGGTTCGTCTTGTCTCCTTCAGCGGGATGAAGGAACAAGCGCATCTGGCGCTTCATCCATTCGGGCAGATCCCGACTTATGAGGAAGGTGATCTCGCTTTGTTCGAGTCCGGGGCGATCGTGTTCCATATCGCGGAGCACCATCGCGGCCTTCTGCCTGACGATGCGAATGCACGGGCACGCGCGATCACCTGGATGTTTGCCGCGATCGGCACGATCGAGCCGCCGATCCTCGAACGTTCAACGGCAATGTTCGTGGAGCGCGACGCGGATTGGAGCGCGCAAAGACTGCCTCTGATCGATGATCGCATACGCAACCGTCTGGCCGCGCTCTCGGGGCGGCTCGGCAATGCCGATTGGCTCGATGGCATGTTCAGCGCTGGCGACCTGGTCATGATCGGCGTGCTGCGCCGGCTGAGCGCATCGGGCATGCTGAGCGAATATCCGAACCTCTCTGCCTATGTCGCCCGCGGCGAAGCGCGGCCTGCCTTCAGGCGTGCCTTCGACGCGCAATTTGCGGTTTTCACCGCCGCATCGGCTGGCTGAGGACCAGGAAACCGCCCCTGAAATTGGCTGGGGAAATGCGCGATTTGCATCCCGCGCATCAAGGGAACGTTAACCTTGTCGCTCCACCTTCCGCGTTCAACCTTTGGAGCGGCAGATATGTACCGAATTCTCATCGTGTCCTTCATGGCGGTCGCACTCGCCGGCTGCGGCTCGACGCACGCAATGCGCACCGCCACCGGCGCGGTTATCGGCGCCGGCTCGGGCGCTTTGGCCGGAGCCGCCATTGCCGGAACCGGCGGTGCGGTGGTTGGCGGGCTGGGTGGCGCCGCCGTTGGCGCGGTGGTTGGATCCAGCCAGTGAACAATCACCTGTCCGGGCGAGCGGGTGTCCTTTGATCCCGTAGTTCAGGAGACGCCGGAGGTTTGATCCTCGGTGTTCTGCCCTATGGCGCTTTCTTCTGGGCGGCGTTGCGCAGCATGGCGCCGCGACCGCGCAGGTCCTGCACGAAGATGCGCCTTTCGTCCGGCGTCAACGTTCCTGCGAAATCGATGACGGCCTTCTCGACGGCGATTCGAACATTGAAGTCGGCCTTGCGCACCACTTCCAACTGCGCGTCCACCGCCGGCTGGTCGATCGCATCGGCCGCCAGCAGCGTGGAAAGCTGGGCGCGGCCGTTGCGTGCCGCCTCGACATCGGCGGCCGCGTCATGCCGCGCCCGGTTCAGCATCTGGCGGAAAATCTTCTGCTGCGGCGCCGACAGGTGCTGGGCGGCGAAGCGCAGGCCCTGGCCCGATTGCGCCAGCCTGTTGTGCCCGAACGAATACCAGAGCAGGGCGCCGCCGGCGGCGCCGACGAAGAACACGTTGAAGGCAAGCGACGCGGCGATGATGATGTTCAGCGATCTCGTGCTCATCACTCGTCCACCGTCTGCTCGTTCATCGTCTGCCCATCCACCGTTTGCCCATCCACCGTTTGCAAGGGATCATTGAAGGCGGTGAGGTTGTGGGCGTCACCCTCGTCATAGGCCTGGCCGATCATCGGCACGACGACGGCCAGCGTCATCGCGCCGGCCAGCGCGCCGGCAAGGCCGATGCCGACAATGCCGGCGCCCCAGAATCCCGCCCGTTGCCACAGCGTGGGTTTCGGCCTGGGGCCAACCTTGAGGGCAGGGGCGGCCTGGCGCATGGAGGCCGCCTGAAGAATGGCCTGCCGCAGCTCGCGGCTGGCAGGCGCCACGACGGAACTGTCCAGCAGGCCGTCAAGCAGGCTGGCCTCGGCGCGGAGCTTGCCGATCGCGTCGGGATTTCGCTCCATGAAGGCGAGCGCCGCGTCACGCTCGGCCTGCGGCCAGCGATCGGGGCGGGAGCCGTAAGCTCCCACGATTTCGGCAAAGCGTTCGGGCGTCATCGATCCCGGTCCTTGTCAGTGTTCATCGTCGTCCCCCTTGAGATAGGCGCCGAGATTGCGCCGCGCCCTTGCCAGCAGGCTTTCCAGCGCATCGACGCTGATCTCCATGACGGACGCGGCCTCGATGTTGGAAAGCTCCTGATAGTAGTGGAGCACGATTGCCTCACGCTGCCTGTCCGGCAACGCGGCCAGCGCGGCTTCCACCGTGCGCTGCCGTTCGCTGTCGAACAAGCCCTGATCCGGGGCTGGTCCGGTGTCGGCCTGTTCGGGCACCTCGGCGACATAGATTTCACGCCGGCGCCGCAGCCGGTCGGAACAGAGGTTGAGCGCCACCCGGTAGAGCCAGGTGTCGAAGCGCGCGGTGCCGGGCTGCCAGCGCGCGGCCTGCTGCCATATCCTGAGGAATGCTTCCTGTGCGACATCCTCGGCCTCGCCCCGGTCACCAAGCATGCGGGCAGCAAGCCCCAGCAGACGCGGCAATTTGCGGGCGACCATGTCGGCGGTCGCGGCCGGGTCGTTGCGCGCGATCCGCGCAAGGAGCTCCTCGTCTGTCTCCCTGGCGGTCAAAGGCATGCTGTCCGTACACTTGCGTCGTCAGTCGTTCGCGTTCTTCGCCGCCTTGCGGGCGTCGAGTTCGTCCTGGGCAAGGAAGCCGTCGCCATTGGTGTCCAGCCGCTCGAAGCGCTTCTTGGCCAGGGCGTCGATCTCGTTGCCATCGATGAAGCCATCGCCGTTGGCGTCCAGTCTTTTGAACATCTTCTCCGGGTCGCCCTTCATCTTGGCCGAAGCCGGCCGCGCCTTCCACTCGTCCAAGGACACTTTCCCGTCACCATTGGTGTCGGCGCGCAGCATCGCCTTGCGGGTCATGGCCTGGAACTCGGCAAGCGACAGCTTGCCGTCGCCGTCGGTGTCGCCCTTCATGGCCGCAACCGCCGGCGAGGCGATCAGCAGCGCAAGCGGGATCAGCGCGTGGCGCAGCCTTGGTCTGAAATCCATTCGTCCGTCCTTTCACATAATCAGGTCAGTCCAGCATTGAACGGTCGTCACCGTCGTTTCCGTCGATGGCAGCCCGAAAAACTGACGATCGCGGTGAACATTTTCGTCGTTCGCGAACATCAAGCCCGTTTGCCGGCGCATCGATGCGGGTATAGACTGGTGGTGGCACCGACGGCTGGAACAACAAGGAACGGAAAACGGCCGGTCGGCGTTCATGGTGCGGGAGGCAGCATGGCCACGCCCGATATCGTCACGATACAAGAAACTGCCACATCCGGGGCGGTTCCGCCTGAAACCGCGAGACCAACAGGCCAGCCGCCACCGCCCCAGGTCTCCGACAAGTTCGCGCGCGGGCTGACCTCCTCGGAACTCGCCACCACGCTGTCGCATTTCCATCGCGCCGAGATCGCCCGCATGGCGGGCTGGCGCGATCGGCTGGACCGTACCAGCAACTGGGCGATCACCGTGGTCGCCGCCATGCTGTCGGTGTCCCTGTCGACGGCCAACGCGCATCACGGCGTGCTTCTGTTCGCCATGCTGCTGATCACGCTGCTGCTATGGATCGAGGCGCGCCGCTACCGGTTCTTCGACGTCTACCGGGCGCGCGTGCGCCAGTTCGAACGCTACTACTTCGCCCAGATTTTCTCGCCGCAGCCCGATTTCGCCTCCAACTGGCTGTCGATCGTGGGCGAAAGCCTGAGGGCGCCGCGCTTCCTGATTTCGCAACGCGCCTCGCTCGCCCGCCGGCTGCGCCGCAACTACATCTTCATGTACCTGATCCTGCTGCTGGCCTGGGTGCTGAAGATCACGACGCCCGCTTTGCAGAAGGAAGGCTCCAGCACCGGCATCGCCGGGTCGCTGCACGACGCGCTGACGGGTGCTGCACTCGGGCCGGTGCCCGGCGCGGCCGTCCTCGTGGTGGTCGTGCTCTTCTACGCCGGGCTTTTCGCGGCGGCCTATCTCATCCCTGACAATGATGGGGAACTGTCGCATGGCGACGTCCATGTGTGAGCGCGAACCTGGCCTGGCTCAGGCGTTGACCTTCAGGGCAACGAGCCGGGCGGCGAGGTAACCCTTGACCTGGCGCAGCGCCTGCTCGCGCGTAACGCCGTCGGACTGAAGGCCGAGCCGCAGCCACAATCCGTCGATCAGCGTGGTGATGCCGAAGGCGATGTCATCAGCCGCCTCAGGGGAAACGAGCGCGCGCAGGCCCGACATGAGGTTCGAGCGCATCCGCCCGTGGATGACCTTCTGGATGCGGCGCAGTTTCTCGTCGCGCGGTACCTCGCCGCACAGCGACAGCCAGGCGTGGCAGAGTGAAGGCTGGAAAAGGTGCGGTTCGAAATTGCCGTCGATGACGGCATCGATGCGCTGCATCGGCGTCTTGGCCTGCTTCAGCCTGGCCACCACGGCATCGCGCAGCACGAGGTTGGACTCGCGCATGGCGTGCTCGAACAGCTCCTGCTTGCTGTTGAAATAGTGCAGCACGATGCCCTTGGACGCGCCGGCCTGGGCGGCGACCTTCTCGATGGTCGCGCCGGCAATGCCTTCGCGCTGCAGCACGGCGAATGCCGCCTGCCGCAACTCCTTGCGCCTTATATCGCTGATGCGCGTGAGCTTCACCGGCCGATCCCTGTTCAAAGAATCCACGTTGACATTTTCGTCCACCGAGATCAAGAATTGACCAGTGGGACAATAATTAGACCAAACGGTCAAAAAGACCGCAATGAGGAGAACCGAAATGCTTCGCATCCTTGGAATGGGCGCCTCGCTGTTGGCGCTGGCGCTGGCTGTGCAGCCGGCCGGCGCGGCCGAGCCCGAACAATGCCAGGCCGTGCGCATGGCCGAGCCGGGCTGGAACGACCTTGCCTTCACCACCGGCGTCGCCAGCGTCCTGTTTGACGCGCTGGGCTACAAGGCGGACAGTTCGCTGCTCGGCATCAACGTCATCTATGAATCCCTGAAGAACAAGGATCTGGACGTGTTCCTCGGCTATTGGGACCCGGCCATGGTTACCTATTACGAGCCCTACAAGAAGGAGGGCTCGGTCGACGATGTGCGGGTCAACCTCACCGGCGCCAAATATACTTTCGCCGTGCCGACCTATGTCTGGGAGGCCGGGGTCAAGGATTTCGCCGATCTGCACAAGTTCGCCGACAAGTTCGGCAAGAAGATGTACGGCATCGAGCCCGGTTCGAACCAGCTGATGATGGACGCCATCGCCGATCCGTCGCTCGATCTCAAGGGTTGGGAAGTGGTTGAGTCCAGCGAGGCCGGCATGCTCTCGGAGGTCGGCTACCAGATCAAGGAAAAGCGCTTCATCGTCTTCCAGGGCTGGGCGCCGCACCCGATGAACCGGATGTATGATTTCAAATATCTGACCGGCGGCGACAAGTTCTATGGACCAAATCTGGGCGCCGCGACCGTGACGACGCAGGTGCGCAAGGGCTATCTCGCCGAATGTCCCAATGTCGGGCAATTGCTCAAGAATCTCGCCTTCGACGTTGATTTCGAGAATGCCGGCATGGGCTATCTGATCAATGACGGCATGAAGCCGGAAGAAGCCGGGCTGAAGGCGATCAAGGAGAATCCGGGCAGGCTCGACGCCTGGCTGGCCGGGGTCACGACATTCGACGGCAAGCCCGGGCTGGAGGCCGTGAAGCAGAAGCTCGGCCTGTGAGGGTGGTAGACCAGCAAGGCTGGGCGCGCGCCAAGCGTCATGTCGATATCGCCGGCGTCTCGACGGGAAACGTCGATATCGCCAGCGTCTCGACGGGAAACGTCGAGATCGCCAGCGCCGACATCGCCTATGTCGACATCGCCGGGAACGTGAACCCCGGCGAAGGGCCGGCGCTGGTGCTGGTGCATGGCTTCACAGACACCAGCCGCAGCTTCTCGCTAATGGCGCCGCATCTCACCGGCCGCCGGCTCATCATTCCGGACCTGCGCGGTCACGGCGCTTCGCCGGCGGGGACGAGGGGCTTGAGCCCCGCGGATTTCGCTGCCGATATCGCCGGGCTGATCGGGGCCTTGCGGCTGGATCGGCCGGTGCTGGTCGGCCATTCGCTGGGCAGCATGGTGGCCATCGAGACCGCCGCTGCATATCCTGACCTGCTCGGCGGGCTCGTGGTGCTGGCCGGAACGCTGCGGCCCGACATCGGCGACGACCATCCGATGGTGGTCGGTGTCGGAACGCTGCGGGATCCGATATCCTCGGCCGATCCCTTCTATGACTATTGGCATGCCTGCGAGGCCGAAGTTTCGCCGAAGTTCCTCGACATGGCAGCGCGGGAGGCCTCGGCAATGCCGGTGGCCCTGTGGCGCACGATCCTCGAAGAGGTGCGCCGCACCGACCTGACCGCCAGCGCGCGCGCCTTGCGCGTGCCGACGCTGATCATCGGCGGCGGCCACGACCCGCTGTTCGATGCCACGCATCAACAGCGGCTGCGCGATGAAATTCCGGAAGCTGTTTTTGTGAGTGCCGATCACTGCGGCCACAATCCGCACTGGGAAGACCCGGCACTGGTTGCGCGAACCATTGCCGCGCATGTCGCGGCGCTGGCCGCACCGGCCGTCGCCTGATGGAACGGCGGGAGGACCAATGAAACTCTCGGACTACGTGGCGCTGGACGCGGTGGCGCTCGCCGGGCTTGTCCGCTCGGGCGAGGTGTCCGCCGGCGAGGTCGTCGAGGCGGCCGTCACTGCTGTTGAAAGCATCAACCCGGTCATCAACGCGGTGACGTTGCTGGACGCGGATCGCGCGCTTTCGGCTGCCAGGGGTTGCGACCGGCAGGCGGCGCTGCCGGGCATGCCACTGCTGGTCAAGGACACCGGCGTCGATGTGCGGGAATGGCCGACGACGCATTCGTCGCGCTATTTCAAGGACGCCGCGCCGAGGTCCGACAGCGAGATCGCGCGCCGCTGGCGGGCCGGCGGCCTTGTCCTGCTGGGCAAGACCAACACGCCGGAATTCGCCGGCGATTTCGTCACCGAGCCCGGCTTTCGCGGCCCAACCCTGAACCCCTGGGACCTGTCGGTAACCGCAGGCGGCTCGAGCGGCGGTGCGGCCGCCGCTGTCGCGAGCGGGATGGTGCCGGTGGCGCATGGTTCCGACATTGGCGGGTCGATCCGCGTGCCCGCGGCCTGCTGCGGCGTGTTCGGATTGAAGCCGACGCGCGGGCTCAATCCCGTCGGCCCCGATCGCGGCGAGGTGGGTGGCGGGCTCTACGCCGAGAATGTCCTGTCGCGCTCGGTGCGCGACAGCGCCGCGATGCTGGACATCACCGGCGGCCCGGAACCGGGCTCGCGAAGCAGGCTGGTGAAGCCGGTGCCGTCCTATCTGGACTGGCTGGACTCACCCGGCGAGCGCCTGCGCATTGCCTGCATATGTCGCCGGCCGGACGGCACGCCGGTCTCACCCGAGATCGAGGCGGGCTTCGTGCGGGCGGTGGCGCTGCTGGAGGAGATGGGACACACCCTGACCGAGGCACGGCTTCCATCCGAGGCCGATGGCGGCGCGGAATGGAACCTGTTCTGGATGTCGGAGGTCGCGCGGATCATCCATGAACGGGCGCGCGAGACCGGGCGCATGCCGCGACCCGACGAGATCGAAAGCCTGAGCCGCCATGCGCTGGACTGTTCCGATCGGGCCAGCGCTGCCGATTATCTGAGGGCGAACGACCGCGCCCATCGCGCTTGCCTTGCCATGGCCCGCGCGTTCGACGGATTCGACCTGATCATGACGCCGACCACGGCCTGCCTGCCGCCGCGTCTCGGCGATATCAGCGGCCGGGGCGTTCGGGGCAGCGAGGACGCCTCTGATCGCGCGGCGTGGGATTACGATGCGTGGGCCAGCCGCGCCTACGGCTTTGCCCCATTCACGGAAATCTTCAACGTCACCGGGCAACCGGCGGCAAGCCTGCCGCTGTTCCAGTCACCGTGCGGTTTGCCCATAGGAATCCAGCTGGCAGGACGATGGAACGAGGACCACCGGCTGCTGCGTATCTCGCACGAAATGGAGCGGACGACCGGCTGGACCGGCCGTCGTCCGCCGATCCACGCCGGACAGCCTTGAGCGCACGGCCAGGGATGCTTTCGGCAAGGATGAAGGGATGGTTTTCCCGACAACGTGAAAGTCTTCACCGTCGCGGCGACGGCAACGTGTAAAAATTCCAAACTGCCTGATCGAGGGACGTCCGATGCGCGGTTTGGTTTTTCGTATGATGCTGCTTGTCGCGGGCTCCCTGGTGTTGTTCGGCTGCGAGCGAAGCAGCCCCTTCGGCAAGCCCGAGCAGCCGACGAGGTCCGCCATCGGGATTGCCCGGGTGGGAACTTAACCGATCAAGCGAAGTTTTGCAGGAGCCTGTCTCCTTGCAGGCAAGGTGGGAAGCACAATGGCCTGTCCCGGCTCACGCCGGGGTGGGCTTTTCGCATCCAGCCATGAGGATAGTCAGAACTTGTAGGCGATGCCGATGCGGACATCGTTCGAGGTCAGCTTCGTTGTAAGGGGAACGAGGAGTGTGGAGGCAGGGAAGTCGTGACTGCCAAAATCCGTGTAGCGGCCGCGTGCCTGGCGCTGCCAGCCTTTCAAGCCCGCCGCCTGCGTTTTTGAGTGTTCGACGGCCGGCTTATCGGCCATACTGGCTCCATGCGCATTTCCGGGCCATCTGGCTTTTCGTCGACGCGCTTTTTCTTCCCGGCCGGCCGGATCTGTCCGATGGCATGTCTGGCCCCCTTGCTGCTGGCTGCGCTTCCAATGCCGGCAAGCGCACAAACGGTCCTGACGACCGGCGCCTACTCCTTCTCCGATGAACTCGGCGGTTTCCATATCACCGGGGCGTCGGGCAACGGGACCAAGGACGATCCGTTCGTGATCACCGAGGAGCTGAATTCGGCGACGCCGGTGACGCTGACCATCCGTGCGGAGCGACCGATCCAGCCGTTCGGCGTGGCGGGCAAATTCGCCACCGGCATGCTGAAAATGCGCATCGATGTGCTCAACAATGGCGGGCAAGGCTGGATCGAATTCCAGTTCGAGCTGCAGTCGATCCTCGGCCAGCCGAGCACCGACGACGACGGCCTGTCCTTCGACCAACCCAACAAGACGCCGGACTACATCGCGTCCAGCGGCTTCGCCGACTATTATCGTGAAATGACGCCCTATGACCGCCTGCTGTTCAGGGACGGAAAGGTCGATCCGCTGAAGACGGCGACTTTCGATTTCCTGATCACCGATCTGGTGCCGAAGAAGATCTTCTGGCTGGTGCAGGAACCGCGCATACCATTGAGCTGAATTTACAAAATGCGGCCGTGTGGATGTTGGCCCCGCGCAACCTTTGACCTTCCACGACGGAGCGGGGGGACAACGAAGCGAGTTGATGGGAACAGAGCTATCAGTGTCGGCGGGAGGCGTCCGGACGTTGCGATGGCACGCGCTTCGGGCAGGCCGGTTCAACGGAACGAAACACCGTCACGACCGTTGGTCCAAGTCGGAGTGCATAGTGAGCAACGCACCGCTGAATGGCGATGGAGATGCTCGGGAGCATTCCCAGGAGACGCAGATGAGCACCACCACGCTTCTCATCATAATCATTGTCATTCTTTTGCTCGGCGGCGGCTGGTTTGGCCGTGGACGCTGGTACTAAACACGCCACGCATCGCGTGGGTTCTTGTCCGCACGCGAAAGCTTTTCAGCCACCGTCCCGGCGACAGGCTGCGTCATAGTCGGCCAGCACCTGGCCGATCGCGGCGTGGAGGATGGCTTCGGGATTTCCTGCCGGTCCAAGCTTGGCCGGCAGCATCGGCAGGAACTGCCGCATCAGCGTTTCGGGGATGCCGACGCCGTTGAGCGCCTCGACCAGCCGGCCGGAGGCAACGGCGGCGGTGGGGTTGCTCCAGTAATAGCGGATGCGGTCGCTGTAGCTGTAGTGGCGTTGCAGATAGAGGCTGGTGTCGCTGCCGTGATAGTGGCTGTGCCAATGGCCGGGGGATGCCAGCATCACGCGCTCCATCGTGCGGGCGAGCGATCTCTCGCCATAATCAGGGACCATTTCGGATGCGATCAGGTCGAGCCCGTAAAGTGCCTCGCGCAAGGCAAAGGTCAGGCCGGGGCCAACCTTGAGGATGGGAAAGCCGTTTGTGACAAGGGCCGCCAGCGCGGCGCGGCTCTGGTAGTCGGTGGAATGCGCTTCGTAGACGAGCGAGGGTTCCTCATCGAGCAGTCCGGTCAGCGCCTTCGACGCTTCGGGCCGGTAGGCGACGACGTTCTGGCTGCCGAACTCGACGCCCGGCTGCACCACCACGGCGATGACGCGGCCAAACGCTTCCGCCAGCCCCTCGCGGGCGAAGATCTCGCGATGAACCTCGATGGTGCGGCGCGCCGCCGCTGCTTGCGTCGGCTTCAGGTCGCTGATCGGGTGATCGACGCCGCCGGGGGCGGGGACCTCGGTGCCGATGATGTAGACCGGCAAGGCGCCGCCGGCCGCACGCGCCGCCTTTTCTGCTGCCTTGGCGAGCCGCGCCGCCCGCGTGGCGATGGTCTCGTCGTCGAGCGCGGCCGGCTCACCGGCGCATCCCATCGACGCGTCGAGATGGATTTTTGAGAAGCCCGCCCAGACATAGGCGGTGACCATGGCTTCTGCCTTGTTCATCGCCTGCGCCGCCAGCTCCGTGCGCCACGGGTTCGGGCCAAGATGGTCGCCGCCGAAGATGATGCGGCGGGGGTCGAGACCTTCCTTGCCGGCGATCTCCCGCACGAAGGCGATGAACAGGTCGGGCGTCATGCCGGTATAGCCGCCGACCTGGTTGACCTGGTTGCAGGTCGCCTCGATCAGCAGCGTGGTGTCCTTGTCGGCGACGGCGCGCCGGATCGCCGTCTGGATGACGAGCGGATGGGCCGAGCAGATCGAGGTGATGCCGTAGGGCGATCCGTTTCGGCGCGCGGTGGCGAGGCCTGCAAGCGGGTTGATCATGCCGCCCTCGCCGTGCCGGCGATGAAGGCGTCGAGAACATCGAAGCCGGCGATGCCTTCCATAGGCCCGCGCCGGGTGACATTGCGGGCGCCGGCGGCATTGGCATAGAACAGCGCCTTGGCCGGCTCCATCCCCTTGCGCCGGCAGGTCAGATAGGTGGCGCCGAAACAGTCGCCGGCGCCGGTCGGGTCGACTTCCTCGACCAGGAATCCGGCACAGTCGATCCTGCTGCCGTCTGCGCCAAAACGGGTGGAGCCGGCAGCGCCGCGCTTCAGCACGATCTCGCCAACGCCCCTGGCGATCAGCGCCTTCACCGCCTGGCCTTCATCATCGACCCCGGCGGCCGCAAGCAACTCGTCGCCGGAGGGCAGCAGCAGGTCGGCATCGTCGACCAGGCGTGAAAACTGCGCGCCGTCGGCGCCGTCGATCAGTTCCTTGCGCACATTGGGATCGAAGGATGTCGAGCCGCCGCGCGCCCGCACGGCTCTCGCGGCATATGCGATGATCTCCTTCAGCCCGGATATCGACAGGGCCGATCCCATGACATGAAGATGGCCGGCACCGTCTGCCAGGCGACGTGCTTCCTCGGTGAGGCTGATCCGACCGGCGGCGGATTCGGCGATGTTGTAGACGAAGTCCCGGCCGCCGTCGGGCCGGTAACGGACGAAGGCGCTGCCTGTCGGGTAGCGGTCGCTGACTGCCACGGCCGAGACATCGACGCCGTCGCGCCTCAGCCTTTCCAGATTGATCGTGCCGAAATCGTCGCGGCCGACGCAGCCGATGATGCCGGCGCCGCCGCCCAGCCTTGCCACCTGATCGATGAAGATGGCGGGCGCGCCGCTGGGATAGGGGCCAATCAGCGCCTGCGGCTCGAGGAAGCCCATGCCCCGGTCCGTCGCCATGATCTCGACCAGGATTTCGCCGGCGGCGATCGTCGGTCCGGCGGATTCGGCGGCGATCTCCCTACGGGGAAGGCTCATTGCTGCAATTCCTTCTCGTCCCCAGACAGCCGAAAGCGTGCGGCGTGCGGCCCGCACGATAGCGCCTGGCTGAAACCGAGGTAAATCGCGGCGAAAGCGAAGTCAACAAAAACTGTACGCATGTGCATTTTATTTAATCCGCGCGCGGCTTTCCTGGCGAAGCGTTTGCCCGGTAACCCCGCACAAAGCGCGGTTATCGGCCAAAAATCGAGTTCGGGGGAACTTGACTCGGGTACACGCCAGCGCAATAGAATATACACGCATGTTCATTTCTACATGCGCATTCGTAAAGGAGGAGACGAAATGCCATCGGGAAGATTTATTGCAATGCTCGCCGCGTCGGTCGCCGCATCGGCGCTGACGGCAAGTGCCGCCCTGGCCGAGGAAATCACGGTCGCGACGGTCAACAATGGCGACATGATCATCATGCAGAAGCTGTCGCCCGAATGGGAGAAGGCGACCGGCAACAAGGTGAACTGGCTGGTGCTCGAGGAAAATGTCCTGCGCGAGCGGGTCACCACCGACATCGCGACCAAGGCCGGCCAGTTCGACGTGCTGACGATCGGCGGCTATGAGACGCCGATCTGGGGCAAGAATGGCTGGCTGGCACCGCTCAACGATCTGGGCGCCGACTATGATTACGACGACCTGATCGCGCCGGTGCGCAGCGGCCTGACCGTCGACGGCAAGCTGTATGCCGTGCCCTTCTACGCGGAAAGCTCGTTCACCCTCTATCGCAAGGATCTGTTCGACGCCGCCGGACTGAAGATGCCGGAGACGCCGACCTACGACCAGATCAAGGAGTTTGCCGCCAAGCTCACCGACAAGTCGAAGGAACAGTACGGCCTGTGCCTGCGCGGCAAGCCGGGCTGGGGCGAGAACATGGCGTTCGTCGGCACGCTGGTGAATACATTCGGCGGCCGCTGGTTCGACATGGATTGGAAGCCGCAGATCAATTCGCCGGCGTGGAAGCAGGCGATCGGCTGGTATGTCGACGCGATGAAGCAATACGGACCTCCGGGCGTCAGCTCCAACGGCTTCAACGAGAACCAGGCGCTGTTTGCGTCCGGGCATTGCGCCATCTGGATCGATGCCACCTCGGCGGCGGGTCGCGTCTATGATCCCAAGCAAAGCAAGGTCGCCGACAAGGTTGCCTTCGCCAAGGCGCCGGTGGCGGTCACGCCCAACGGTTCGGCCTGGGGCTGGGCATGGAGCCTGGCCATTCCGGCCACCTCAAAGAAGGCGGAGACCGCCAAGTCGTTCGTGAAGTGGGCGACATCGAAAGCCTATGTCCAGCGCGTCGGCGAAAGCGAAGGCTGGGTCGCCGCACCTCCGGGAACGCGCAAGTCCACCTATGCCAGCCCGGACTACCAGAAGGCGGCGCCCTTCGCCGCGACGGTGCTCTCGGCGATCGAATCCGCCGATCCGACCAAGCAGACCAAGGATCCGGTGCCGTATACCGGTATCCAGTTCGTCGCCATCCCGGAATTCCAGGGCATCGGAACCGAGGTCGGCCAGGCGGTCGCTGCGGCGGTAACCGGACAGCAGTCGGTGGATGACGCACTCGACGGCGCCCAAACAGCGGTGGAGAAGACGATGACGGAGGCAGGCTACATCAAGTAGCCGGGCTCGGGTCCAACAGGTAGCCAAGCGGCGGAGCGTGCCGCCCTTGGCGATCCGCGCCTGTAGTGACCTCCCATCGAAACAGGCCGGAGGATGCGCGGATCCGCCAGGGCGGGTCCGTGCGTTCGTTGCGGGTGGCGAGCATCCACCGGGCCGTTCGTGGTGGTCGCCACCCGGCGCATATCTTTTCGAAAATGCAGGAAGAATCCGAGATGAAGCTGAAGAACAAGATTGCCCTCATAACAGGCGGTGCGCGCGGCATTGGCCTCGGCTTCGCGCAAGCCTATGCGCGCGAAGGCGCCAAGGTTGTGATCGCCGATATCGACATCGAGCGCGCGACGCGGGCAGCCGCCGAGATCGGCGCGGCCGCCAGCGCTGTCAAGCTCGACGTCACCGACCTCGATGCGATCGACAGGGTCGTGGCCCAGGTCGACAGCGATTTCGGCGGCATCGACATCCTCGTCAACAATGCGGCCATCTTCGACATGGCGCCGATAACCGACATCACCGAAGCGAGCTACGACCGCGTGTTCGCCATCAACCTCAAGGGGCCGCTGTTCATGATGAGGGCGGTGGCCAATGTGATGATCGCGCGCGGTCGCGGCGGCAAGATCATCAACATGGCGAGCCAGGCCGGCCGCCGTGGCGAGGCGCTGGTGACGCTCTACTGCGCCTCCAAGGCGGCGATGATCTCGGCGACGCAGTCGGCGGCACTGGCGCTGGTCAAGCACGGCATCAACGTCAACGCGATCGCGCCTGGCGTCGTCGATGGCGAGCACTGGGATATTGTCGATGCGCATTTCGCCCGTTGGGAAGGCCTGAAGCCGGGCGAGAAGAAGGCGGCGGTGGCGAAGTCGGTTCCGATCGGCCGGTTCGCGCAGCCGCAGGATATTGCCGGGCTCGCCGTGTTCCTGGCTTCGTCCGACAGCGACTATATCCTGGCGCAGACCTACAATGTCGACGGCGGCAACTGGATGAGCTGACGCTTGAGCCGCGTCGTCCGAGGGTAGGGAGACTGATATGAAGGCCATCCGATTCACCGCCGCGGGCATTGCCGGCATGGCGGAACTGGACATGCCCAAGCTTACGGCAGGACACGCCTTGGTGCGGGTGCGCGCGGCCGGGCTTTGCCATACCGACATCGAGGTTCTGCATGGCCGCTACGGGGAGGGTGCGTTTCCGCTGGTCCCTGGTCACGAATACGCCGGCACGGTCGAGGCGGTCGCCGACGATGTCACCACCGTCAGGCCCGGCGACCGGGTGGCCGTCGACCCCAACATTCCCTGTGGCCATTGTGCCGCCTGCAGGAAAGGCCTGACCAATCTGTGCGCCGGGCTGAAAGCCTATGGCGTGACCGAGAATGGCGGTTTCGCCGAGTTCAGCCTCGTTGCCGTCGATCATCTGCACGGGATCGGCGATCTCTCCTTCGACACCGCCGCGCTCGCCGAGCCGCTCGCCTGCGTCCTCAATGGG
The DNA here is from genome assembly GCF_040537815.1 of Mesorhizobium shangrilense. Classification (NCBI taxonomy): domain Bacteria; kingdom Pseudomonadati; phylum Pseudomonadota; class Alphaproteobacteria; order Hyphomicrobiales; family Phyllobacteriaceae; genus Mesorhizobium; species Mesorhizobium shangrilense. Next base: position 256,025 of record NZ_JBEWSZ010000001.1, read on the forward strand.
CTGGGTGCCGCCGGGGTCGAAGCCGCCGAGGGCGCGCCCGGCACGGCGCTGGTGTTCGGCGCCGGGCCGATCGGCCTGCTCCTGGCCCTGTCGCTCAAGGCCAAGGGTGTGGGAAAAGTGGCGGTCGCCGATATCAGCGAGCAGCGCCTGGCCTTCGCCGAGTCTCTCGGGCTGGAGCCGCTCGTGTCGGGATCGCAGGCTCTGGCGGCGCGGGCGCGGGGGTTCGATTTCGTCGCCGACGCCACCGGTGTCGCTAGGGTGGTCGAAGGCATGATCGGCTTCACCGCCGATGGCGGCACCGCGCTGGTCTTCGGAGTCTGCGCGCCCGATGCAAGGATCTCGGTCGCACCGTTCGAGATTTTCCGCCGCCAGATCAGGCTGGCGGGCTCGCATTCGCTGAACCGCAATATCCCGCAGGCGCTGGATATCCTCGCTCAAGACGACGGCACGATGGCGCGGCTGGTCAGCCACCAGCTGCCGCTTTCCGAAGTTCTGCCGTTTGTCGCCAAGGCCGGCGGCGACCCGACGACGATGAAGGTGCAGTTCTCGGCCGAAGCGTACAGACGGCGTGCGGGAAAGACTGTTGCTTCGCCTTTCGGCCGAACGGTGACTCATCTATCAAGATGAGAGAGCGCGTCACCCCAAAACCGCCGAACACTTTTGGGCGACATGCAATAGGGAGCGCATGAATGGCCAAGACGATCAGGACGATGGAGGACTTTTCGGCCTTTGTCGGTCTGTCTCGCACCACGGTTTCCAAATATTTCAACGATCCCGGCTCGGTGCGGAAGAACACGCGCAGCGCCATCGAGGTGGCGCTGAAGAAATCCGACTTCCGGCCCTCGATGTTCGCCGTCAACCTCAATCGGCGCCGCAGCAACATCCTCGGCGTCATCATCCCGAATTCGACCGATCCGTTCTACATGGCGCTGACCCGCCGCATCGAGACGATCGCCAATGAAGCCGGCTTCCTGGCCTTCGTGCTGTCCTCCGACGGTCGCGCCGAAATGGAAGACCAGGCGATCCAGACGTTCAAGTCGATGAACATCGCCGGCGCCATCATCGCGCCGCTCGGCGTGCAGTCGCACCATCGCATCCTGGCGGAACTTGGCGCGAGTATCCCGCTGATCTATGTCGACTCGCCGCTCGACGAGACTTCTTCCTTCGTCGGCACCGACAACCGGCAGAGTTTCCGGCTCATCGTCGATTATCTGTGCCGGTCCGGCGCGCCGCCCTGCTACTTCGCCATGCCGCTCGTCAACAACAACGCACAGGCCCGGCAGGACGCCTATGTCGAGGCCATGCAGCAGTTCAAGATGACGCCGAGCATCGTGCCCGTCACCGACCTCAGGTCGTGGGACTTCGAGAAATTCGGTTATGACGAAGCGCTTCGCATCCTGAAGGGGCAGGGCTTTGCGACCAAGACGGTGCTTTGCGCCAACGACCGTGTCGCGCTCGGCGTGATCTCCGCCGCCTATCAGCTGGGGCTGAAGGTGGGCCATGGGGCGGACTGCGACCTGCGGGTCGCCGGGCATGACGACCATCCGCTGTCACGCTACGCCTGCCCGCCGCTCACGACGGTCGCGCAGAACTACAACGAGATCGGCCGCCTTGCCATCGAGCTTCTGCTGGAGAGGCTCGATGAAAAATCGCCGGCGGCAAAGGCAGGCAGCGGACGCATCCTGCTGAACGCCGAGCTGATGCTGCGAAGCTCGGCCTGACCTGTCCGGCTGTGCGGGAAGCATCTCGTGCATCATTCGAATATGCTGCTTTAGCGGTAACTGTTTCTTGTTGTGTTTTGTGCACATTGGCCGTGATTTGCGCGGGGCAAAAGCCAGGGCATGGCTGAAGACGACAAGAAGAACCGCAACGGAACGTTCTGGGCGCGTGCGCTGGAACGCGCGCATCTTGGCGTCTGGGACTGGGATATCACGAGCGGCGACTGTTTCTATTCCGCCACCTGGGCGCGGATGCTTGGCTATGAGGAAGGCGAGCTTGCCAACTCCAGCGACCTCTGGTTCCAGCTGACCCATCCTGACGACCGCGAGCGGGCCCTGGCCAGCGGCGACCGCCACATTGCGGGCTTGAGCGACAATATCGAGACGGAGCTGAGGCTCAAGCACAAGGATGGCCACTGGGTCTGGGTGCTCGATCGCGGCGGCATTGTCGAGCGCGACGCGGACGGCCGGCCCACCAGGCTGATGGGCGTCCAGACCGACATCACCAAGCAGAAGCAGGCGGAATATCAGCTCGAGCAGGTCAATGCGCGCTTTCGCCTGGCGCTCGCCGCCAGCGGCACCGGCATCTGGCACTACGACATCGCCACCAACAAGAGCTATTGGGACGCCCGCACAAGGGAGATCTTTGGCCTGGTCGCCGACAGCGACGAGGTGGCTGCCGGCCTCTGGCACACCTATCTGCATCCCGATGACAAGGCCGCCACCGAGCGGGCGCATCAGCCGCCGGAGGGCTCGGACAGTGTGGTGGCCTCGCAATACCGCATCATCAGGCGCGACGGCGAAATCCGGCATGTGGAATCGCTGGTGCGCTTCATCGCCGCTGGCGCCGCCGGCCAGATCCTGGGCACGGTGCGCGACATCACCGACGACAAGCTTCGCGAGCAGGAACTGGCCTATGCCGCCCGCCATGATGCGCTGACGGCCCTCTTGAATCGGTCCGCGTTCGACCGGCTGCTGGCCGAGCATATCGCGGCGGGTCCGCTGGCGGTGTTCTATGTCGACCTCGACTATTTCAAGGCGCTCAACGATTTCGCCGGCCATGCCGCCGGCGACCTGGCGCTGAAGAGCGTCGCAAGGGGCATTGTCGGCTGCCTGCCGGCGCTGGCGCAGGCCGCGCGGCTGGGCGGTGACGAATTCGCGCTGCTGGTGCCTGATTGCGATGCCGCGCAGGCCGAGCGGCTGGCCCTCGCTCTGCTCGCTTCGGTGCGCAACGCCGACCTCGGATCGGCCACCTCGCGCAAGCTCGCGGCCAGCATCGGCATCGCCTTTGTCGACGACGCCAGCACCACCGTGGCCGATGCGCTCGCCTGCGCGGATGATGCCTGCTACGCGGCCAAGGCGGCCGGGCGCAACCGCTTCGCGGTGTTCTCGGCCGAGACAGCCTCCGGCTCGGGCGGCCTCAATGCGGCGCGGATCGCCGCCGAGACGGTCGATGCCATGGAAGACGGCAGGCTGAAACTGTTCGGCCAGGAAATCCATCTGCTCGGGCAGGGCTGGGACAAGATCCGCCATGTCGAGGTGCTGGCGCGGATGGTAGGGCGCAATGGCAGGCTGATGCCGCCCGGCGAATTCATCCCGGTGGCCGAGCGCTTCGGCATCGCGTCGCGACTCGACCGCTGGATCATCAGGACGGCACTCACCCAGCATGGTCCGGCGCTGCGCGCCGGCGCGCTGACGCTCGGCTTCAACCTGTCGGCACAGACGCTGAGCGACCCGCTTCTGTGGGATTTCGTCGATGGTGTCATCGAGGAGACCGGAGCGCCGCATTCGGGCATCGGCTTCGAGATCACCGAAACGGCGGCCGTCACCAATTTCGACGCCGCCGAGCAGTTCGTGCGCAAGGCGCGCGAACGGCGCTGCCGCGTCAGCCTCGACGATTTCGGCGCCGGCATGAGTTCGTTCGAATATCTGCGCCGCTTTCCCGTCGACATGATCAAGATCGACGGCTCCTTCATCGAGCATATCGCCGAGAGCAGCTTCGACCGCGAGATCGTCTCGGCCATCACCAGCATCGCCAGGAGCCTCGGCTGTGGCGTGGTGGCGGAAAAGATCGAACGCCAGGAAACGCTGGATGTCCTCAGCGACATGGGCGTGGCTTTTGGCCAGGGGTACCTGTTGCACCGGCCTGAGCCGCTGGAGGCGATTGTTGCGCGGGCAGCGGGGGCGGGGCCGGACAGGCGGATGGCTTAGCGGCTTCGGTGGAAAGCTACTCTTCTGCGAGGCCGCCGCCGTAATGTTCGTCGTCCCCTTTGCGACCGGCCATGCGCCCTTGCCGACAACCATGAAATGCTTGCCGCCTGTCGGTTCCCCGCCCAAGCCCAAGGCTTATGCATGGGGTAGGCGCTGGACACCGAGGCGATGGCGGGGCGGAGCCTGCTAACGCACGAACAGGTTCGCGGCCATGAAATCCACGAAGACCCGGATCTTCGGCGACAGATAGCGGCTCGTTGGCCAGAGGATGCGGAAGGTGCCTGTCGCGGAAAGGTAGTCCTCGAGCAGCGGCCGCAGGCTGCCATTCGCAACCTGCGCCTTGACGGCAAAGGGCGGCAGGCAGGTGACGCCGAAGCCGTTTTCGGCAAGATGGATGAGGGGCTCGATCGTGCTGGCGATGGTCGTGGTCGGCAGGTCCAGCCGCAATTCCACGCCGTCGCGCGACAGGGGCCATTGTTCGAGCTTGCCCGTGCTCGGGTAGCGGTGATGAAGACATTTGTGATGCAGCAGGTCTTCCGGCACCATCGGCATTCCCCTGGGCGCAAGATAATCGGGCGAGGCGACGACCTGGTGGCGGAAGCTGCCGAGCTTGCGGCTCATGAGCCGGGTGTCCCTGATATCCCCGGTTCGAATGACGGCATCGAAACCTTCCTCGATGACATCGACCAGGCGGTCCGTGAAATCGAGATCCAGCCTGATATCCGGATACGCCCGCATGAACGCGGACAGTGCGGGCATGAGCAGCATTCCCGTCAAGGGAAGGCTGACCCGCAGCAGACCGCGCGGCGCGGTATGGGATTTCGAAAGCTCGGCTTGCGCCTCATCGAGTTCGGACAGGATGCGCCGGCAGGTATCGAGATAGAAGCTTCCTTCCTGGGTCAGGGTCATGCTTCGCGTCGAGCGGTGAAACAGGCGCACGCCGATACTGTCCTCGAGCCGCGCTATGGCTTTGCCTACCGCTGAACTTGAGAGCCCGAGTGTCCGGCTCGCCGCGACAAAGCTGCCGGCCTCGGCGGCCTGTACGAAGATGCCGAGCGTCCCCAGCCTGTCCATGACGCCTCCCATTGCGGAATTCAATTCCGGTCTTTCACGAATAAAGGACCGTTTATCGTCTATCCTTGGGTCGATATCCAGTGGCCTGACGGCACGAACGCCGCGTTTCCCAACAGGAGCCCATCATGGATTCGATTTCCCCCGCCGTTTTTGTGGCCAAGCCCGAACCGACTATCTTCGTCGTGAATGTCATCCACGCTCACCCCGGCAAACAGGACGAGGCTTTCCGCATCATCCAGGATGTCGTGCACTATGTGGCCGAGCGAAAGGCCGGCTTCCTGTGGAGTAACCTGGCCAAAAGCACGGACGGCCTGACCGTCGTCAACATCGAGGCTATTCAGGGAGCGGGCAATGTCGACGAGTTCTTCTCCGACCCCGTCTTCGTCGAGAAGTTCCGCAAGCTCGATACCGTGTCGAAGAGCGAGTTCCACACCTACACAGTCGGCGACCTGGTTCTGCCGAAGCTGGCGGCGGTGCTGGATGGGGATGCGGCCTGAGGGGTATCTTATCGAGAGGAGTGCGCCCACTCGCCACACGATCCAACGTCTGCGCTGCCCCTCATCGTCCTGCCGGGCACTTCTCCCCGTAAGTGACGGGGAGAAGTGGGCTGGCCGCAACGCCGGCGCTCTTCCCTGCAACGCTGGTGATTGGCGAAATCATCAGCGACAGTTGTCCTTCTCCCCGTCACTATACGGGGAGAAGATGCCGGCAGGCAGATGAGGGGCAGCGCCGACATTCGTCTTGTCCGCTCCCGCTCTCACACCGAGCGGATCAACCCGCCATCGACGCGGATGTTCTGGCCCGTGATGTAGCCGGCGCCTTCCGAGGCGAGGAAGGCGATGGTGGCGGCGATCTCCTCCGATTTGCCGTAGCGCTGCATCGGCACGCTGTCGCGGCGCTCCTCGGTCGCGGGCAGGCTGTCGATCCAACCGGGCAGCACGTTGTTCATGCGCACATTGTCGGGTGCGTATTTGTCGGCGAAGATCTTCGTGTAGGCGGCAAGGCCGGCGCGGAAGACCGCCGAGGTCGGGAACATCGGGCTCGGCTCGAATGCCCATGCTGTCGAGATGTTGACGATGGCGCCGGCCTTCTGCTTGACCATCTGGGGTGCCACGATGCGCACCGGGCGGATGACGTTCATCAGATAGACGTCCATGCCGGTGTGCCACTGCTCGTCGGTGATTTCCAGGATCGGCGCGCGCGGGCCGTGGCCGGCGCTGTTGACCAGAACGTCGATGCGGCCCCAGCGTTCGAGCGTGACGTCCGCCAGGCGCTGCAAATCGTCATTCGACTGGTTGGATCCGGTGACGCCGAGGCCGCCCAGCTCCTTGGCCAGCGCCTCGCCCTTGCCGGAGGACGAAAGGATGGCGACCTTGAACCCATCGGCGGCCAGGCGCTTTGCCGCCGCCGCACCCATGCCGCTGCCGCCAGCGGTGACAACAGCTACTTTTTCTACACTCATCTGATTTTCCTCCTAAGGGTTGGCGCGAATCCACAGTCTATGTTTTCCGGGCTCGGGCAGTGATATAGTCGGTTTTGGCCGATGGTTCGAACCAGAATGCCTGAATTCAACCTGTAGAAAAACTCCTGCATGCCCGACCCCCTGCATCGCCTGCCGCCGCTGAACGCGCTTCGCGCCTTCGAGGCCTCGGCGCGCCATCTCAACTTTCGCATCGCCGCCGCGGAATTGAGCGTGACGCAGGGTGCTGTCGCGCAACACATACGCGGGCTGGAGGCTGATCTCGGCGTCAAACTGTTCGAGCGGCTGCCGCGCGGCCTGGCGCTGACCGACGAGGGCCGCGCCTTCATGCCGAATATCCGCCGCGCCTTCGACCTGATCTCCGAGGCGACGCTTCTGCTGCGCCCGGAGCCGGCGCGGCTGACGATCAGCGTGACGCCGAGCTTCGCCACCAAATGGCTGATCCCGAAGCTGCCGGAGTTCGTCACTGATAATCCGCTGGTCGATCTGCGCATCATGGCCAGCGAAAGTCTATCAAGCTTCCAGGCCGATGGCGTCGACATCGCCGTGCGGCAGGGCCGTCCGCCCTTCGGCGCCGGCCTCATCGTCGATCTTCTGTTCCCGCAACTACTCATCGCCGTGTGCAGTCCGTCCCTGCTGCCTGCCGGCGCCGGCGAGATCGCGGCCGCCGACCTCCGACACCACGTGCTGCTGCACGATGCGCATAACATGTGGCCGGAATTCATGGAGAAGGCCGTTGGCCTGAAGATGGCCGCCGAAGCGCGCCGCATGCGCTTCAACCAGACGGGGTTGGCCATCGACGCCGCCATCGCCGGCCAGGGCATAGCGCTTGCCAGCCGCTTCCTCGTCGCGGCCGACCTCGCCGCTGGCCGGCTGGTGCAGCCGCTCAAGGCGGGAATGCGCGGCACGCAGGATTTCTATGTCGTGGTACCCCGAAAGCAGGCGCATCCCGAGCCGACACAGGCGGTGCGGCAGTGGCTGCTGGGTGCGGGGGCAGGGGCGTTGTGAGGGCTGTTATCTGGCAATCCTCTCGCGACACTCGGCAAGCGCGGTGAAGCGATTTGTGTCGACTGTTCGATCACATACTAAGGCTTAAATGACATTGTTCCCGAGTTTCGGTATACATATTAATATGCAAAAGAACCGCTCAGAGGGCGTTTTCGAAGGTTGGCTTGATGCCAACAGGCTGGAATGGCGTCCCATCCCGCCGGGCCCTAGCAGAACACCCGATTACGTCGTCACCGTAGCGCCGGGCGTAGAGGTCATCTTCGAACTCAAGCAGATTGAAACCGCCCGGGATTGGAAAGAAGACGTAGTGCATGGCGGCGAGGTCGGCGCTTCGATTAGAGAGCGCATTAATCGAAGCAAGTCGCAAATCAAAGCTTCATCTGCGGAAGGAAGGGCGGCTGTGTTGGTCGTATTTAACCACTACGATCCAATGCAGTTATCTGGTACCGAAAACCACGATTTCATCGCCGCGATGTATGGTGGCTACACCCTAAAACTTGGCGCCGAAAGTCGGCGGATTACCGGGCGCTTTCTCGGTGACGGCAAGTTGTTTCAATCGAACAAAAACACGTCGTTCAGCGCGCTCGCCCGTCTCAAGCAGAGCGGTCGCGAGGCGGTGCCAAATGTGACGATCTTCGAAAATATCCACGCCCTGAACCCGCTCGATTACGGTGCGTTGCCACGATGTTTCGAGGTGGTGCGTTTCGAATCCGATACGCCTAAAGCCCCGTCCGCCGGAGATCGAGCATCGCTGCCTTGATGCCGAGCAATTCGAACTTTGGGCCGTAAATCGTCTCAAGCAACTCGAGCGAGATCAGCCCGCACTGCGCGGTGGTTTTTAGTGCCATCTCGAGTTGCACCCCATCGCCGTGCTGAAGGATTCCAAGCATCTTCCGTCGATCTGCCTCCTCAACAATCTTCAGGTTGGCTGTCACGGCACGTTCGTTCGGATGCCCGCCGAAATCGATTGTACGCTGGTAGATGGTCTCGAAGCGTCCCGCCGCGTGTCGATTGGCGGAAGTCAAGGACTTCAACACTTTGGCGTGTTGGAATGCATTCTTTGACGCCTTCATGCCGGCTTCGTCTTCGTGACGATCGAGCCAGACCTTGCCAAGCGACCGGTCTTTGTTGATATGCACGGCGTAAGCAGCGTATTCGAGCACCGAGCGAGATTGAACATAACACTCCGCTGCCTGCCCAGACATGGCAAGCCCGCAGGCAGTCCGGTACGCGCCGATGCATCGGATGAACAGCATCGCGAGGATTTCGTTTTCCGGATTAAGCCAGTCCTTCGTGGCCTTTGAAAACTGCGCGTCGATTGCCACAAGCTTCGCGACTGCCTCGCGCTTATTCACAAAGGTCGCATATTGGTTCTGATGAGCAGCCTCCAGGAATTTCGAGAGTTCATCATCGCCCCAGCCCGGGGGCTTTGTGCTTGCCATGCGACTCTCCATTTAGAACCACTGCACTGGGTGGGATAATTCTCGTACGCCTCTATTCTTTTGAGGGCCACTACGAACGCTCTCGGAGTGGCGGAACGGAGCGACAATGGGCGTTCCGGCGCCCGGCTCAAATCGGCAGCAAAGCATCCGGCTTCACATCGGCGATCGAAGCGTAGGTGTGCGTTTCCCGGACGCCGGGAAGCGGCAGGATGACGCGTTGCAGGAAGTCCTGGAACATCGCCATGTCGGCGATGCGCGCCTTGACCAGATAGTCGAAGCCGCCGACCACCATGTGGCACTCGATGATTTCCGGGGCACGCGCAACCGCTTCGGCGAAACGGTCGAAGACATGCGGCGCCGTGTGGTCGAGCCGCACCTCGATGAAGACGAGCGTGCCGCGGCCGATCCGGGCGGGGTCGAGAACGGCGCGCACGGCGCGGATGAAACCTTCACCGAACAGGCGCTTGATGCGCTGCGACGCACCCGTCGGCGACAGGCCGACACGGCGGGCGAGATCCAGTGTCGTTCGGCGGCCATCCTCCTGCAGAAGGCGCAGCAGCATGCGGTCGATACGGTCCAGGTCGCTCATTTCAGGATTCACACTTTTTGGCTGTAGCAAGCGTGATAGTCACGCCGGAAAGGCAAAAATAGCATATTTCATCACGCTGCCAGGTCGCAATACCGTTGGCGGGTAACGCAACCCGACCAAGGCAAAACCCATGACATCGATCATATCCACCGCCCGCAGCGTCCAGGCCAAGGGCGACACTCCCGTGCTCATTCTCAGCGAAGCCGAGGTGAAAGACTGCATCGATCCTCGCCGGCTCCTCGACGCCCTTGCCGAAGGTTTTCGGGCTTTGTCCGACGGCACGATCGTCATTCCGGCGCGGCCGCAACTCGACATTCCCGAAGCCGGCTATTCGCTGGCGATGCCGGCCTGGATGGCGGGCATGCATCTGACGGTGAAGATCGTGAATGTGTTCGAAGGCAACATCGCCAAGGGCATCCCCAGCCATCTCGCTACGATCCATTTGTTCGATCCGGCGACAGGCATGCCGGTCTGCGTCATGGACGGCACCTATATCACCGCCGTGCGCACCTCCGGCTCGGCCGTGCTTTCGGTTCGGGAACTCGCCCGGCGCGACGCGAGGATTGTGACCGTGGTGGGCGCCGGCGTGCAGGCCGGCCAGCACCTCAACCTCCTGCCGCTGGTGCGCGACTTCGCCGAAATCCGCGTCGTCTCGAAAGTGTTTGCGGATGCGCAGGCGCTCGCCGCAGGGCATCCCGGTGTCATTGCCGTCGATGATATCGAGGCCGCGGTGCGCTCGTCGGATGTCGTCTGCCTGGCAACACATTCCTATGAGCCGGTGATCTCGGCCGAATGGGTTCGTCCAGGCACCCATGTTTCGTCGGTGGGAGTGGCGCCGCCCGGGGGTGAATTGCCCGTTGAGCTGATCGGCAAGGCCAGCCTGTTCGTCGAAACGAAGGATGCATTTGCCCCGACGCCGGTCGGTTCGTGCGAACTGGCCGGCATCGATCCGGAAACGGGAACCGAGCTTGGCGCCATGCTGTCGGGTCGACTGTCGGGGAGGGTGAGCGGCGACCAGATCACCGTCTACAAGGCCATGGGCATCGCCATGGAGGACATGGTGGCGGCGGATCTCGCCTATCGCGAGGCGGTTCGGTGGGGCATTGGGCGGGCGGTTGCGTTGTAGGTCGCGGGGGAGTTGGGTCGACCGAACGCTTGAGCTGGATCAATCGCAGATGTCAGAGCCGCCCCTCATTGCCCTGCAGGGCATTTCTCCCCGTAAACGGAGAGAAAGTAGCTGGCCGCAGTCCTGATGTCCTTCTTGCAACGCTGGCGATTGGCGAAAGCGGCGATGACAGCGTCCTTCTCCCCGTTCACGGGGAGAAGTGCCCGGCAGGGCGATGAGGGGCAGCGCAAACGGAGGAGGACTAACTCATCCCAAGCGGTTGCCTTCCAGCTATCCACCGCGCCATCAGTTTTCTTATCCGCTAAAGATTGACTGCATACGAAATTATTTTTACGACTAAGCCCATGCAGTCGAAGCCCCTTCCACGAGCCCATTCCCGAAAGATCGTCGTCATCGGCGGCGGCATTGCCGGCCTGTCGCTGGCGGCGGCCGCCGCGGGGGATTGGGCTGATATCACCGTCATCGAGCGCGAGAGCCAGCTTGGTTATCATGCCAGCGGCCGTTCGGCGGCGCTGTTTACCGAGACCTATGGCAACCGGCTGGTGCGGGCACTGACGATCGCCAGCCGCAAGGCGATCTTTGATGGCGGCTTCGTCGCCCACAAGCGCGGCGCGCTGCATGTTGGCCGTGCCGATGACGCTGCGGCGATCGACCGGCTGGCCGCCGAATTGCAGGCGCTGGTGCCCAGCGTGCGGCGTTTGACGGCAGAGGAAGTGCATGCGCTGGTTCCGGTCATCGATGCCGAGACCACCTGCGGCGGCGTCTATGAGCCGGGCGCGGTGGATGTCGATACGGCCAGGATGCTGGCGGCCAGTGCCTCGGCGCTGAAGGGCAGGGGCGGCGTTATCCGCACCGGCGAGGAGGTTTTGGCCATTTCGCCGGAAGGCGGCGGCTTTACGGTGACGACCAGTGCGGGCTGCTATCCGGCCGACATCGTCGTCAATGCCGCCGGCGCCTGGGTCGATGTCGTCGCGGGGCTGGCCGGGCTTCCCCGGCTCGGCTTCCAGCCCAAGCGGCGCACGGCCTTCCTGTTCGATCCGCCCGAAGGCGCGGATATCAGCGCCTGGCCGCTGGTGGTCGACCTGCACGAGAAATTCTACTTCAAGCCGGATGCCGGACGGCTGATCGGCTCGCCGGCGGACGAAACCAATTCCGAGCCCTGCGACGCCTATCCGGAAGACATCGACGTCGCCATCGCCGTCGACCGCATCGAGCAGGTCACGTCGATGCGCATCGGCCGTCCGTCGACGCCGTGGGCGGGGCTGCGCACCTTTTCGCCGGACCGATCGCCGGTCGCCGGCTTCGATCCGCGCCTGCCCGGTTTCTTCTGGCTGGGAGGGCAGGGCGGCTACGGTTTCCAGGTGTCGCTGACCCTGGCGCGGATCGGTGCTGCGCTGATGCGCGGCGAAGCGCTGCCCGCCGATGTCGCCGACCTTTGCGTCACAGTGGAAGCGCTTTCGCCGGAGCGGTTCCTTGGTGCAGTCATGCCACAGGCGGCAACGCCATGAGCCCCAGCCGATCATCCGTTCAGCCGTGCCTACCCCCAACACTGTCATCAGGAGCGTTTGCGATGAAATCTCTGCGCGCAGTCCTCACCTCGTCCCTTCTGGCTTCGTCCGTTCTTCTCGGCGGACAAGCCTATGCCAAGACCCTGGTCTATTGTTCGGAAGCCAATCCGGAGACTTTCAATCCGGCGATCGGCATCGCCGACTCAACCATGGACGCCGCCGCCAAGACGATCTTCAACCGGCTGGTCGAGTTCAAGCCGGGCACGACCGAGGTCGGGCCGGCGCTGGCCGAAAGCTGGGATGTCTCGCCGGATGGCAAGACCTACACGTTCCACCTGCGCCACGGCGTAAAATTCCAGTCGAACGAGCATTTCACGCCGACGCGTGAGTTCAATGCCGACGACGTGCTCTACACGTTCAATCGCCAGCGCGATGCCAACAATCCCTATCACAAGCTCGGCGGCGGCGCTTACGAGTACTTCAACGCGCTGGGCATGGGCACGCTCATCGACAAGATCGACAAGGTCGACGACTACACGGTGCGCTTCACGCTGACGTCGGCCAACGTCACCTTCCTGGCCGGCATCGCGCTCGATTATCTGTCCATCCTGTCGCTGGAGCAGACCGAGAAGATGGTGGCGGCCGGCACGCCGGAGCTGATCGACAGCGCCCCGGTCGGCACCGGCCCGTTCGTGCTCGATGCCTATGTGCCCGACAGCCAGGTGCGCTATTCCGCCAACAAGGACTATTGGCGCGGCGCGCCGAAGATCGACACGCTGGTCTTCGCCATCACGCCGGAGCCGACCACCCGCGTCGAGCGCATCAAGGCCAATGAATGCCAGGTCGCGGCACCGCCGCCGCCGAGCGCTGTTGCCGACTTGCGGTCCGATCCCGACATCAACGTGCTCGACCTCAAGGGCCAGAACATCGGCATCCTCGGCTTCAATGTCGAGCACCAGCCGCTGGGCGACGTGCGCGTGCGCACCGCACTGGCCAAGGCCATCGACCGCAAGGCGATCGTCGAGGCGGTCTATGCCGGTGCGGGCACGGTGGCCGGCAGCGTCGTGCCGCCGGCGCAACTCGGCGCGGTCACCGATGCCGGCATTGACTATGATCCCGACGGCGCCAAGAAGCTGCTGAAGGACGCCGGCCACGAAAGCGACCTCAAGATCAGCCTGTGGGCGATGCCGGTGTCGCGGCCCTACAATCCCAACGCCAAGCGCATGGCCGAGATGATCCAGGCCGACTGGGCGAAGGTCGGCGTCAAGGCCGAGATCGTCAGCTTCGAGTGGGGCGAATACCTGAAGCGCACGGCGGCGGGCGAGCAGGACACGTTCCTGCTCGGCGGCAGCAGCGATAACGGCGATCCCGACAACATGCTGAGCTATCTCTTGTCCTGCGACGGCGTGAAGGGCGGCTCCAACCGCTCGCGCTGGTGCGACAAGGATTTTGAAAAGCTGCTGGACGAAGGCCGCGTCGCCGCCGACCCGAAGGAACGCGCCGCGATCTACCAGAAGGCGCAGGCAATCCTGAAAGCCCAGGTGCCCGTGGCGCCGATCGCCCATTCGATGGTGGCGATCCCCGTGCGCAAGAGCGTGCTGAATTATGTGCTCGACCCATTCGGCCGGCAGAATTTCGCCGCGGTCGATATGGCGGAGTAGGGGCCAATCACGTCGGGTGCCCCCCTCATCCGGCCGCTGCGCGGCCACCTTCTCCCCGCTGGGGAGAAGAGGTTTTCGAACTTGGCGCCTCTTCTCCCCAGCGGGGAGAAGGTGGCCCGAAGGGCCGGATGAGGGGGCCTTCCACAAAGGCACAACGCCAGTCGATTTGCGATGATCCGATGCTCCACAAAAGCGAGACCGCCATGCTGAAAGACCTCAACACCCTCCTCGACCGCTACCTCGCCGACGGCGCGGTGGGTGCGTCGCTCGCCTACGCCAAGGGCGGCTCGACGCCGGTGGCCGTGACAGCCGGCTTCGCCGACCGCGAGCAGGGCGTGGCCGTCCTGCCAGACCGGCTGTTCAAGATCGGCAGCTGCACCAAGACCTTCGTGGCGGCCGCTCTGGTCAAGCTCGCCCAGGATGGCAAGCTCGACCTGTCGGCGCCGATCTCCGGCTGGTTTCCCGACCTGCCGGGCGCCCCGAATATCTCCGTGCGCCAGCTGGTCAACCATCGCAGCGGGCTGCCGGAATTCGAATATTACATTCCCATGGACCCGACCCGGCGCTGGACGCCGCAACAGCTGGTCGACATCGCCTTCGCTTCCGAGAAGCCGAAGTCGCCCGGTGGCCCCGCCGTCTACAACAACACCGGCTATGTGCTGGCTGGCATGCTCATCGAGGCCGTTTCCGGCCAGTCGCTGGGCGGCTATGTCAGAAACGCGGTGCTGCAGCCGCTCGGGTTGAAGAACACCTGGTCGCCGGCCACGGAAGCGTTTCCGGAAAAATCCATGGTGCGCGGCTATTATCATCGGCCGCCGCCGGCCCCGGGCGCATCGACCGACCTCGCCTCGGGCGGCGAGATGTGGCGCATGGATGGCGTGCTGCCCTATTCGGAAGCGCTGCAGGATTCGTCGGATTCGTTTCCGTTCAGCGGCGCCTATGGCTGCGGCGACATGGTGTCGACACCGACGGACATGGTGGGCTTCATGCGCGGACTGTTCGGCGGCCGGGTTATCTCGCCCGCCTTCTTCGCCGAGATGTTCGAGAGCCGCGCGCCGGTCAGCTTTCCGGGCACGCGCATGCGCGAGACGGGCGCCGGCCTGTTCCAGAGCGCCTACGCCGACCGCGCCTTCTACGGCCATCAGGGCAGCATCCCCGGCTATGTCTCGGTCATGCTGCACGACCCGCAATCGCACCTGACCATCGCCATGACCAGCAATGTCGGCTCCGGCAACCGCCTGTCCTTCCAGGCCAGCGGGCTACATCCGGTGGTAGATGAAGCGATCGGGATTTTGCTGGGGTGAGGGGCGGCCACGGGTAGCGTGGGCAGGGCGCGCCGGTCAGGCCGCGTCGCGTCTGTCGGCCGGCGGTGCCTCCTCCGGCAAGGGCGGCTGGCTTCCGCGACGGCCGTATTGCCGGGGTGAGCAGCCCATGACCCGCTTGAAGGCGGTGCTGAAGGCGCTTTCGGATTCGTAGCCGAGCGACAGCGCGATGACGGAAACGGGATCGCCGGAATCGGCCAGCCTGTCGCCAGCCAGCAGCATGCGCCAGCGCGTCAGATAGTCCATCGGGGAGACGCCGACCGTCTCCTTGAACCGCAGCGCGAAGGTCGAGCGTGACATGCCGGCGCGCTCGGCCAGCGCCTGCAATGTCCAGCCATGCGCGGGGTCGTCATGCATCGCCGATATCGCCGCGCCCATCTGCCGGTCAGCCAGGGCGAACAGCCAGCCGACGCCGCCGTGCAAGCCCGTCATGTGCAGCCGCAACGCCTCGATCAGGATCATGTGGGCGAGGTGCTCGACGATGAGAAAGCCGCCCGGCTGGGGCGCGCGCAATTCCTGCATCATCCGCTCGACGGGCCAGCGCAGCGCCGAGTGGTCGGATTCGCCGCGGATATGGACGATGGGCGGCAGCATGCGCAACAGGATGCCAGCATGGTCGCCCGACAGGCCGAAGCGGCTGCTGACCAGCAGGAAATCGCCGCCGCCCTTGTGGGTGGTGATGCCGCCGGTGCGCGCCGGCGAAAATACCGCTGACGCCTCGACCGGCGTCACCGCTAGGTCGCTGGCAAGGCGGAAGGGGCGCCCGCGCGGCAGCAGGAAGCAGTCGCCCGTCTCCAGTTGCACCGCATCGGCTTCGCCCTCGACGGAGAGCCAGCACTGGCCGGAGACCACGGCGCCGCATTTGATGGCGGCCTGTTGGTCGGGGAACTGGATCGACCAGTCGCCGCCCGCGTCCAGTCCGGCGGACAGGTAGTTGCGCGGCTTGAGCAGCGACAGCACGTCTGACAGGGGATCCATGGCATTTCCGGACGATCGCGAAGATAATGCGGACTTTACAGCATGGATCGTATGTCCTCAACCGCCTAGCTTGATTGCAACGGGGCCTGTCAACGCGGTCTCAAGCGGAAGCAAGGAGATCTGTCATGCGTGTGTTCGTTACCGGTGCCACCGGATTTGTCGGCTCGGCCGTCGTGCGGGAACTCATCGGCGCGGGCCATCAGGTGCTCGGCCTTGCCCGCTCGGACGAGGGAGCCAAGGCGATCGCCGCCGCCGGGGCCGAAGCGCTGCGCGGCGACATCGAGGATCTGGAAAGCCTGCGCCGAGGCGTCGCCCAGGTGGACGGCGTCATCCACACGGCGTTCAACCACGATTTTTCGAAATTCGCTGCCAATTGCGGGGGGGACAAGCGTGCCATCGAGACGATCGGCGCTGCGCTCGAAGGCTCCGAGCGGCCGCTGCTCGTCACCTCAGGCATGGGGCTGGTGAGGAATGGCGGCGTGGCGACCGAGGACAATGACCCGATGCCCGTCTCGGCGTCTTATCCGCGCGCTTCGGAAGCGGCGGCCGAGGCCCTGGCGGCCCGCGGCGTGCGCGCCTCGGCGGTGCGTCTTTCGCCTTCCGTCCATGGCGACGGCGATCACGGCTTCGTGCCGATGCTGATCGGCGTCGCGCGCCAGAAGGGCGTTTCGGCCTATATTGGCGCGGGGCAGAACCGCTGGCCGGCGGTGCACCGGCTCGACGCCGCAAGGCTGTTCCGGCTGGCGCTGGAGCAGGGGGCAGGGGGCGCGCGCTATCACGCCGTCGATGACGAGGGCGTGGCGACCTGCGAGATCGCCGAGGTCATCGGCCGGCGTCTCAACCTGCCGGTGGTCAGCAAGACCGCCGAGGAGGCCGCCGGGCATTTCGGCTTCATCGGCCACTTCTTTGCCATGGACTGGCCGACCTCGAGCGCGAAGACGCGAGCGCTGCTGGGCTGGCTGCCGAAGCAGGCTGGCCTGATCGAGGACCTCGACCATTCCCGTTACTTCGGCGGCTGAAGCAAGGGGTACTCTTCGCAAGAATCCTCATGGGATGACTCTGCGGGCCGAGCCAAGAACTGGTGGCAGCCTCCATTCCAGGGTGGAGAGACCTTCCAAGATGTGAGACGTTGCGGCGAACTCATGGAAAACGCCGCAGTGAAACCCACGCTCCCGCTCTTGCTCAGCCTCAATGCCGGCTATGTCGACACGGCCGGCTTCCTGGCCTTGCAGGGCCTGTTCACCGCGCATGTCACCGGAAATTTCGTCACGCTGGGCGCCTCGCTGGTGCTGGGCATTTCCGGCGTGGTGGCCAAGCTCTTGGCGCTGCCGGTGTTCTGCATCGTTGTCATGCTGTCCCGGCTGGTCGGCAACCGCTTGCGCCAGCGCAAGCTGCCGGCGCTCGGCATCCTGCTGGCGGTCAAGCTGGCGCTGCTGGTCGCAGGTGCCGCGCTGGCCATCAGGCTTGGGCCGTTCCCCAGCGGCGACAGCCTGGCCGCGATCGTCACGGGCATGACGCTGGTCGCCGCGATGGCGATCCAGAACGCGGTGCACCGCATCCATCTCTCCAACGCGCCGCCGTCGACGCTGATGACCGGCACGACGACGCAGATCATGATCGACCTTGGCGACCTGCTGGGCGGCGTGGCGGCCGACGCCCGGCCGGCAATCGTTGCCCGTCTCAAGCGCATGGCGGTGGCTGTCGCGGTGTTCGCTGTCGGCTGCGGTTCGGCAGCGCTTGGCTTTGCCTTCGCCAGCGTCTGGTGTTTCGTGGTGCCGCCGGTGGTGGCATTGGCCGCGCTGGTGCTGCGGCTGTCGGCGCCGGAGGAGGAGGCGAAGTAACCAGCGGATGTCGTTGGCCCAATGCCAAGCCCGAATTGCAGGCTGGAATTGCCTGCCGTCCTGCGTTAGACGGCGGCCCGATGGTTGAACATGCAGGCGAAATCCTGATCCTCACCGGCCCGCCAGGGTCAGGCAAGACGACGACGGCACGGGCTCTTGCCGATGAGGCTGGCTCGCCCAAGGTGCATCTGCACTCCGACGATTTCTGGCATTTCATCAAGCATGGCGCCGTGGCGCCTTATCTGCCCAAAGCCCATGACCAGAACAAAGTGGTCGTTGACGTGCTGGCCAAGGTGGCGCAGGGCTACGCCGAAGGCGGCTATTTCGTCGTGGTCGACGGCATTGTCGGTCCCTGGTTCCTGTCGCCGTTCGCTGCGTTGCCCGTGCCGCTCCATTATGTGGTGCTGCGTCCACCGCTCGATGTCGCCATCCAGCGTTGCCGAGAGCGCGGTGGCGACACGCTGACCGATCCCGAGCCCATTACGGCGCTGCATCAACAGTTCTCCTCCCTGTCGGAGCTTGAACGGCATGTCCTGCCAACGGGGTCACAGAGCCCGCAAGAGGTGCTCCGTGAGGTAATTGCCGCCCTCGACAGCGAAGGCTTTCGCCTGTCGACCTGATGGGTGGTCGATGCTTGCCGTCGGCCGTGGTGCCGAAGCGGCGGTCCCGTCAGTCTTCGTCCGTCCAGATCAGGCGGAGCAGGCGCAGCAGCGTCGTCCGGTCCTTTTTCGTAAGCCGATGCAGGAACCGGTCCTCGTGGCGGCGAACCTGTCGCCTCCACCCAGGCATTGCCTGTTTCGCGGCCGTCGTCAGGGTCAGCACCCGCACGCGCTTGTCTTCGGCATGGTCGTCACGCTCGACCAGTCCGCGCTCTTCGAGTTCAGCCAGCAGTGGCGCCATGTTGGCGCTCTTCATGCCGAGCAGGCGGCAGAGCTCGGCGGCGCGGATACCTGGTCGCTCGTCGATCAGCGCCAGCATGCCGTAGGTGACCGGGCGCAACGACGCTTCCGCCAGTTCGATGGCGAAATCATTGAGCGCCAGGGACGAGGCGCGCCGCAGATTGTAGCCGATCTGCGCGTCAAGAGCGTCCTGCGGGTCGGTGCGAAGCCGGGTCTCATCCATGCCGTAACCGATCGCCGCGATACAAGACCTTGTCAAGGGAAAAAGACTATGCGACATAGCGGAATGATAGCTATGTTACATAGCGATATAAGGGAGGATTATCGTGAGCGAAGATACCGTTGCCTTCGACGTCGAGGACGGCATTGCCTGGGTGCGTTTCAACCGCCCCGAAAAACGCAATTGCATGAACCCGGCGCTCAACCAAAGGATGATGGAAGTTCTCGACCGGCTTGAATTCCGTGATGATGTCGGGGTTCTCGTGTTGTCCGGCGAGGGCAGTGCCTGGTCGGCGGGCATGGACCTCAAGGAGTATTTTCGCGAGACCGAGGCCAAGGGGCTCGGTGCTGTCCGCAAGGCGCAGGCGGAAGCCTATGGCTGGTGGCGGCGGCTGCGCTGGTATCGCAAGCCGACCATCGCCATGGTCAATGGCTGGTGCTTCGGCGGCGGCTATGGCCCGCTCTTCGCCTGCGACCTCGCCTTCGCCGCCGACGAGGCGCAGTTCGCCCTGTCCGAGATCAACTGGGGCATCCTGCCGGGCGGCGGCGCCACCAAGGTGGTGGTAGACCTGCTGTCGATGCGCGACGCCATGTATCACGCGCTGACCGGCGAACTCATCGACGGCAAGAAGGCAGCCGCGTGGAAGCTGGTCAATGAAAGCCTGCCGCTGGCCGAACTGAAGGCGCGGGTCACCGAGGTCGCCAACATTGTGCTGAAGAAGAACCCGGTGGCGCTCAAGGCGACCAAGGACGCCATCCGCCGCGTCGCCGAGATGACCTACGACAATGCCGAGGACTATCTGGTGCGGGCGCAGGAGGCGGCGAATTCGCAGGACAATGAAGGGCGCAAGGAAGGCATTCGCCAGTTCATCGACGAAAAGAGCTACAAGCCTGGCCTCGGCGCCTATGACAAAGCGAGATGACTGGCAAAGCCAACAAGGTGTGATGCTCTCGGGAGGAGATGCGGATGGCCTGGACGACGCCCGATCCCGTGGCTCTGCATGCCAGCGCGCAGCCGGATCGCCTTGCCTGCGTCGATCTCGCATCGGGGCGGCGCTGGACTTATGCCGCGCTTGACGAGGCCATCCAGTGCGCCATCGCGGTTCTCGAACGTTACGACATCGAGCCTGGACAGAGGATCGCGACACTTGCCCGCAACAGCGCCGACCTGTTGATCCTGCAGCAGGCGGCGATGCGGCTCGGCGCCGTCTTCGTACCGGTCAACTGGCGGCTCGCGGGCGCCGAGCAAGAGGCGATCCTTGCCGATTGCGCTCCGGTGCTGCTGCTGCATGACGCGGCATTGGCCGCAACGCTGCCCAGGGGCTGCATTCCCGTCGCGGTCGCCGCCTTCGCGGCCGCGGTCGAAGCCGCACGGCCGGCGCCGCGCCGTGCCTTCCCCACCGATGACGTGCCGTCGATCATCCTCTACACATCGGGCACGTCGGGCCGGCCCAAGGGCGTCATCGTCACGGAGCGCAACGCCTTTGCCACCGCCGTTAATTTCGGTGTGCTGGGGCGGGTCGGCAATGCCAGTGTCTTCCTCTGCGATGCGCCGATGTTCCATGTCATCGGTCTCATCACCAGCCTGCGTCCGCCCCTGCTGCAAGGTGGCGCGGTGCTGATCGCGCCCGGCTTCGACGCCAGCCTCACCAACCGTCGGCTGGCCGATCCGACGCTCGGCGTCACCCATTATTTCTGCGTCCCGCAGATGGCCAGGATGCTGCGCGAAAACGCGGATTTCGCGCCGGCGCAGTGGACGGTCACCGCCATCTTCACCGGCGGCGCGCCCAATCCGGCCGCCGACATCCTTTGGTGGCTGGAGCAGGGTATCCGCATGGTCGATGGCTTCGGCATGACCGAGGCCGGCACCGTGCTGGGCATGCCGGTCGAGGCGGAGCAGATCGCCCGCAAAGCCGGCTCCTCCGGCTTGCCGGCGCCATCGCTTTGCCTGCGCCTCGTCGATGATGACGGCCGCGATGTCGGGGCGGGGGAGGCCGGCGAGATATGGCTCAGCGGTCCCAATGTCACGCCCGGTTACTGGAACCGGCCAGAGGAGACAGCAAGGGCTTTCACCGATGACTGGTTCCACACCGGCGACATTGCGCGCCGTGACGAGGACGGGTTCGTCACCCTCGTCGACCGCCGCAAGGACATGTTCATCTCGGGTGGGGAAAACGTCTATCCGGTCGAGGTCGAGATGGTGTTGCTCGATCATCCCGACATCGCCGAAGCAGCGGTCATCGGCATTGCCGATGACCGCTGGGGCGAGGTCGGGCGCGCCTTCGTCGTGCTCAAGCCCGGCCGTGTTGTCGATCCGGCGGCGCTGGCGGACCATTGCAGCGCCCGCATCGCCCGCTACAAGGTGCCGAAGGAATTTTTGCCCACCGAAGCACTGCCGCGCACCGCGTCCGGCAAGATCCAGAAACACATTTTGCGCGGGTGGCCCAAGCCGGGTTGAGGCCGACGTGGAGGCCGAAGACTTTGGCGTGCCGGCAGCGCTGGTCAGCTCACGGGCGCGACGCGAAAGATCGCCATGGCGGCGGCGACGATTGCTGCGTTGTCGGCGGCCGTCGTTCCATCGGGAAGCTGCCTGCCGTCTTCCAGCCCGACGCGTGTCGACCATCGCCCTTGATGCGCGAGCGCGACAAACGGCCAGACGGTCGCGTCCATGCCATGCAGCAGGATGGGGCGCCTGACCGAGGCGCGTTCGAGGACAGCGTGAATGCCGTCCGCGACCTCGCGCGCGGTGGACAGGTCCTGTTCCTCGATCTCGATGAGAATGCGCAACACGCGGTTGTGGCCGGGAAGGCCGACGAAGCGCTGCGCATCGGCGACGGAGGCGAGGCCCGCCTCGATGCCGACGCCACGTTTCCGCAACAGGTCCATGACGGTCGGCGCGTCGGCTTCCGACAGGTTGACCGAGGCGTAGTCGGGCAGTTCGCGCCATGCGCCAATCGCGGTGCGGGTGCGTTCCTCGTCGTTCTCGATCCAGGCACCGGTCGAGACGCCGATCAGCGTGCCCGGACAGGCGCGGCGCACGGCCAGCACGGTGTCATCAATGGCTCCGAGGCTTTCGCGTCCGTCCGTCCCGCGCGGATGGATGTGCAGTTCGGTGGCGCCCGCGGCGACGCACGCGGCGGCATCGCTCGCCATCGCCTGCGCGGTGAGCGGCAGCTTCGGGTGGAAGTCGCGGGGACGGGCGCCGTTGATGCAGGCCTGGACGATCATGGGCGTTCCTCGGGCAGAGGCCGCCAGTGTAGCGGCGCATGGCGGGGTGGCAAAGGGTAGGGTGGTGAGACTGCTGACAGTGGAGCGGCGACGGAAGTGGCGGAGGAATGCATGATGACGTTAGGCCGAGATCCTTCGCGCCCCCCTCTGTCCTGCCGGACATCTCCCCCACAGGTGGGGAGATTGGCTGTCACCTCCGCTTTCGCCAATCTCCAGCGTTGTAGAAGGGAGCCGGCGCTGCAACTGCCAATCTCCCCCCTTGTGGGGGAGATGTCCGGCAGGACAGAGGGGGGCGCTGTCCCGCCAGCGTTGAAGAGGCTTTATGCGCGGCGGGGCAACTCATCCTAGTCGCCTCACTTCGCCGCCTGCGTTCCCCCCACCTGATCCGCATCCGTCAGCGTGCCCAGGAACACCACGATATCGTCGATCTCGGCATCCGTCAGCGCCGGCTTGTCGCCGGGTTTCTTGCCGAAGGGCGGGTCCTGGTTGAGGTTTCCCCAATACGCCCTTGGCAGGTCATCATTCACCCTCACCGTGCCGTCCGCGTTCTTCGGATACCAGTGGGCGGGATCGGTGTCGCGCGTGGCGTAGAAGGCGACGGCGTCGCGCAGCGTGTGGAAAGTGCCGTTGTGGAAGAAGCTTTTCCGCAGCGCCACATTGCGCAGCGAGGGCGTGCGGAACAGGCCGCAATATTCGGCGCGACCTTTGAAATCGGTCCGCAGCGGGCCGCACAGGCCGAGATCGAAATATTTGGGGTCTGCATTGGCTGCAATTGCGGGGTTGCGCGGCACGCTGACGCCGATCAGGCCGAAATCGGTGAATTGCGGCGGCTCGCCGTCATTGGCCCGGCGGCTCAGATGGCAGCTGGCGCAATTGCCCTTCGCTTCGTCCTCGAACAGGTCGAGGCCATGCATTTCCTGCGCGGATAGCGTCGCCTTGCCTGCGAGGAAGGCGTCGTAGCGGCTGGAATAGGGGTAGAAATCAGCGCTGCCCTGCTCGAGCGTGCCGAGCGCCTCGGCGGCGGCCTCCAAGGCGTCGTCCGGGTGGTCGAACACCGCATCGCCGAAGGCCGCCCTGAATTCGCTGGCATAGGCGGCCTTGCGCAGATTGACGCTGATTGCGCCGGCATCCTTGTTGGCCATTTCGAACGGCGACAGCAGCGGGATCTTGGCCTGGTCCACCCCGTGGTCGACGCGGCCGTCCCAGGTCAGGCCGCCGGTCGGCCCATTGTCGACACTCTCATCGCCCTCGTCGTCGGAATCATGGAAATGCTCGTTGAAGGCCGGCACTGCCTGGATGTAGCGCAGCGACGGCACGGCGCGCAGCCCGGGCTGGTCGAGATGCGGGCCGCCCATCTCGACGGGCGCTTCCGAGGCCGGGCCGAAGGCATGGCGCGGATCATGGCAGGACGAGCAGGCCTGCTTGCCGGAGGCAGACAGCCCAGGGTCGAAGAACAGCTTTCGGCCGAGTTCAATCAGCGCGGCGGCCCGGGCATAGGCGTCCGCGCGCGACATCGGGCCGGGGTGGAGGCTGCTCGTTCCGGCGGAGAGGGAATTGCCGGGCAGGATTGTGGCGAGGGTGAATAATGCCGCTGCTGCGATGGATCGGCTTTTCCTTTGTCGCGCTGTCATGCTGAAAGCCCGGTTTGCATTTTGCCGATTAGGGGTGTGGATTGCTACGGATTGATGACTGGCAGATGAAATTGCCAAGCTGGAACACCCCTCATCCGACCGCTTCGCGACCACCTTCTCCCACAAGGGTGTTTGGACCGGAGACATCGCTAACGATGGTGGTTGCCAGAAGCGCGCGAGTACGCCCCTTCTCCCCTTGTGGGAGAAGGTGGATCGGTGCGCAGCGCCGAGACGGATGAGGGGTGTTCCAGCTTGGCGTGATCCCATCAACCTGTCACAAAGCTGACAAGTGCCGGTCCTAGCGTCACCATGCTCCTCTAGCCATACCCCCAGCCATGAGGCATCTCCCATGATCAGGTCGCTTTTCTCCCTCTGCCTCGCGTCAACCGCGCTGGCATCGCTCGCCCCCGCCGCCAACGCGGCACCTCCCGGCTATGACAAGATCGACACGGTCGTCGTCATCTACGCCGAGAACCGCAGCTTCGATAATCTCTATGGCGGCTTCCCGGGCGCCAACGGCCTGGCGAATGTCACGGCCGACCAGGCGCGCCAGCTCGATCGCGACGGCCAGCCGCTTGCCGAATTGCCGCCGGCCTGGGGCGGCCTGACCGCCAAGGGCGTGACGCCGCCGGTTACCGAGGCGCAGTCGGCGCATCTGGCCAATGCCGTCTTCGCCATCGACGATCCCAAGGGGTTCAACGAAAACACCAGCGTCATCACCCATGATCTCTGGCACCGTTTCTACCAGGAGCAGATGCAGATCAACGCTGGCCGCAACGACAAATTCGTCGCCTGGGCCGATTCCGGCAGCCTCGTCATGGGCCACTATGACGGCTCCAACCTGCCGATGTGGGCGGTGGCCAAGAAATATGTGCTGGCCGACAACTTCTTCCAGGGTGCCTTCGGCGGTTCCTTCCTCAACCATTTCGCGCTCGCCTGCGCTTGCACGCCCTATTATCCGCATGCCGACACCAGCCCGATCAAGGGCCAGATCGCCGTCGTCGATCCGGATGGCGTGACGCTCAAGGTGGCCGACAATTCGCCGCCCTCGGCGCTGGGCGGCGTGCCGAAATTCGTCAATGACGGCGCCATCACACCGGACTTCTACGCCGTCAACACCATGCAGCCGCCTTACCAGCCGAGCGCCAACAAGCCGGCGGCGGGCGGCGACGCCGCGCTCGCCGACCCTGCAGCCCCAACCACGCTGCCGCCGCAGCACGACATCACCATCGGCGACCTCCTGTCGCTGAAGGGCATCGACTGGGCCTGGTATGCCGGTGCCTGGCAGGCGGCGCTCGACGGCAAGAACGCCACCCCGGTGCCGAACTTCCAGTTCCACCACCAGCCCTTCAACTATTTCGCGGCCTATGCGCCGGGCACTGCCGCGCGCGCCCAGCATCTGCGCGATGGCGGCCTCGGTGGCACGGAGTTCATCAAGGCAATCGACGACGGCAAGCTGCCCGCCGTTTCCTTCTACAAGCCGCAGGGCAATCTCAACGAGCACAGCGGCTATGCCGACGTGACATCAGGCGACCAGCATCTGGCCGACCTGGTTTCGCATCTGGAGAAGAGCCCGCAATGGAGCCATATGCTGGTCGTCGTCGCCTATGACGAGAATGGCGGCTTCTGGGACCATGTCGCGCCGCCCAAGGCCGACCGCTGGGGTCCAGGCAACCGCATCCCCGCCTTCATCATCTCGCCCTATGCCAGGACGGGAACCGTCGACCACACCCAATACGACACGACGTCGATCCTGCGCTTCATCACCGCGCGCTACGATTTGCCGGTGCTGACCGGCATCGTCGCCCGCGACAAGGCGCTTGCCGCCAATGGTGAGCCGCCGATGGGCGATCTGACCGCCGCGCTCGACCTCAGCCGGTAGTTCGGCGCGGCCGTCGGGTCGCCAAAAGGAGATGGTCGCGCAGTTGCACGTCGTTTCCCGATGGAATTCCCGACATGTCGGCCAGCCAGACGCCGTCGGCGGCGAGCCGCACGACCGCGAGGTCGAGGCCGCCATCCGTCGCCTTGTGGCGTTCCAGCCGCGCCCCCAGCCACCGCGCCCACAAGGCGCGCAAGCCGGCATCGGTCAGCATCGAGATCGACAGGGGAGCCCAGGGGCTTCCAGCGGCATCCGTGCCGATATGGAAGACCGCCTCGACATAGGCGCGCGTAAAGGCGCCGTTGGGTTCGGGGTCGGCCGCGATGCGTTCGTCCAGTTCGCGGTCTATCATATCAAGCAGTTCCGCGAACACGGCATCGATCAGGGCCTGCTTGCTGGGGAAGTGGTGAATGAACCCGCCCTTGGTGACGCCGGCGGCATCGGCGACGGCCTGGACGGTGACGGCGGCCAGGCCTTGCTCGACGGCCAGCCTTGCCGCTTCGTCGAGCAGGGCGCGCCGGACGCGTTCTGGCTGCTTGGCGCGGGTGTAGCCGCCAGCGGTGCTCATCAATGCGCGACGCTGTTCGAAAAGACGTTCATCACGACAACGCCGGACACAATCAGCGCAATGCCGGCCAGCGCCGCCGCGTCGAGCGTGAAGCGAAACACGAAGACGCTGACCAGTGAGGTCAGCACGATGCCGAGCCCCGCCCAGATCGCATAGGCGACACCCAGCGGAATGAGCTTCAGCGCCTGCGATAGGAAGAAAAGCGCCGCGACGAAGCACAGCGCCATGGCGAGGGTAGGGATCAGCCGGCTGAACTGCTCGGACTTTTGCAGCAGCGACGAGCCCGTCACCTCGCAGATGATGGCAAGCGCAAGGGCGCCATAGGCGATTAGGGTAGGGCTCATGAATGGGTCCATCTGCAGGCTGAATCGAAAGATACCATACGGTCGGTATCTTTTGGAGTCAATCGATCTAAAAGCAGTCTGATCCCCTGGCGCTGGTCGCTCAGAGCGTAACGACGATCTTGCCGAACTGCTGGTTCGCTTCGAGATAGCGATGCGCCTCGACGATCTCTTCGAACAGGAAGATCCTGTCGATCGTCGGCCTGAGGGCGCCCGACTGCAGGCCGTCGAGGATGAACGTCCTTGCGTTTTCCAATCGCTGGGGATCGCCAGTGATCTCGTGGACGAGATAGCCGCGCAACGTCAGCGTCTTGGCCAGCACCGCAAACAGCGGGAAGGGCGTCGGCTCCGGGCTCAGGCCGCCATATTCGAGGAGGATGCCGCCTGGCGACATCGCCGCCGTCAGCGGTTCGAAGATCGGGCCGCCGATGGCGTCGAGCACCACGCGCACGCCGTGCGGGCCGGCGATCGCCTTCAACTTGGTTTCCAGGTCTTCCTCCGCCGAGGCGACGACGTGAGTGGCGCCGAAATCGAGCAGGGCCTGTCTCTTCGCCGATGTCCGGGTCACCGCGATCGGTGTCGCACCGACCATTCTGGCGATCTGGATCGCCGCAAGTCCGACGCTGCTCGATGCGGCGGTGATGACGACGAAGTCGCCGCAGCGCAGCCTGGCGATATCGATCAGCGCGCCATAGGCGGTGAGATAGGGCATCCAGAGCGCCGCTGCTTCTTTCCAGCTCAGTGACGGCGGATGCTTGACGACGAGCCCGGCGGGGTAGGTGGCGAGTTCGCCATAGGCCGGCCAGCGGACCATCGACCGTGGCGGGATGATGCTGACAGCGTCGCCAGGAGCAAAGCCGTCTACGCCGTCGCCGACCGCCTCGACGATGCCGGCGGCCTCGAGGCCAAGCCCGGACGGGAAGGTCGGCGTCTCGATGTAATTGCCCGACCGCAGCAATGCCTCGGCCCGGTTGAGGCCGAGCGCCCTGACGCGGATCCGCACCTCGCCCGGGCCGGGCGCGGGAACATCGACCGTCTCGATGCGCAGGACTTCCGGACCGCCATATTGATGAAAGCGAATGACGCGTGACATGGGCATAACTCCAAATCAATTGAATGGAATGAGCTATGTCGGAGCGGTATCTGCGGATAAATGTTGCTTTTGGCAGAACAGTGGAAACCAGAGGTTTTGAATATGGATCGGCTTGAGAGCATGGCGGTGTTCGTCAGGGCCGTCGACCTCGGCTCGTTCGCGGCGGCGGCGTCCGCGCTCGACCTGTCAGGGCCGATGGTGGGCAAGCATGTGAGGTTCCTGGAGGAGCGGCTGGGCGTGCGCCTGCTCAACCGCACCACGCGACGCCAGAGCCTGACGGAATTCGGCCGCGCCTATTACGAGCGCTGCCGGGTGGTGCTGGCGGAAGCGGACGCCACGGACGCGCTCGCCGCCGACCAGCTTTCCGAGCCGCGCGGCAGGCTGCGCGTCACCATGCCCGCGCATTTTGGCCGGCACTGCGTCACCCCGATCCTGCTGGAGCTTGCGCGGCAACATCCGACGCTGGAACTCGACCTGTCGCTCAACGACCGCTTCGCCGACCTTGCCGAGGATGGTTTCGACCTGGCCATCCGAACCGGCGAATTGGACGACAAGGCCGGGGTCATCGCACGCCGCGTGGCGCGCCAGCGCATGCTGGTCTGCGCCTCGCCGGCCTATGTCGCTGATCATGGCGAGCCACGGCGGATCGAGGATCTCGCCGGCCATCAGGCCATCCTTTACCGGCGCCTCGGCCATGTGCTGCAACCCTGGCTGTTCGCTGTAGACAACCAGCCGACGCTGGAGGTGATGCCGGCGAGCCGGCTGCGGCTCGACGATCTCGACGCGATTGCCGATGCTGCGACCGGCGGCATGGGCCTTGCCTGGCTGCCGCACTGGCTGGTCGCCGCGCGCATCCGGTCTGGCGCGCTGGTCGCGCTGCTGCCGGACCAGCCGGGATTCCCCTATGATGTGCATGCGCTGTGGCTGAAGACGCCGCACCTGCCGCTGAAGGTGCGGCTTGCGGTCGATGCGCTGGCGGCGGGGTTGCCGAAGCTTATGGGGTGAGGGATTCGTCTTCGCGGCGTGGGAGTGCGTTCGCACCTGCGCCTACTTCGACTATCCACCAATCAACAGGTCATGCACGAGCATCTGCAGATTGCCGCCCTGGCCGAATTCTACCCGGTCGAAATCGCGGCTGCCCTGTACGCGCGCCTTCGAGATCGCGTCGAGCCGTTTCACGACCTCGTCGCGGATCTTGCTGCATTTGGGATCGTCGGGCACCGTGAGGCCGATCGTTGCCGCCTCGATGTCGTGGACCATCTGGATCATGGTTGCGCCATGCACCTTCTCATGCGCGGTGACGCCGGCGATGAAGACGTCCCAACTTTTCCGAACGGCCGGCGGCAGCGGGTTGGAGGGCTTCGGCAAGGTGTAGGTGACGGTGAGCTTCGGCTTTGCCGACGCCAGCACGCAATCCTTGCCCCTGTGCTGGTAGTCCCTGACCCAGGTAAGCTTGAAATTGGTGTAGGCGATGGTGCGTGTCGTCGCGCCGCGGATCAGCGGCCCGTTGTCGCCGATCGAACGGTACAGCTGCTCTCCGGTCTGCCCAGAAATGGCGTAGGTTTCGACCTTCTCGATCGGCTTCCATTCGGCATGCGCCGGAATTGACGGGACCACCAAGCCGGCCGCCAGCCAGAACAGTCGAACATAGGAACGCAAGCCACTCTCCCAGACAGTCGAGCCGAAATCCCTCGGCATGCACCACGACAGGCAATGCAACGAGGCCGTTCGTCCTATATGCTTGGGACGAATGCGGCAAATACCTGGGATTGTCGGGGAGGGGAATCATGGGGACCAAGGCGGTGGTGATCGGGAGCGTCGTCCTGGCATTGCTGGCGGGGCAGCCGGCGTTTGCCGCGTCATGCGGCTGGAACGCCAGGATGGAGGAAGACGAGGGCGGCAGCGTGCTCACGGCCTCGGTCTGCGGCGGGCCGAAAGCAGACGCGCACCTGATGTTAGCCTGCTTCGGCAAGCCGGTGCTGAGCTATGATCTCGGCGATGCCGGCCAGCAGCTGGAACCAGGCATCAGCGCTTCGTTCGAGTTCAAGGCCGGCGGCAAGACGGTGAAGAAGACGCTCCAGCTCGAAGCCATGTACAATTATTTCACCATCGAGCTGGCGCGCACCGACCCGTTGCTGGACCTGCTGCGCTCGAAAGGCGAGGTCACGGTCAGCGCCGACAGATATGGCGCGAACAGTTTTCCACTCGCCGGCTCAGGTGCGGCCATCGGCAAGGTGCTGGCACAGTGCGGCAAGGCCAAACCCGCCGGCGACGACGCCGATTGAGCGGCTGCTATCGCGGCTGCTGACCCTGCGAAGCTGAATCAGGAGCGGCCTCCAACCTGTTGTTTCGGCTTGGACATTGGCAAGGGCGATCCGCTGCTTTCGATACCAGGGCAAGAACCGGAGTTTGGCAGCCTCCAGCACGGGCTAGTGATCGATCAGACCCAGCCATCAGGCGGGTCGTTCCAACAGACAGGAAAGAGATCGATCATGTCCAAAGAGAGCGACAACAAGGCCATTGTCGGCCGTTGGTTCACCCATTTCTGGGGCGAGACCTGCAACCTCGATATCGTCGACGAACTGGCGGCGCCCGACATGCTCCTGCACTATTCCCTGCATGAGCCGCGCCGTGGCCGCGACGACATCAAGGCCTTCATGGCCGACTTCCGCGCGGCGTTCCCCGACCTGCATTTCTGGGGCGCGGCCGAGCTGATCGCTGAGGGCGACTATGTCGTCGGCCAATGGGATGGCGGCGGTACGCATACCGGCGCGGCGTTCAGCGACTTCCTCGTGGGGTCACTGCCGGCAGCCAGCGGCCGCAAGATGCGGTTCACCGGCACCACCGTGCTGAAGATCGAGGACGGCAGGATCGTCTCCGAGATCGGCCTCGACGACGGCGTCAAGGCGCTGACGCAGCTTGGCCTGATCAAGCAGGCGTAGGGCTTTGCTTGAGCATGATCTCTGGCCAAACGGGAACCGTTTGTCCGAGAAAACCGGTTCCGACTTTTCGGGATCATGCTTCGGTACCGCGCGAACCATCCGTTTCCCGCCGGCTTGGCAGGAAACGGGTGGTTCGCGGGGGCCATTTCTCCCATCTTGAGGGAGAGCCTGATGCGACATCGTCGAAGAGGTGAACGATCATGAACATGGCAATCCGCGACATTCCGCAATCCACCCCGCTGGCAGTCACCGACGATCCGCGCTGGGCGCTGATCGTTACGCGCGACCGTGGCGCCGACGGCCAGTTCTGGTATTCGGTCTCGACCACCGGCGTCTATTGCCGGCCGTCCTGCCCATCGCGCGCGGCCAATCCGCGCAACGTCGCGATCCACGCCACGCTGCAGGCCGCGAGGGCGACCGGTTTCCGGCCCTGCAAGCGCTGCCGGCCCGACGAACCGGCCGTCGATGGCGCGAATGCCGTCATGATCGCCTCGGCCTGCCGGCTGATCGAACAGAGCGAGGAGGAGCCGTCGCTGGCCACGCTCGCCGCCTCCGTCGGCCGCAGTTCCAGCCATTTCCACCGCCTGTTCAAGGCGACGACCGGTCTGACGCCGAAGGCCTATGCCGCCGCGCAGCGCGCGGCCAAGGTGCGGCAGGGCCTGGAAGCTGGCGCCAGCGTCACCGCCGCCATCTATGATGCCGGTTTCAATTCCAGCGGTCGCTTCTACGAAAAGTCCACGGACATGCTGGGCATGACGCCCTCACGCTACCGCGCCGGCGGCGAGAACGAGGAAATCCGCTTCGCTGTCGCAGAGTCCTCGCTGGGCGCGGTGCTGGTGGCGTCAAGCGCCAGGGGTGTCGCTGCCATCCTGCTCGGCGATGATCCGGGCGAACTGGTTGAGGATCTGCAGGACCGTTTCCCCAGGGCGCGGCTGGTCGGCGCCGATCGTGATTATGAGGCGCTGGTGGCCCGTGTCGTCGGCCTTGTCGAGGCGCCCGGTCTCGGCCTCGACCTGCCGCTGGACGTACGCGGCACCGCCTTCCAGCAGCGCGTCTGGCAGGCGTTGCGTGAGATTCCCGCCGGGCGGACAGTCTCCTACGCCGAGATCGCCCGCCGCATCGGCGCGCCGGGGGCCATGCGCGCCGTTGCCGGCGCCTGCGCCGCCAACAAGCTTGCCGTGGCCATCCCTTGTCACCGCGTGATCCGGAACGATGGCGCGCTCTCGGGCTATGCCTGGGGCGTCGAGCGCAAGCGCTGTCTCATCGACCGCGAGGCGGCGCCCGGCGCCGCACGCTGATGGGCGACCTCTTCGACAGGCTTGAGTCCGTGGATCCGCCACGCCAGGTGATGGCTGAAGGCGCCGTGCTGTTGCGCGGCGCGGCACTGCCGTTTGAAGTCGCCATCCTCGCCGCGCTGGACACGATCACGGCGCGGGCGCCGTTTCGCCACATGACGACGCCCGGCGGCTATGTGATGTCGGTGGCGATGACCAATTGCGGCGCCGCCGGCTGGGTGAGCGACCGCAGTGGCTATCGCTATGACCGCATCGACCCGGACAGCGGCCTGCCATGGCCGGCGCTGCCGCATTGCTTCCTCGAACTCGCCGTCGCCGCCGCCACCGAGGCCGGCTACCCGGACTTCGTGCCGGATGCCTGCCTGATCAACCGCTATGAACCCGGCGCCCGCCTGTCGCTGCATCAGGACCGCAACGAGCGCGATCTTTCGTGGCCGATCGTTTCGGTGTCGCTCGGCCTTCCCGCCACCTTCCAGTTCGGCGGCCTGAAGCGCACCGACACGTTGCGCAAATACGCGCTGCGCCACGGCGATGTCGCCGTCTGGGGCGGGCCGTCGCGCCTTTGCTTCCACGGCGTCTCGGAACTGAGGGATGGCGAGCACCAGGTGCTCGGCCGCATGCGCATCAATCTCACCTTTCGCGGTGCGCTGTAGCCGGGGAGGGGATGATGCCGCCGACAGGGGTGCACGGGATGAAGCATGGCAGCAAACCCGGCAGCTCCATGGAGGCGCCTGAGTCGATCGCGAAGTCGTCAGCTGACCGTGCCAAGGCCCTGGTGATCGCTGGTATCGGCCGGCTTGTGCGCGACGGCCATGCCAACTGGCGCCTGTCCGATACTGGCGATGTCGAGTTGCGGCTCGTGACCGGTGAAGTCTTCCTGCTCGGCAGCACGACGATGACCCGCATCGCCTGACGGTCGCTCTTTTCGAGCGGCCGGCTATGCCAACCAAAATCGATTTGAAAGCAAGGACCGGAGTGAGCGCGGATGGCCGGGATCCTAATGTCGGGCATCAACAGTCCACAAGGAGTGAAGCTGATGGAACGCCTCGACCTCGATACCATCAAGACCGTGAACATCGCCAGTTTCCCGCTGCGGCCGACAAGGCGCACGGGCGGTTCGAACGAGATCACCTTCGCAACCGGAAAGAGCGCACTCGGCGCGGTCCTGGTTGCCCGCAGCGCCATCGGCGTCTGCGCCATCCTGATCGGCGAGGATGCCGATGAACTGATGCTCGACCTTGCCAGCCGTTTCCCGGGCGTGCGGCTTCAGCGCGACGAGGTGGGGCTTCGCCAGGACCTGGCCAGCACTATCACCTTCATCGCCAATCCCAGCGAGGGGATCGACCTGCCGCTGGACATGAGCCGGGGCACGTCGTTCCAACGCCGCGTGTGGGATGAGCTGCGCACCATTCCGATCGGCGCCACGATCAGCTATGGCGCGCTGGCGCGGCGCATCGGCAAGCCCGGAGCGGTGCGCGCGGTGGCCAATGCCTGCGCGGCCAACGCGATCGCCCTGGGCATTCCCTGCCATCGTGTCATCCACAATGACGGCACGCTGTCCGGCTATCGCTGGGGCGTCGAGCGCAAGCGCGCCCTGCTGGAAAGCGAAATCGCTGCACGGGAGATCGAGGCATGACCATCCATTCGACAGATGTCGCTGCCCGGCTGACCGAGGCCCGCGTCGCACGTTATGACTGGGCGGTGCTGGGCGGCGAATTGAGCGGCCATGGCTGCGCGGTGATGGAAAAGCTGCTGTCGCCGGACGAGTGCCGGCAGATCGCCGGGCTCTATCCGGAGGAAGGCCATTTCCGCAGCCATATCCACATGGCCCGCCACGGCTTCGGCAAGGGCGAATATCGCTATTTCCGCTATCCGCTGCCCGACCTGATCGCCAGCCTGCGCAGCGCCCTCTATCCGAGGCTGGCGACCGTCGCCAATGACTGGAACGAGCGCATGGGCCAGGCCCAACGCTATCCGGCCGAGCACGCCGCATTCCTGAAACAATGCCACGACCAGGGCCAGACACGGCCGACGCCGCTGCTGCTGCAATACGTGCCCGGCGATTTCAACTGCCTGCACCAGGACCTCTATGGCGATCTCGCCTTTCCGCTGCAGGTGGCGATTCTGCTGTCGGAGCCGGGCGAGGATTTCACTGGCGGCGAGTTCGTGCTGACCGAACAGCGCCCGCGCATGCAAAGCCGCGTCGAGGTGGTGCCGCTGAGGCAAGGCGATGCCGTGGTCTTCGCCGTCCACAACCGCCCGGTGCAGGGCACGAAGGGCAATTACCGGGTGAATTTGCGCCACGGCGTCAGCCGCCTGCGGTCGGGCATGCGGCATACGGTGGGGATTATCTTCCACGACGCCAAGTGAGAGGAGGTCACCGCATCTCGGCGTGTCGGACAGACCGTGCGCCGCGACTGTCGGCCGCCTGCAAGCAGCCGGCCCTCAGTTGCACTTGGCGCAGGATTCCTTGCACTCGGTGTCCTTCTTGCAATCGCAGCTTTCGCAATAGGCGCCCGTGCTGATCTGGATGGTGGGCGGGATGGCCTTTGTCGTCTCGACTTTCTCACCCCTCTCGCTCTGATAAAGCGTCCACGTCGCCGTCCGGCTGAGTTCGAAAGGACTCGCCCATGCCGATACGAAGACGGTGTCGCGGCCTGCCTCAGCGGCGATCTGCTTGAGGCCGTCTATATAGTCGGAGCCAGCCCGGAACGGCAGGATGACGAAGCGCACGTCCTGCTCGGCGAGCAGCTTCCTGACCGCCGAAAGCAGCGTCTCCTCGAAGGAGCCCAGGAAGACGAGTGCCTCGGGGCAGGCTTCGGAGCGTTTGGCGCCCGCCTCCTCGAGTGCTTTCGCCACCGCGTCGTAAGCGAGCTTCAAAGGCGAGGGGGCCTGCTCGAAGCGGAGCAGGCAGAAGGCCGTGTTCCTGGCGCCGGCGGTCTTGATCGCGTCGCTGACCCTGCTGACGAAGGTCTCGGCGTCGACGCCGACGATAGACGTCGCGATGTCGGCAAAAGGCGATGCGGCTTCGATGAGGCTGGTACTGGCAATCACCACCGCAAGGCCCGCATTCCTGGCGAGCTTGACGGCTTCGACATAGGCCTGATCGTCGGCGCCGCCATAAATCTGCAGCACGATGCCGGCACCTCCGCTGGCGATGAATTCATTGATTTTGGCGATACCTTCCTGTGGCCCGCCGGACAGGGCAACGACATCGCAGGCGATCTTCAGTTCCGCGGCCGCTGCCTCGCAGCCGGCGCGGAAACGCTCCTCCAGCGCTGGCGAAGGCGTCGTGAGCAGGATAAGAAACGGCTCTTTGTCTTGCGCCAGGCCGGGGCGACACAGGGCAAGCAGCAAGAAAGCGACGCAGCCAAGCAGTGCCTTCAGCCTCATGGTGGATTCCCCTGTGCCTTGCAATCCAGCGCCTCGTGGCCAACTGGCGGCTCGTCCTGTTTCGGGCAGGTCTTGAACACAAGTTGGCGCACATTGGCGATCGGATCGTGACCTTCGAGAATGCGGATCTCGCGAAAATAGGTGGTGTACTGGCGCTGGAAGTCGTCCATCTGCTGTCCGAAATAGGCGCATACCTGGTCGACGTCGCATTCCCCACGCAGCACGCAGCGCGCCACTGAATCGTAATAGCGTGTCACCGTGTCCACATCGGCCATCAAGGTGCTGTTGGCGAACACATATTGCGCCGATTTATCGAAGATGATCTTGCTCGACGGATCGCCGCACCGGTATCCGCGCAGGATGTCGCGCTGTTCGGGTTGCCGCCAGAATACCGTCGTCCGCTCGATCGCCGCCGCGACCATGGTCGGCGTTGCCGCGCCGCCAAGGGCATCGTCGAACTCGGTGATGTATTGGCCGGCATTGCGCTTCAGAACGGCCTCGCTCGGCTGAAGCCCGACCATCTCGTAGAAAGAGTTCAGGTGGAAATTCGCGCGCAGCGTCTCCGGCCGCACGAAGAATGTCAGCGTGAACAGGCTGGTGACAAGGAAGAGTATCGCGATCGAGAAGTAGACCACCAGGTAGATCGCTATCCGCAGGCTGATGCCCCGGTCTTCGGCCAGCCTGGATACGACAATAAGCACGGTCATCATCAGCAACAGGAAGAGGATTCCGAAGACAGCAACCCGCCAGTCGAGGAAGCCGGCGACGATCGCAACCAATGCCGCGATCACGCCGAGGGCCAGCGCGTAGCGCAGGGCTGGCACGGTCGCGACCGCTTGGCTGATCCAGCCGGCCAGCGCGGCCCGAGCCCCCGCCCTCGGCTGTACGGGGTCGGCGCTGGTCACCCGTCTGGCCATGGCGGTATCAGGGCGTTTTGGTGGTCGGCGGGGGGGCGGGTTGCCAGCCGAACAGGTCGTAGAAGCTGTTGAGGCCCCAGCCATGCAGTATGTCGGCGCGCACGAAGAAGGTGAGCGCGAACAGCGCGGTCGCGAAAATCAAGAGCAGCACGGAAAACCAGACCAGCGCCGAGATCGCCCAGCGCAGCCCGGGCGCGTTGTCCGCCAGGCGCGCGAAAATGACCAGCACAACCATGAAGACGAACAGGATCGGTATGCCGACCAATGCAATGCGCAGGTCAAGGAAGGAGGCAACGATCGCGATGACCGCTGCGATGCCGCCGACGCCGAGCGCGTAGCGGACGGCGGGCACGGCCTTGATGGCTGCCTGCAGGAAGCCGAACGTGCCCCCCGGCACGCCTCCCGGAGGGGCCGGAGTTCCGTCTTGAGCCTTCTTTGCCATCACGCCCCCGCAAGCCTGGCGCCTATCAATTGCCAGCTTTGCAAGGAATTGACGTTGGGTCAATCTGAGGGGCGTCATCCTGCTGCCGGAGCCTGGCGAGGATTTGACTGGTGGCGAGTTCGTGCTGACCGAACTGCGCCCGCGCATGCGGAGCCAGGTCGAAGTGGTGCCGCCGCGCCACGGCGTCAGCCGCCTGCGGTCGGGCATGCGGCATACGGTGGGGATTATCTTCCACGACGCCAAGTAGCGGGCCGGCAAAGGCCGTCGCATCACGCTGGGTACGCCACAGCTTGTTATTGTGCGGTGCAGCAACGATATTGCTGCAAGTGCGTTGTGCGCGGGCATCGCCATTCCGGCGGACGAGGATACCGAGTTGCGAAACATATCAGACACGATCGCTCGCCTGAGCGCGATGAGCGGCCGGCAGGGTGCTTCGCACTCCAATTATCCAGACCGTTTGTCGGACGTGACCGGATTCGGCTCTAATCCCGGCGCCTTGCGTGCACGCGTCTACATTCCTGAAAACGTGCCCGAGAATGGAGCCCTCGTCGTCGTGCTGCATGGCTGCACCCAGAGTGCCGCCGCTTATGATCACGGTTCCGGGTGGTCACAGCTCGCGGACCAGGAGGGTTTCGCGGTTCTGTTTCCCGAGCAGCAGCGCGCCAACAATGCCAATCTCTGCTTCAACTGGTTCGTGCCTGGAGACATCAGCCGCGACAGTGGCGAAGCGCTTTCCATTCGCCAGATGATCGAAGCCGTGGTCGTCGCCCATGGTCTCGACCGCGAGCGCATTTACATCACCGGCCTGTCGGCAGGCGGCGCCATGGCGACTGCAATGCTGGCTGCCTATCCGGAGGTATTCGCCGGCGGTGCCATCATCGCGGGCCTTGCCTATGGGAGCGCCTCAACGATCCCCGAAGCCTTCGACCGTATGCGCGGCCATGGCGGTCCGTCAAAGGCCGAACTGCAGCAGCGCTTGCGCGCGGCCTCGCCCCACAAGGGTCCGTGGCCGAGGATTTCGGTCTGGCAAGGCTCGGCCGACACGACCGTCGTGCCGTCCAACGCGGATGCGATCCTCGCTCAATGGTTGGGGGTGCATGGCCTGGGCGCCAAGCCCACACGGGTGGAAACCGTCGACGGACAGACACGGCAGATCTGGTGCGACGCCGATGGCCGCGAACTGGTCGAGAAATATACCATTGCCCGCATGGGCCATGGCACGCCATTGAAGACGAATGGCGATGACGGGCTTGGCCACGCCGGCCCATTCATGCTGGATGTGGGGATATCCTCCACACATCGTATCGCCCGCTTCTGGGGCATTGAGAAAGCCGGCGCACATCGCCAGGCAAAAACAGACACCGCCTCAGCAGTGCCCGTGTTCGGCACGGCCATACGGACCTACAGCCCGAAGGAAAAGCCGCGCGCGGTCCGCATGGACCCGACGGATGAACCGCGGCCTGAGGCACGCGGTTCATCCACCGGCATAACCAAGGTCATCGAGGATGCGCTGCGCGCGGCAGGCTTGATGCGCTAGCCGCTCCTGGTGTGGGTTTTTGGGGCTGTTGCTCTCAGCCACAATGTTCCGCCAAGCCGTGAGGTTCCGACATGTCATGGGGGGTATTGGCAGGGCTTTGGCGATGTCTCAAAGCCCCGCGGAACCAGGCCTTGCCAGCAATCGCGCGAGGAGACGACCGCGTCTTTCCGCAGCGAGACTCTCGACAAGAGCCTGATGATGGTGGCGCGGAACAATTCATTGGACCGCTCATTGTCCCTGCGAGGGCAAGCCCCACAGGAGAAGACAATGGCCAAACAGAAAATGCTCGCAGACCTTTTTCATGACACGCTGAAAGACATCTATTTTGCCGAGAAGAAGATCCTCGCAACCTTGCCCAAGATGGCCAAGGCGGCCCAGAGCGCCGACTTGAAGGCTGCCTTCGAGAAGCATCGCACCGAAACCGAAGGGCATGTCGCCCGCCTCGAGAAGGTGTTCGCCATCATCGACAAGAAGCCGCAGGGCAAGACCTGCGCAGCGATCGTCGGCATCACCGACGAGGGCGCGGAAATCATGGAAGAATACAAGGGATCGCCGGCGCTTGACGCCGGGCTTCTGGCAGCCGCGCAGGCAGTCGAGCACTATGAGATTTCACGCTACGGCACGATGCGCACATGGGCGGGCGAGCTTGGCCTGAAGGATGCGGTCGCGCTGCTTGAGGCGACGTTGAAGGAAGAAAAGGCGACCGATGAAGCCCTGACGGGCATCGCCACAACAGTCGTCAATCAGCAAGCAGAAGCAGCCTGAGCTAACAGGAGGCCTGCCGGCGTTCGGCGGGCCTCCTTTGGAGGTTTCAATGGCAAATACCCCATCGAAAGACCATCGCATTTCCGACCAGGAAGCATTGCGTATCGCCGAGCAAACCGATGTCTCGCCACGGCAGGCCAAGGAACTTGCCAAGGAGCACGGCAAGGCCAAGGGCGAGCAGGAAGCCCGGAAAACCAAGGACGAGGGCTGACGACGCCCCGTTTCGAATTTGACGATGATCGAAACCAGGGGCGGGCAACGCCAGGCGCTGCCAACGACGCCCTGTCACGGTCAGGAGCGGCTTTTTCGCGCGGGAGCCGTTTGCAAGCTTTCGCGCACGCCGCCGATCGCGTATTGGCCGGGGAAAATCCCCTTCAATTTCCAGACCTCCCCGGAAAATCATGATTCGTCTCGAAAGCATCGGCAAGCAGAATGGCCGGCAGATCGTCTTTATCGAAGCCTCGGCTGCCTTGCAGAAGGGCGAGAAGGTCGGGCTCGTCGGCCCCAACGGCGCCGGCAAGACCACATTGTTTCGCATGATCACCGGGCAGGAACTGCCCGATGAGGGCCAGGTGCAGGTCGATCGCGGCGTGACCATCGGCTATTTCAGCCAGGATGTCGGTGAGATGGGCGGCCGCAGTGCTGTCGCCGAAACCATGGACGGCGCCGGGCCGGTGAGCGAGCTGATCCGCGAGATGAGCGAGCTGGAAGCCGCCATGGGCGATCCCGACCGCGCCGACGAGATGGACGACATCATCGAGAAATATGGCGAGGCGCAGCACCGCTTCGAGGAGCTGGACGGCTATTCGCTCGATGGCCGCGCGCGCGAGGTTCTCGACGGTCTCGGCTTTTCCCAGGAGATGATGGACGGCGATGTCGGAAAACTGTCCGGCGGCTGGAAGATGCGCGTGGCGCT
Source organism: Mesorhizobium shangrilense (assembly GCF_040537815.1). Classification (NCBI taxonomy): domain Bacteria; kingdom Pseudomonadati; phylum Pseudomonadota; class Alphaproteobacteria; order Hyphomicrobiales; family Phyllobacteriaceae; genus Mesorhizobium; species Mesorhizobium shangrilense. Next base: position 296,048 of record NZ_JBEWSZ010000001.1, read on the forward strand.
GGCGCGTATTCTCTTGATGCGCCCCGATGCGCTGCTGCTCGACGAGCCGAGCAACCATCTGGATCTCGAAAGCCTGATCTGGCTGGAATCCTTCCTCAAGAACTTCGACGGTGGGCTGCTGATGACCTCGCACGACCGCGAGTTCATGAACCGCATCGTCAACAAGATCGTCGAGATCGATGGCGGCTCGCTGACCGCCTATTCCGGCAATTACGAATTCTACCAGCAGCAGCGGGCGATCGCCGACAAGCAGCAGCAGGCGCAATTCGACCGCCAGCAGGCGATGCTGGCCAAGGAGATCGCCTTCATCGAGCGCTTCAAGGCGCGCGCCTCGCATGCCGCCCAGGTGCAGAGCCGGGTGAAGAAGCTGGACAAGATCGACAAGGTGGAGCCGCCCAAGCGCCGCCAGACCGTGTCGTTCGAGTTCCAGCCGGCGCCGCGCTCGGGCGAGGACGTGGTGACCTTGAAGAACATCCACAAGCGCTATGGCAGCCGCAGCATCTATGAGGGGCTGGATTTCCAGGTCCGCCGGCGCGAGCGCTGGTGCATCATGGGCGTCAACGGCGCGGGCAAATCGACGCTCTTGAAGCTGGTGGCGGGCGCCTCCGAGCCCGACGATGGCACGGTGGCGCGCGGCCCGAGCGTGAAGATGGGCTATTTCGCCCAGCACGCCATGGATCTCCTGGAGGGCGAGCGCACCGTATTCCAGACGCTGGAGGACGCGTTTCCGCAGGCAGGCCAGGCGCCGCTGCGCGCGCTCGCCGGCTGCTTCGGCTTTTCCGGTGACGAGATCGAGAAGCGCTGCCGCGTGCTTTCGGGCGGCGAGAAGGCGCGGCTGGTGATGGCGCTGATGCTGTTCGATCCGCCCAACCTGCTGGTGCTGGACGAGCCGACCAACCATCTGGACATCGCCACCAAGGAAATGCTGATCACGGCACTGTCGCAGTATGAGGGCACGATGCTGTTCGTCTCGCACGACCGGCACTTCCTGGCGAAACTCTCCAACCGCGTGCTGGAACTGACGCCCGAGGGCGTCCACACCTATGGTGGCGGCTATACTGAATATGTGGAGCGCACCGGGCACGAGGCGCCGGGGCTGCGGAGCTAGGGGGAGCGAGTTCCCTTCGAGGCCTATTTGCCGGCCATGTGATCGGCAAGTTGCTGCGCCTGGGCGACAAGCGCGGGGAAGGCGGGGTCGCCCGGCAGGTTCTGGGACATGCAGGCGCGGTAGTCGCCGTCGCCTTTCTCCCAGGCGGCATTGGCGGTGTCATACGCCTTTTCGTCGTTCTGCTCGGATGCCTGGGCGGCCAGTTTCTGGGCGGTGTCGTTGGCCGAGGTCCACAAGGCGTCGCAGGCCGCGATCCTTGGAACAGCGGGGGCGGCGGGCGCCGAGGCGATCATGACGCTGTTGCCCTTGACAAGCGTGACGACGACCTGCTGCTCGTAGATCGGGCCGACATCCTGCGTCCAGCCGCCAAGCCGCGCCATGGCGATGTCGGCGCCTTCAGGCTTCTTCAGCGGAAAGTCGAGCGTTCCCGAGAAGGCGGCGTCGCTGTTGATCGCCTGGGTGTAGAAGGCATCGAGCTTCACGGCCTCATCGATGCCGGTGGGCAGCCTGAGGCCGGTATCCGTATCGGCGGCCCTGGACTGGAGCCAGCGTCCGAGCAGCCCCCGCGTCGTTGCCACGAGGCTCGGGCCGTCGTCGCTCTTGGCGTATCTCAGCCCGTCGAGCATACCGTATCCGACATCGGCGTCGCTCAGGCTTTCCAGATTGATGGTGCCGGTTGCCGGGAAATCCGCAACCGCCAGGGGGCCGAGAAGGGTGGAAAGACGCCCTTCGAGGTCGGACCGCGCCTTCGCATCGGCTGCATCGAGCGTTTCGACGGGAGCGTTCGCGGTGTTCAGCGCCGCGATGGCTGCAATCGCCTTGTCGCGGGCGGCGATGTAGTCGTCCTCCGGCGAGGCCGCGAAAGCAGCACTGCTTGCAAGCGCAAACATGACCGTCCAGACCAACCGCATGATGTAACCCTCCCGTTTCGGCTGCACATCGCTTGGCTTCTTGGCTATTGTGCGGCAGCCTCGGTGGGAGCGTGTCGCATTAACCATCAATTAACTATCCTGTCGCCTTTGATTCAAATTTGCAGGATACTGGTTTTGGGTCAGCGAGGCTCTCCAAGGGGCCTGAAACAAGAGAGCCATTGTAAACTGGCGCGCCGCTTTCGTTGGTGGGCGACAGGCTGAATTCCAAAAAAGAAGCGACGGAACACCGTCGCCAAACGGGGAGGCGTCAGCATCATTTTTGATGAGGAGCGCCAGAATGAAGATCGAAGAAGCAGTTACGGCAGTGACAGCCGAAGCGAGTGCTTTGCTGTCGTGCCTCGGCCAGCCCGTTATCGCTTACCACGTCACGGCAATCATGAGCGAGGCGGACTTCGAACACGCACGGGAGATGCAACTCGTCTTGATGCGCCGGAGCATCGAGGCGCTGGTCGATGACGGCCTGGAAGGTGTTGCCGCCGAACATTTCGCATCGCAATTCCACGGTCGCGTCGGCTCGACCTGGAGGCTGCTGCATCGGTCCGACGGCGCCCCCCACTGATCCCGCCCGAACGGCCTTGGTCGGCTTTGGCGGTGCCTGTGTCCGGGGCGGGGCGGATTGTTTTCCCGGCCTGCTTCAGGTCTGCTTCCGCTTCTCCACTTCCGCCTTCCTCAGCAGGAACCGCTGGATCTTGCCGCTCGGCGTCTTCGGCAGCTCCGAGACGAAATCGATCTCGCGTGGATAGGCATGAGCCGAGAGCCGCTTTTTCACATGCTGTGCCAGTTCCTCGGCGAGCGCCTCGCTGGCTTGGTGGCTGGGCGACAGCACCACGAAGGCCTTGACGATTTCGGTGCGTTGCGGATCGGGCACGCCGACGACGGCTGCCTCATTCACCGCGGGATGCTCGATCAGCGCGCTTTCAACGTCGAACGGCCCGATGCGATAGCCGGACGAGGTGATGACGTCGTCGGCCCGGCCGATGAAGCTGATGGAGCCGTCCGGCTCCAGCTCCACCGTGTCGCCGCTGCGGTAGTAGCCGCCCGAGATGGCGGGGGTTTCCGCCTTGTGATAGCCGTTGAACCAGCGCAGCGGCGAGTTGGCGATGTCGACGGCGAGGATGCCCGGCTGGTTGGGGCCGAGTTCCCGCCCGGCGTCGTCCAGCACGACGATGCGGTAGCCCGGCATGGCAAAGCCGGCCGAGCCCGGACGCACCTTGTGCGACAGGCCGTGATGGTTGTTGACCATCATGCCGTTCTCGGTCTGGCCGTAATGGTCGTGGATGGGGGCGGCGAGGTGGGCGTCGAACCAGCGGATCACTTCCGGATTGAGCGGTTCGCCGGCGCTGCTGACGACTCGCAGCCGCCCCTTGACGCGTGCGGCGGCCTGCGGCCCCCCTGCCAGCAGCAGGCGGAAGGCGGTGGGCGAACCGGCAAGGCTGGTGACGCCCAGCCGCTCGATGATGTCGTAGGTGCTGTTGGCGGTGAAGGCACCCTCGTGGAGTGTCGTCGCGATGCCGAGCAGCAGGGGCCCGGTGATGGCGTAGTAGAGGCCATAGGCCCAGCCGGGATCGGCGATGTTCCAGAAGATATCGTCGGGACGCAGACCGATGGCATCGCGCATATAGGCGCCGAAGGCCAGCAGCGCGCGAAGCGGCACGGGCACGCCCTTCGGGAAACCGGTGGTGCCCGAGGTCGACATCATCATGAACAGGTCGTCGCCCCTGCGTAGCGTCGGCTCGCAATAGGGCGAGGCCGCGGCGAACGCGGCGCGGAAATCGATGTCGCCGGCCGGCAAGGCTTCGCTGGGGGAAAGGATGGTCGCCACCCGAGGACAGTCCTCCACCTCGTCGAGCTTGCTGCGATTGGCGGTGTTGGTGACGACGAGCCTGGCGCCGCTGGTCTTCAGCCGGTGGTCGATGGCTTTCGGGCCGAAGGCGGTGAACAGCGGCTGATAGACCGCGCCGATCCGCCAGGTGCCGAGAATGACCGCCAGCAGTTCGGGAATGCGCGGCAGCATGCCGGCCACGACATCGCCGGGGCCGACGCCCGCCGCTTTCAGCACGTTGCCGACGCGCGCGGACATGTCCCGGAGGTCCTCGAAGGTGAATTCGCGCAGCTGGCCGTCGGCGGAGATCGCGCGCAACGCCAGCCGGTTCTGGCCGGTGTGGCGATCGCAGCATTCGATGCTGGCATT